>NZ_MTHE01000010.1:0-93915 GCF_001956865.1 Brevundimonas sp. ZS04
CTTGCCGCGGGATGGAGCAGCCCGGTAGCTCGTCAGGCTCATAACCTGAAGGTCGCAGGTTCAAATCCTGCTCCCGCACCCAAGCTTACAAAGCCCCGTAGCCAAAAGCTCCGGGGCTTTCTGCTGTTTGCGCCGAAAACAAGTCGGCGATGATCTGCGGGCCTCATTGGTGACCGCCGTGCCGCTATCCGCATCAAACAGAACGGATCGAGCGAAAGAGTGTAAATCTATATGAAATCAATAACTTAATTAAAGTTCAAGCGTGGCCGTGGACGTCGTTTGGCGCTAACAGGGCGGCTCATTCGACCTGTCGGGGGCGATGAAGCGCAATGGTGGCGCGGGGCGGCGAAAGCCGGTTCGCAAGCTGGGCTCCTCCATGTGCCCAGCGCAATGCTGCATGGTCGTACTGGATCGCTCTCCGATTTTCCTGTCGAACGGGAGAGCCGAGACGTGTTGCAACTGTTGAACTCCTTCAAGCGCGTGGCGCTGCGCATGGCGCGGATCCTGGCGCCTCTGGCCTTGATGGGGGCGGCCGGCGTTGCGGCGGCGGCGGATCTTCAGGTTTCCGACTACACCTGGTCGCCCGATCCCGTAGCGAACGGCGCGCAGACTAGCTTCACCATACGCGTGACGAACAATGGGCCGGGTTCGGTCGACGACGCTGTCGTGACCGTCGTGGTCCCCGCGCACTTCGTGGTGTGGCCGGGCGATCTGCCGTCCTATTGCGGCCTGACGGGTGCTGTCGGGAGCCAGACGCTGACGTGCGCCTTGCCGACTCTGGCGGCTGGGGATTTCAGCTTCGGCTTTGCCGCTGACGCGGTGGCGACGGGATCGCGCACGTCCACGGCGACGATCGCCAGCGACACCAATGTCGACAGCAACCCGCTCAACGACACGCTCGTGGTCTCGCCAGCGGTTCAGGCGGGGGCGGATCTCTCTGTCCTCAAGGACGACGGGGAGCCGGACGGCTCTATCCCCGGCGGCGGAATCCTGACCTACACCCTCAACGTCACGAACAGCGGCCCGGACGCCACCGGCGCCATTCGGCTGATCGACAACCTGCCGGCGGCCAGCGATTTCGAATTCATGTCCGCTAGCGGCAGCCACTGGACCTGCGGCCACTCCGCCGGAATCGTGACGTGCGACTACACCGGACCGGCGACCATGGGGGCGTTGCCGCCGGTGAAGGTGACGGGGCGGGTGCTGGCGAGCGGCGGCACAATCACCAACAACGCCTTCGTCGAGCTGACCAGCCCGACGGTTTTGGACCCGGCGCCGAACGACAACACTGCGCCTCCGGTCATCACGACGATTGAACCGGGCGCGGACCTCGTTGCGCAAAAGTCCATGGCGTCGACCATTATCCGGGGCGACAGCACGACCATCACCTTAGGCGTGCGAAACCTGGGACCGTTGACGATGACCGGTGCGCTGATCGTCGATGAGATCGCGCCGGAGTTCGGGATCGGCTCGCTTCCCGCCGGCTGTTCGGCCGTGGGGCAGACGGTCACCTGCGTCGCGGGCGGCCTGTCTGTCGGCCAGGGCCAGAATTTCCAGATTCCCGTGACCGCGATCGCCGCGACGTCGGGCTCGGTCGTCAATTCGGTCAAGGTGACGCCGCCAGCCGGGGTGACGGATCCTGTGGGCGGCAACGACACGGCCAGCGCCGACTATCGCATCGCCGAGCCGAGCTCGGATCTGAGCATCGCCAAGACCAAGGGGCCGAACCCTGTGGCCGCCGGCGAGATCATGACCAGCGCCATCAGCGTCCGCAACAACGGGCCGTCTGTCCTTAACTATAGTCCCGCCAACCCGCTCCGGATCACCGACACGGTAACGGCGGATGAGACCTATGTGTCAGCGGATGCGCCTTGGGTCTGCTCGCAGACCGGTCTTGAGATCGTCTGTGAACTGGCGGGGCCGGGATCTCTGGCGGTGGGGGCGGACGCCGCTCTGTCGCTGAAGACGAGGGCGGGCAGCGGCATCGACCTGGACCTATCTAACCGCGCTTGCACGGGCGCGACGGGAGGCTCGACGGCCACGCCCTCAGACCCCAATGTCGATAATGACTGCGCCACGGCGGGTTCGCGCTCGACGCCGAACGCCGCTGACCTGTCGATCGTCAAGGAGGTCGGCCTCAGTCCTACAGGCCCGTGGTCACAGACGCCGGACCTGCCGGTCGCCGTCACGGACAACGCCTTCTATATTCGCTTCACGGTCAGCAACCTGGGCGGCGATGTCGCGCGCACCGTGGTCGTCACCGACGACCTGCCGAACTTCATCAATGGCGGCGGCTTTATCACGGGCTTCGGCGTGGCTTCGGCGTCGCTGGGCGCGCCCGCCTATACGGCCTCGAACGGCCGTATCAGTTGGACCGTGACCGACCTGGCCGCTGGCGGGAGCGAAAGCGCCGTGGTGCGCATCGGTCGACCGGTTGAAAGCGGCCGCTTCGACAACGTCGCCCGCGTGACGTCGCCGGACACGACTGAGCTCAATCTGGCGAACAACCAGTCGACGGCCGCCTATGACATCGCGCCGATCACGGACATCACCCTGAACGCCAAGACCATCGCGCCCAACCCGGCGCAGGTGGGCGTGGTGGCGACCTACACCATCAGCGTCCGCGGCCTGGGGCCGAACCCGGCCGCGAGCGTGGTGGTCAAGGACGTCATCGATCCGGCGCGGTTTGAACTGATCGGGCCGCCGACCACGACCAAGAGCGGGGCCACGTGCGTCAAGACCGATGCGAACGGCGAGATCACCTGTGACATGGGGACGATCAACCGCGGCCAGACCTATCAGATCAGGCAGGAGGTCCGGGCCCGCTTCCCCTTCGGCGGCGCTACCTCCGGCTTCCCGATCAGTCACGTCAACACGGCGACGGTGACGACGACCACGACGGAATCGAACACGAGCAACAACAGCGTGGAACTGCCTCACGACGTGTCCGCTCCGATTATGGATCTGGCCATCACCAAGCAGGAGCCGAGCGCCGCCTTTGATCCGATGCCTTTCGGCTCGGAGCTGGTCTATGACCTGCGCGCCTCCAACTTCGGCCCCTCGCGCGCGGGCAATATCGTCATTACGGACATTCCCGCGCCGCCGGCCGGCTACACGATGAGCCTGTCGCGGTTCGAGGTGAACCCTGTGGGCGCCAACAGCGGCCTGACCCTTTACACGCCCCCGGCTCCGGCCTGCGTGACGGTCGGCGCCAACATCGAATGCCGCCTGCACGGGACCGATCCGGCGTTGAACTATCTGGACGAGCGTCGCCAGGTCGTTTTCCGCCTGCATATGGCGGTGACGGGTCCGGCGCCGACCGGGCCCATGACCTTCTCCAACAGCGCCGAGATCGTGTCGCTGGAGCAGGACAATACGACGGTGAGCCAGGCCGACCGCGAGCTGGCCAACAATACGGCGGTTCAGACGACGACGGTCCTGCCTGCGACGGACCTTGAGGTCGTCAGCAAGACCCGCGTCACGGATTCCCCGGTTCAGATCAACCAGCCGGTCGAGTATCGCATCGTGGTGCGCAACAACGGCGTCTCGCCGACGACCCAGGTGCGCGTCACCGACCAATTGCCCAGCGGCTGGACCCGTGTGGGAGGCGAGACCGTCATGACCAGCGGTTCGGCGGCCGTTTCGGCGATGAATTGCTCGGGCACGAGCACCGTCCTGTGCGTGCTGGACGGCCTGTTCCCCGGCAACGGCGACGTCGTGACCCTGACTGTGTTCGCTAAGGCGGCCTATCCCTACGCCGGCGCGCTGGATACGGACCTGACCAATACGGCTCGCATCGCTCCTGGGCGGGACGGCGATGGCGTGGAGATCAGCCGCGACACCGATCCCAACAACAACTCCAAGACCGAGACGACCCGTGTCGCCCAGTCCTCGATCGCGGGCGTGGTTTATCGCGACGACAATCTGAACGATGTGGTCGACAGCGGCGAAGGCATGGGCGGAGTCCGCCTGACGCTGACCGGGACCGATGCCTTCGGCAACGCCGTCACGGCGCGCGCCACGGATACGAACGCGACGGGCGCCTTCGTCTTCGATCGCCTGCCTGAAGGCGTCTACCAGATCGTGGAGACCCAGCCCGCCGGCGTGTTCGACCGCAATGAGACCGTCGGCTCGGCGGGGGGCGTGGTGAACAACGCCGCCTACGGCAGCACGCCGGCGACCAACGTCATCGCGGACATTAACCTGCCCGCCGTCACACAGGCGACGGGATATCTGTTCCAGGAGATCGGCGCTGCGCGCGTGTCGGGCTACGTCTATCGCGACGTGAACAATAACGGTCTGCGCGACGCGGGCGAGGCGGGTTTCGCGCCCGGCGACTTCGCCTCGACGCCCCATATCCGTCTGACGGGCGCTGACTATGCGGGCGGGGCGGTGAATCTGACCGCGTCGGTCGACGCCGACGGTCATTACGTCTTCAACTCCGTGCCGCCTTCGGGTGCGGCGGAGTACACGATCACGCAGCTGATCCAGCCCAATGGCGCGTCTGACGGTCTGGACGCCAACGGCGGGAACGCCGTGATCCCCGGCTCCAGCGGCCGTACGGCGCCGGAAGGCTTCGACATCGGCCTGGTGGCGCCGGGCTCGAATCTGACCGGGCGCAACTTCGGCGAATTGCCGACCTCGACGCTGGGCGGCATGGTCTTCCTCGACCCGGACGCCGACGCCACGCGCGCGACGACGGAAACGACCGGCCTGGCCGGAGCGATCGTCCGACTGAGCGGGACTAACGACCTGGGGCAGGCGGTGGATTGCTCCATCACCACCACGGCCACGGGCCTGTACCGCTTCCCGAACGCAGCGGACGCCTCGCCGATTTGCCAGGTGCTGCGTCCCGGCGACTATCAGCTGGCGATCACGCCCGCGCCGGGTCTGACCCATACGGGCGCCTATGTCGGCGCCCTGGGCGGGACGTCGAACGGAGTGGCGGGACCGAATGCGGCCTCGCCCGGCCTGACGGCCGTCGGCATCAGCGACATCGTCGTGTTCGCCGGTTCGACCGCCTCCAACTATGACTTCGGCGGCACGGGCCAGGGGCTGAGCGGCTATGTCTATATCGATCGCGACGCCAGCGGCGTCCGCGATGCGGGCGAGGCCGGGATTCCGGGCGTGACCATGACTCTGTCGGGCGCGACGGCGAACGGTCAGAACGTCTGCGATCTGGCTGACTGCACGGCCGTCACCGATGCGACGGGCGGCTTTATCTTCCTAGGCGTTCCGGGGTCGGACGCGACCGGCTACACCCTGACCGAGCAGGCCCAGAACACGCCGCCCCTGTCGAACTTCTTCGATGGTCAGGAAGGCGTGGGCAGTGTCGGCGGCGAGGTCGGAAACGACGTCATCCGCGGCATCGTCCTGCCGACCGGCGGCCTAGGGGCCAACTACGCCTTCGGCGAACTGCCGGGCTCGCTGGCCGGCGGCGTCTTCATCGACGCCAATGACGACGGCGCGCGCCAACCCGGCGAGACCGCCGTGTCGGGCGTGACCGTCACCCTGTCGGGCGTGACGGCGGACGGTCAGGACATCTGCGCCTGGCGCGCGGCGCTCGACCCGACCCAGACCTGCGTCGTCGTTACAGACGCGGGCGGCGCCTATCGGTTCGATGATCTGCCGAAGGGAACCTACGCCCTGACGGAAAGCCAGCCGACCCAGTTCGCCGACGGCCGTGAAGGCGTGGGCAGCGTCGGCGGCGTGGCGCCCAATACGGTGTTCGACGCCTCTGCGGCGGCCAACGCCATCACCGCCATCTCCCTGGAGGCTGGCCAGAAGGGCGTGGACTATGTCTTCGGCGAACGCGCTGTGGTGATCACCGGCACGGTCTACAAGGATCCGCAGCGTGACGGCGTGAACGGCGGCGGCGAGCCTCCGATTCCCGGCGTGACGATCGAACTGGTCAAGGACGGCGTGGTCATCGCCACGACGACGACCGGACCGGACGGAACCTACAGCTTCGTCGACCTGCCCGGCGGCGACTACACGGTCCGCGAGGTCCAGCCTGACGGCTACGGCTCCTCGACGCCCAATGAGGTGGCGGTGAATCTGACGCCGGGCGCCGCCCAGGTCGTGGACTTCGGCGAGACCGTCAGCAGCATCGCGGGCCATGTCTTCGTCGACGCCAATGACGACGGCGTGCGCCAGGCGGGCGAGGCCTCGATCGCGGGCGTGATCGTGACCCTGACGGGGACGGACGCGGCCGGTGAATCGGTCACGCGCACGGCGACGACGGGCGCGACGGGCGAGTGGCGCATCGACGACCTGCTAGCTGGAAACTACCAACTGACGGAGGCCCAGCCTGAAGGCTTCGCTGACGGTCGCGATAGCGCGGGCTCGGTCGGCGGTCTGGTCGAGGTCGACGGCGATCGTATCCACAACATCGTCCTTCCGACGGGCGTGGACGCGACCGACTACGCCTTCGGCGAGCGGGGGCAGGGGTTGAACGGCACGGTCTATGTGGACGTGAACCTGGACGGCTCCAACGGGCCTGGGGACCGTCCTCTGGAAGGCGTGGTGGTCGAACTGCGCAAGCCTTCGGGCGAACTGGTGGCCACGACGACCACGGGCCCGGACGGCTCCTACAGCTTCGGCGACATTCGCGGCGGCGACTACGTCGTGGTCGAGATTCAGCCGGAAGGTTACGGCGAGGGACCGGAGAACCCCTCCAATCGCGTGCCTGTGACCATCCGCCCCGACCAGACGCCTCCGACCGTCGACTTCGGCGAGCGGACCGGTTCGCTGTCGGGTCTGACCTACAACGACACCAACAACAACGGCGTCCACGACGCGAACGAACCTGTAATCGGCGGCGTCACCCTGACGCTGACGGGAACGGATGCGCGCGGCGAAAGCGTCACCCGCACAGTCGTCTCGGGGCCCGATGGAGCCTATCGCTTCACCGATCTGCCGGGCGGCGCCTATACGGTCACGGAGACCCAGCCGGATGGCTATGACGACGGTCTCGACACGCCCGGCACGTCCGGCGGTCTGTCGGACGGCGGCGACGTCATCTCCGGCATCGTCCTGGCTCCCGCAGCCGAGGCGACCGGCTATCTGTTCGGCGAGCGCGGCGCGGATGCGGCCATCTCCGGCTCGGTCTGGATGGACGCCGACCATGACCGCGCACGCGGCGGCGGCGAGGCCCCTCAGTCCGACTGGACCGTGGAGCTATTCCTGAATGACGTGCTGATGGTCACGGTCCGTACCGGCGCCGACGGCGGCTACGCCTTCACCGGCGTGGCGCCGGGTTCGGGCTATGCGGTTCGCTTCCGCCATCCGCAGAACAATGCGGCCTACGGCGGCGCACGTCCGAACGAGACCGGCGCGACCTTCGTCGACGGCGTCGTCTCGGCCTCGAACGCGGGCGGCGCCACGCTGAAGGACCGTGAACTGACGGGCGTTACTCTGCAGCCCGGCGCCACCGTCCCGCAGCAGTCCTTGCCGCTGGATCCCTGGGGCGTCGTCTATGACGCTGTCCGCCGGACCCCGGTGCAGGGCGCGGTGGTCGAGATCAACGGTCCCGCCGGCTTCGATCCGGCCCATCATCTGCTGGGCGGCTCGGGCTCCGCGCGCCAGACCGTCGACGTCCTCGGGTTGTATTACTTCCAACTGCTTAATGCGGCTCCGGCAGGCGTCTACACCCTGTCTGTGACGCCGCCCAATGGCAGCTACAACCCGATCCAGCCGTCCAGCATCCTGCCGCCATGCGTCGGGCCGCTGACGGTCCATGCGACGCCGGACCCCATGCTGGTCTCGACCAGCAACGGGCCGCCGCCGGCGGGCACAGTTGAGAACTGCGCCACCGGCACGATGACGACCGGCTATGTCCTGTCGCTGAACCTGACGCCGGGCGTCTCGGCCAATGTCGTCAACAACAACATTCCTCTGGACCCGATCCTGGAGGGGGCGATCGAAGTCACCAAGACGACCCCGATGGTCAACGTCGTGCGCGGCGGTCTGGTCCCTTACGTCATCACGGCCCGCAATACGCTGGCCGGGACGGTGCCGGGCGTGACTTTGACGGATCGCACGCCGGCCGGCTTCCGCTATCGCGAGGGCAGCGCCCGCATCGACGGCGCGGCGGTTGAGCCGATCCAGAACGGCCGCCTGCTGACCTGGAACGACCTGACCTTCGCGGCGGGCGAGACCAAGCGTCTGGAGCTAATCCTGGTGGTCGGTTCGGGCGTGGTCGAGGGCGAGCACACCAACGTCGCCTTTGCGGTGAACCCGATCGTCGATCAGGTCATCTCCAACCTGGCCGAGGCCACGGTGCGGATGATTCCTGATCCGGACTTCGACTGCACCGACATTCTGGGCAAGGTCTTCGACGACCGGAACGGCAATGGCGTTCAGGACGACGGCGAACCGGGTCTGCCGGGGGTGCGTCTGGCGACCGCGCGCGGTCTGCTGATCACCACGGACGCCGAGGGCCGGTATCACATCACCTGCCCGATGATCCCGAACGAGGACCGCGGCTCCAACTTCATCGTGAAGCTGGACGACCGGACCCTGCCGACGGGCTACCGCGTCACCTCGGGCAACCCGGAAACGGTGCGCCTGACGCGCGGCAAGTTCGCCCGCCTGAACTTCGGAGCCGGCCTGCACCGCGTGGTCCGTCTGGACCTCAACGGCGAGGCCTTCGACGGCGAGACCCTGCGTCCGGAGTTCGCGCAGCAGTTCGAGGGCCTGATCGCGACCCTGGCCGAGCGTCCCTCGGTCCTACGTCTGGCCTATGCCTCGCAAGGTGAAAGCGCGGACCTGATCAAGGACCGCGTGGCCCAGGTCCGTCGTCGCCTCCAGGACCGCTGGAACGACGAGCGCGGCCGCTACCGACTGGTCGTCGAAGAGGAGACCGTCGTCCTGTCCACCCCTCGTGAGGGAGGCGTGCAATGATCGGCGCGTCGAACAAGCTGCTGACCGCCCTGCTGATGGGCGAATCAGCCATCGCCCTCGCGACGGGTGTTCAAGCCCAGGACGCCGCCGCCAATGACCGTCAGGTCTATTGCGGACGCGACACCGACCGCCCCTGCGGCCCGGTGGCGGACGATGCGGCGCTGGAGCGTCGCGGCGTCGGCTCCAACCTGGAAGCGGCGGATCGCGGGGCGGCCGGGCCGTTCCGCGTCAGCATCGACGGGGAAGGGGAGGGCGGCGACGATCTGCGCGCCGATCGCCAGCGCCGTCAGGACATGGCCCTGGCTGAAGCAGACGTGCGGGTTCAGGCCACGGCCTTTGACGTGCGTCCGGTCCTAAGCATCGTCGCCGACCAGCCGGTGATCCGCGCCGGCGACGCCGTGCGCTTCTTCACCCTCAGCAACTATGCGGCCTATATCGACCGTGCCGAGGTTCGCATCTTCCGCGCTGATCAGAGCGTCGAGGCCACGCCTCTGACCGTCATTCCGGCGCGTCTAGGCGAGCCGGTGCTGTGGACGACCGAGCGGGATCAGCCGGGCGAGCATCGCTATCGCTATGTGTTGCGCGTCTATGACGCCGAAGGACGCTACGACCAGACTTCGGCCCTGACGCTGGACGTGACCCATGCGGTTAATGTCGCCAAGCCGGACATACATGCAGGGCCTCTGTTTGAGAACATGCGCGTCGTCGACGCCATCTCGGTCAAGGGCGCCGCCGTCACTATCAGCGGCGAGGTCGAGGACGTTGCAACCCGCGTCACCGCCTTCGGGACCGTGGTTCCGGTCGACCGCACGGGCCGCTTCATGGTCCAGCAGATCGTCCCTGCCGACACCGCCGCCGTCGCCGTTCAGGTGGCGCGTCCCGGTCAGGCCCCGGTCGATCTGGTGCGCGAGATCGTCCTGCCGCGCACCGACCGCTTCTTCGTCGGCATCGCCGACATCACGGCGGGCAGCCGCAGCTTCGACGCCGCCAAGCATGAACTGCTGGGCGATGCGGGCGATCACCGCAACGACTTCGTCGACGGCCGTCTGGCCTTCTACTTCAAGGGCGTGGTGAAGAACGGCTGGCGCCTGACGGCCTCGGCCGACACCGGCGAGCAGCCGCTGAAGAGCCTGTTCGACGGCTTCCTGGAAAAAGACCCGCGCTCGCTGCTGCGCCGCATCGACCCGGAGATGCACTATCCGGTCTATGGCGACGACTCGGTCACGGTCGAGGACGCCCCGACCTATGGCCGCTTCTATGTGCGGGCCGAGAATGAGAACACCGACGCCATGTGGGGCGTGTTCCAGAGTCGTCTGGGCGGTAATGAGCTGATCCGTCACCAGCGGACCCTCTACGGCGCCAATTTGGACTGGCGCAGCGATGCGGTGACCGCGACCGGCGAGCGTCGCACCGAGGTCACCGCCTTCGCCGCCGACCCCGGCACAGTGGCCAGCCGTGAGGACTTCGCCTCGACCGGGGGTTCGGTCTACTTCTTCCGCAACCGCGACATCGCGCCGGGCTCGGAGCGGGTCTTCCTGGAAGTTCGCGACAAGGATTCCGGCCTGGTGCTGGAGCGTCAGGAACTGATCGCCGCCCGCGACTATGAGGTGAACTACCTTCAGGGCCGGGTCGTCATGCGCAACCCGCCGCCGATGACGGCGGATGCGAATAGCTTCGTGTCCCAGTCGTCGCTGGCTGGGAACCCGGTCTGGGTGGTGGCCACTTATGAGTACTCGCCGGGCCTGACCCGTCCTGAGGCCTTCACCACGGGCGGCCGGGCGCAGCACTGGCTGAACGATCGTCTTCGCGTGGCGGGCAGCGCCTATCACCAGGGCGAGGATCAGGCGTCGCAGGATCTGTTCGGCGCCGACCTGCTGTACCAGCACGCGCCCAACAGCTTCGTGAAGCTGGAGTTCGCCCAGGCCGACGGGCCCGGCGACGGCGCCTTCCTGTCGTCCACCGGCGGCTATGACTTCACCAAGGTCCAGACCGAGGCGGACAAGGCCAACGCCGTCAGCCTGACCTTCGCCGGTCAGCTGGACGAACTGGGACTGGAGCGCGACGGGCGCTTCGGCGGCTACTGGAAGACGCGCGAGGCCGGCTTCTCGGCCCCCGGCGAGCTGACCTTTGGCGAGACCTTGGATCAGTACGGCGGCGTCTTCGACATGGCGCTCAGCGACACGGTTCGCCTTCAGGCCAAGGGCGACGTCACCGATGGCCGCCTGACCGAGCGCCACGCGGTCGAGGTCGGCCTGCGTCGCGAAACGGCGGCGGGCTGGTTCGGCTCGATCGGCGTCCGTTCGGACAAGCAGCAGGGCCAGCGCACGCCCTACAGCCCGCTGTACGTGCCGCCGCCTAGCGAGGGCACGCGGACCGACGCGGCCGTCTCGGTCGGCTACCGCCACACGCCGAACCCTGAGACCCCGAACGTCGAACAGCGCGACGCCCCCTGGGCCGTCTGGACCTTTGCCCAGGCGACGCTGGACCACGACGGTGGCCGGGAATCGAACGACCGCTTCGGCCTCGGCGGCGAATATCAGGTCCACGACCGGCTCAGGTTCAAGGGCGAGGTCTCGGACGGCGACATGGACTTCGGCGCCGATGTGCGGGCCGACTTCGCCATGACGGATCGCGGCAGCCTCTATCTGGGCTACGCCCTGGCCGGCGAGAACCCCGACGCCATGACCGGCGGGCGTCTGGGCCGCCTGACCGGCGGCGCGCGTCAGCAGATGGGCGAGAAGACCAACGTCTTCGCCGAGCAGCGCTATGACCACGGGGACGGCCCGACCGGCTGGACCCAGGCCTATGGCGTGGACTTCAGCCCCATCGAGGCCTGGACCTTCGGCGCGCGCTACGAGACCGGCTCTCTGGCGGACGCCCTGGGTCAGGAGATCGACCGCATGGCCATCGGCGCCACTGCCGACTATGGCAGCGACCGCCTGCGCTGGGCCTCGGCGCTGGAGTACCGCAAGGACGAGGGCGACACGGTCGGCGAGCGCACCACGGTCGCCACCCGCAACCAGGTCACTTACAAGGCCACGCCGTCGCTGCGCCTGTTCGCCAAGGCCAACATCTCCCTGTCCAACTCTGATCAGGCGATGGCGATGAACGCCGACTACTATGAGCTGGCGCTGGCCGGGGCCTATCGCCCGGTCGACAACGACCGGCTGAACCTGCTGACCAAGTACACCTATCTGGCCGACCTGCCGTCGCCGGCTCAGGTGGACGCCCTGGGTCAGTCGCTGGACTACGCCCAGCGCAGCCACATCGCCGCGATCGACGGCACCTATCAGGTCACGCCGCGTCTGGCGGTCGGGGTCAAGGTCGCCTGGCGTCTGGGCGAACTGCGCGCCTCGCGTGATGAAAGCGCGCCCTGGTTCGACAGCGAGGCGGTCTTCTGGGCCGTGCGCGCCGACTATCAGATCGTCCGCCGCTGGGACGTCCTGGTCGAGGTGCGCGAGCTGTCGATCAAGGAGGCTCACGACAGCCGTCTGGGCGCTTTGGTCGGGGTCTATCGCCATTTCGGCGATCACGTGAAGCTGGGCCTAGGCTACAACTTCACCGACTATTCCGATGATCTGGGCGACCTCAGCTATGACGAACGCGGTTGGTTCGTAAACCTGATCGGCAAGTTCTGAGGCGATAGGGTCGCCCGGAGCGGAAGCGCAGGCTTCCGTTCCGGGGGCGTTGTCAGAAGCGGAAGGCCGCCTTGACCCAGAACTTGTCGCCCTGGGGACGATTTTCGGCGTGGAACTCGTGCTGCCACTGGGCGGTGACGGGGACGTTGCCGACGACGTAGCGGACCAGGGGGCCGAGGGCGAAGGCTTCGCCGCGCACGCCGTCGGGGCCGATGCGGGCGCCGCCGATCTTGTCGTCGGTGGTCTGGCGGTAATAGTAGCCGGTCAGGCCCAGCGTCAGCTTGCCGGTGGTGTAGGCCACCGCCGCGTCGGTGTGCAGGCTTTGGCCCGACCTGTAGTCGGTGTCGTCATTGGTGGTGTTGAAGTCGTACATCACCTTGGCCGAGGCTTCCCACCCGCCGCCGGGCTGGGCGTAGGTGGCGGCGAAGACCGGCTCGAACGTCCAGTAGTTACGGCCGATGTTGGCCAGATCGCCTGCCTTGTAGTCGCCGGTGGGGATGAAGGTGTCGACCGTGGCGACCAGGTTCCAGTCGCCCTTCTTCCAGCCCAGCACCAGGGGGCTGACGATGATGTCGCCTAGGCCGAAATTACTCTGGCTCTGACCGCCCGCCTTCACGTCCAGATTGACGACAGGGATCAGGGCGTGGGCGGCGACCGTGGCGCCCAGGAAGGTCTTGTCGCTGACGTGGACCACGCGGGCGATGTTGGCGAAGGCGTTGAGCGAGAAGTCTGGGACAAGGTTGTCGCCGTCGCCGTCGTTCAGGCGGTCGGCGGTGTAATAGTTGGTGTAGGTCAGCAGATAGGTTCCCGGCGGCGGCAGTTGCGCCACGCCCAGGGATTCTGCGCCATCGGCGTAGGCCGTGCCTCGGGTCTCACCTGCCTGGGCGGCGCCTGCGATCCCGATGGCCAGGCCTGCGGCCATCACGGGGGTGGTGATTTTCAGTGTCTTCATTGTCGTTCCCTCCCTTGGATATTCTCGGGCGCAGGCCGCCTACCGGCGCAAATGCGCCGGTAGGAAACCCGCTCGGTTTTGGGTTGAGCCGCGCCCCCTCAGACGCGGCGTTTCGGCGTCAGATCTTGCGGAACAGGGGCGAGCGCGCCGTCGCCTCGGCGTCGCCCGCCGTCAGGAACCGTTCCATGAAGATGTCCCGCTCGAACAGGCGGCCCTTCATCAGGGCGGTGACGCCCGCCTCAATCATCGGCGGCGGCCCGCACAGGTAGGCCTGACAGCCGCTGAACCGTCCTTCGAACAGCCGTTCGGCCGCTTCATGGACGTATCCCACCTCGCCGTCCCAGACGTCGTCGGCCTCGAGCTGGGAGACGGCGGGGACATAGCGGAAGTTGTCGTGCTCGGCCTCCAGCCGACGGAACAGGTCGCCGAAATGCAGGTCGCACGGGCGCCGTCCGCCGTGCAGCAGGGTGATCGGCTCGGAATAGCCCTGTTCCAGCAGGTCCAGGATCATGCCCTTGGGACTGGACAGGCCCGAGCCGCCCGCCAGGAAGATCAGCGGCTTCTCGGCCGAGCGGCGGACGTAGAAGCGGCCCATCGGCCCGGTGAACGCCAGCCGGTCGCCGGTCTTCAGTTCGTCGTGCAGCCAGGCGGTGCCGGCGCCGCCGGGCACGCGGCGGACGTGCAGTTCGATTAGGTTCGGCTCGGCCGGGCTGCTGGCGATGGAGAAGGCGCGGGCGCCCTCTATGCCCGGCAGGCGCAGGTTGACGTACTGGCCCGCCTGAAAGTCGATCCCCGCGCCGTCCAGACGCAGCCACAGGGCCATGATGTCCGGCGTGATCATCTCGCGACGCTCGACCAGGCCGACATAGTCGTCGACGGTGATGCGTCGGGCGTCTTCGTCCTCATCGACGTCGGCCTCGATGACCGTGTCGCTCAGCAGCATGGCGCTGCAGGCCAGGGTCTTGCCGTCGTCACGCTCGAAATCCATCAGGGCGAAGGGGGAGGCTCCGCCGTGATCGACTTCGCCTTCCAGCACCTCGACCTTGCAGGTGCCGCACAGGCCGTGGCCGCAGGCGTGGGGCAGCCAGACGCCGGCCCGAAGGCAGGCGTCCAGCAGGGTCTGACCGGGCGCGACCTCAACGGTCTCGCCGATCGGTTCGATGGTCAGGGTCGGCATCGGCGTATCCTCAGGCCGTGGCGGACGGGCCGGTCCAGAAGCGGATCAGCGACTTGTGGCCGACGCCCTGATCGGCCAGCGACAGGGTCGGATCGGGCGTCCAGTCGGCGCCGTCCAACATCCAGCGGGCCTTGGACAGGTCGACCTCGGCCCATTCCGGATCCACCGCATAGAGAGACGGCAGGATCTCGCCGGTCAGGGCGGCGAAGGGCGTCTGCGGCGGCAGGGGCAGGGTGATCGCCGAGCAGAAGTTCAGATGCTCCTCCCAGTGGACATAGACCAGCTGGGCGCCGTTGAAGTTTTCGACCCGGTCGCGGACGGGGCCGGTGTAGCCGGGGTGCAGGCTTGCGGTGGCCATGGGCTGTCCTCCTTATTCCGCTGCGACCGGGACGACGGGGCGACGCCCTTCCATCCAGCGGTTCCACTGGGCCTCTTCAGGGGATCCGGCGTAGTCCATGTTATCGGCGCCCTGATTGATGTGATACCAGTCCAGCACCTCGGGCAGGGTCGCTCCGCCGCAGTTGCCCTGGAAGATCTGGTGCACCGGCAGCCAGGCCTGGGCGTACTTCTCCGGCTCGTGGTCGAAGATGTCCTTGCAGCCGTCCGAACAGGTGTGGAACTTGTCGCCGCCGTGCTCCGAGACGCGGAAGCTGATGGTGTTCGGATCGCCGACCTCGGTGAAGGCCATCGGGATCTGGCAGACCTGACACAGCTGGGGCAGGCCGTCGTTGTAGAAGCGCTTTCCTTCCTCAGCCTGCTCGCGCCACTTGCG
Organism: Brevundimonas sp. ZS04; assembly: GCF_001956865.1. Lineage (NCBI taxonomy): Bacteria > Pseudomonadati > Pseudomonadota > Alphaproteobacteria > Caulobacterales > Caulobacteraceae > Brevundimonas > Brevundimonas sp. ZS04. Next base: position 15,444 of record NZ_MTHE01000010.1, read on the forward strand.
ATAGCGCGGCTCATAGTGCTGGGCGAAGGTGTCGGGATACTTCTCGCGCAGCCAGGCCATGTGGGCCTCGTCGATGTCCCAGGTGTGCATGCCGGCGGCGTGGGTGTAGTTGTAGAAGATGCCCCACGCCTGGTGCGTCATGTGGCCCTTTTCGGCCTTGGCGACGTCGGCGTATTTCGGCTCGCGGATGCCATAGCGGGCCAGGTCGGCGAACAGGGCGCCGCCCGCCTGCTCATAGTAGGTCTCCCACGCCTCGCCCCAGGACATGACCTTCTTGGGCAGCATGTAGTCCATCATCATGCCGACCAGCGACAGCAGGCGGTAGCCCCGCCAGAACCACTTGTCGATCCAGCCCTGGACGATCGGCACATTGGCCTCGTCCTGTTCCAGCAGGAAGCGGACGGCCTCGAGGCCCAGCGTCATGTGGCGGCTCTCGTCCGACTGGGCCGAGAAGCCGAACGTCACCGTCGCCATGTCGCCGTTATAGGCCGCGCCCGACATGAAGGGCACGAACAGCAGATTGGTCAGGACGTATTCGAAGGCGAAGCTGATCGCCGTCATGAACTCGAACGGCCCGGCGCTGGTCGCGTCGTCGAAGAAGGACTTGGGCACCGACAGATACCACAGGCGGTCGTGCATGTGGGTGAAGTCGTGGATGCCGTCGAAATACTTGTTGTAGTGGCTGATGGTGTGGATCTGCGTCTGGCAGTGACGCAGTTCGTCGATCGACTGCATCTGCGCCGCCACGCGCAGGCCCGCGCCCGGCAGGTGCCGCGCCAGGTGGGCGAAGTGGCGGTGCGCCTGATACTCCAGCGGCGTCACGCCCTGGATGAACAGCTTGACCGCGTTCAGATAGCGGGCGTCGGTGATGCCCAGCTGGCCGTTGTTCTGGGCCATGGAGTCGATGACGGCGTAGAGCTTGCGCTCCTTCTCCGCCTGGAACTTCCAATAGGCGTCCATGGTCAGCTTGAAGGGGTCTTCCCAGGCGTCCCAGTCGTGGATCTTGATCCCCTCGTATTTGGCGAAGGGGAAGATGTCGTCGGCCTTCTGATAGGTCGGATCCCAGTCCAGACCGCGCGTATAGGCGCCGTATTTCTGCTTCAGGCTCAGTTTGCGGGGGGGTGTCATGCCTACCTCCAGAAAATGGCGAAGACGCCGTCATCCTCGTCCACTGAACCGGACAGGGAGATGACGCTGAGATGGATTTCCTGCGGATCCCAGTCGCGGCCCAGACGCTCGGAGACGCTGTCGGCGCGGATCTCCAGACGGCCGGGGCAGTCGATCTTGGTCATGGCGGGGAAGGGGTTGCTGGTCGCTTCGGGGTTGTCGGCCAGGATGGCCTCGACGATGGCGAAGCCGTCCTGGGTGTTCTGAATGCTGATCGAAACAGGCTTGGTCATGCCGCCATCTCCCGCGCTTCCAAGGCGTTCAGACCGACCATCCGTTCGCGCAGGCGTGCGCCGACCGCATCGACGGTGGCGTCGCCTTCGGCGCCCAACACCATGGCGGCGAGGGGGCGGGCGGCTTCTTCGGCGCGGGCGGACCAGCGCTCGAACCATTCGCCCAAAACGATGCGGTTGGCCTCGGACTCTGCGGCGGCGGCCTTGATGACGGCGTCGGTCCAGCGGCTGTTGTCGGCGTACCAGTCGCCCAGGAAGCCGGTCATCATCGAGAAGGCGGCGCCGTTGTGCGCCGCGCCCGCACGGTCGAAGGCGCCCGTCGCCAGCGGATAGATGTAGCCGTCCAGCACGATCAGCTGGGCGACATAGAGCTCGAACCAGTCATGGACGACCAGCTGGTCTTCGGCCAGGCGGCGCAGGGGTTGCCAGACGTCGGCCTCCAGCCATTGGGTCTTGGCTTCCTTCAGGGCGCTTTCCGTGCCCTGACCCAGCAGCAGGCCGATGCGCGAGATGACCTGGGCGATGCCAAGGCGGTCGGCCCCGCAGAAGGCCGCCGCCGAGGTGATCTGCGTCCCATAGCCCCAGTCGGCGATCAGCTGGCAGTTCATGTTCGCCGCCCATTCCACATGGCGCAGCGGCAGCAGCCAGGCGGCGAACAGGTCGCGCCATTCCGGGGCGACATCGGCGATCAGGTCGCGCTTCTCGACGAAGTTCACGGCGTCGTCGAACGACTGCTGCATGGCCGCGCGGCTGATGTTGTAGGAGGCGTAGTAGAACTGGCGCGGATCGCGGAAGACGTACCAGTCGTTCATCACGATGCGGGTGCGGCGCGGGTCGTACAGTTCGAACTGCGGCGTATAGGTCGGCCGATAGTGGAAGTTGACCACCGGCTGCACGTCATAGGTCGCCTCTTCATAGCGCGAGGCGGGCTTGTCGACCCCGAAGCGCCGCGCGATGTGCGAGAAGGTATGACGCCGCGGCGTGATCGCCTCGGCCTGGATGTCGATGTTCATTGGGGCGCTCCAACAGGTTCGAGGGCGGCGCCGTCCTTGACGAGGCGCAGCACGGCGTGGCTGGCGGCGGGATCGGCGGCGGTCACCAGGCAGCCGTTTTCAAGGCAGAACTCCTTGAAGGCGGCGCGCGGCAGGACCAGTTCGACGCTCAGGTCGGGGTCGCCGTAGATGAAGTCGAACTCCACGATGCCGTTGTCCGTCACATGGCGGACGACGGTCTGGAGCTTGGGTCGGCTGCCCGGAACCGGGCAGGGTCGCGTGATCGGGCTGGGCGCCGCTGTCATGGTCGTTTCCTGGGTTGGGCCGCTTTGGCGCGGCTCGTTGCTTGTCCCTGAAACGAAGACTGTCGGAGGGTCTGATAATGGGCCAATACAAAAAGGGCAGAGTCTGATGCCTTTTGGTTATTGCCTTGCGGCCGGGCGTCAGGCTCTGATGTTGGAATGAAACGCTCGCCGATGCCGGAACCTCTGCCGCGCGCCGTCCTTTCGGGCGTCGATGTGCGGCGTTTGCGCTATTTTCTTGCCGTGGCCGAAGAACTGCACTTCGGCCGGGCGGCGGAGCGGCTTTACATCGCCCAGCCCGCCCTCAGCCGTCAGATCGCTAGCCTTGAGAACGCCATCGGCGCCCTGCTGTTCGACCGCAGCCGCAGCGTCATCCAGCTGACCCCGGCGGGCGAGGCCCTGCTGCCGCGCGCCCGCGATATTCAGGCGCGGGTGGCCGACGCCGTGCGCGTGGCGCGCCGCGCGGCCGAGGGGCTGGTCGGGGTGATCCAGGTGGGCTTCGTCGGCTCGGCGACCTTTTCCATCCTGCCGGGTGTCTTCAACGCCTATCGCGAACAGTATCCCGAGGTCGAACTGGTGCTGCACGCCATGAACACGGCCGAGCTGCGGGTGGCGCTGCGCGACCGCTCCATCGACGTGGCCTTCGCGCGGCCGGGCATTCAGGATCCCGATATCGTCAGCGAAGTGGTCCAGCGCGAGCCGCTGATCGTGGCCCTGCCCGACACCGACGTCCTGGCCGAACAGAGCCACATCGCCCTGGCCGATCTGGCGGTGCGGCCCTTCATCCTTTACCCGCGCCAGCCCCGGCCCAGCTTCGCCGACCATGTGCTGGACCTGTGCCGCGCCGAGGGCTTCACCCCCGAGATCGCTCAGGAGACGCTGGAGATTCAGACCGCTCTGTCACTGGTGTCGGTGGGGGCGGGGGTGTCGCTCGTGCCGGAATCGACCTCGGAGGCTCAATTGCACGGCGTCGCCTATCGCCCTCTGCTGGGCGAGGAGCGGGAGACGCAGCTGAGCCTGGCCTATCTGCGCGACAATCGGTCCTCGGTGCTGGGCGGCTTCTGCGCCCTGGTGCGCGAACGCACCCGCAGCCAGATCAGGCCGCGAGGAAGCTGAGCACGGCGTCGGCGAAGAGGTCGGGCTGTTCGACGTTCGACAGATGGGCGCCGTCCAGCACCTTCAGCTGGGCCTCGGAGATGGCCTTCACCAGGGCGGCGGCGTGTTCGGGCGGGGTGGCCGGATCCGCGGCGCCCGAGATGACCAGCGTCGGCGTCGTTATCAGTCCGCCCAGCTGTCTTAAGTCCATGTCGCGGATGGCGGCGCAGCACCCGGCGTAACCCTGCGGCGAGGTGGCCAGCAGCCCGGCCTCGATGACGGCGACCGGATCGGGCGCGCGGGCGGCGAAGTCCGGCGTGAACCAGCGCGCGACCGAGGCCGCCGCCAGCGGCGCCATCCCCTGCGACAGGGCGCTGGCGATGCGTGCATCCCAGGCTGAGGGCGGCCCCATGAAGGCTGAGGTGTTGGCGAGCACCAGCCGCTCCAGTCGTTCGGGCGCGCGCACGCCCATCCACTGACCGACCATGCCGCCCAGCGACAGGCCGCAGAAGGCGACGCGCTCTAGGCCAAGCGCGTCCAGCAGCTCCACCACGTCGCGGCCCAGCCGGTCGAGACCGTAGGCGCCTGCAGGCGCGTCCGAGGCGCCGTGCCCCCGGCTGTCATAGCGCAGCACCCGGAACCGGGCGGCGAAGGCGGCCATCTGGGCGTCCCACATCTCCATCCGCGTGCCCAGAGAGTTGGACAGCAGCAGCACGGGCGCGTCTTCAGGGCCGTCGAAGCGATAGGCCAGACGGCAGCCGTCGCCGAGCGTGACGTATTGCTCGCTCATACCCGCTCCACGATCATGCCGATGCCCTGACCGACGCCGATGCACATGGTGCACAGGGCGTAGCGGCCGCCGGTGCGGTGAAGCTGCTCCACCGCCGTCATGACGATGCGGGCGCCCGACATGCCCAAGGGATGGCCCAGGGCGATGGCGCCGCCGTTGGGGTTCAGGCGCGGATCGCGCGGATCGACCTCAAGCTCCTGCAACACGGCCAAGGCTTGCGCGGCGAAGGCCTCGTTCAGCTCGACGACGTCCATGTCGGCCATGCTCAGGCCGGTGCGGGCGAACAGTTTGCGCGTCGTCTCGACCGGGCCGACGCCCATGATGCGCGGCGCCACGCCCGAGGCCGCCATGGCGACGACGCGGGCGCGCGGCGTCAGGCCGTGGACGCGGGCGGCGGCCTCGGAGGCGACGATCATCGCCGCCGCGCCGTCATTGAGGCCCGAGGCGTTGCCCGCCGTCACTGTCCCGTCCGGCCGCACGACCGGTTTCAGCTTGGCGAGGGCGTTCAGCGAGGTGGCGCGCGGATGCTCGTCCACGGTGAAGACGACGGGGTCGCCGCGTCGCTGGGGTACGGAGACGGGCGTGATCTCGGCGTCGAACCGGCCCGAGGCCAGGGCGGAGGCGGCCTTGGTCTGGCTGTCCAGGGCGAAGGCGTCCTGCGCCTCACGACTGACGCCCCATTGTTCGGCGACGTTCTCGGCCGTTTGGGGCATCGTATCCACGCCATAGGCGGCGCGCAGGGCCGGGTTGATGAAGCGCCAGCCCATGGTCGTGTCTTCGATCATCTGGGCGCGGTCGAAGGCGGTCGCGGCCTTGCCCATGACATAGGGGGCGCGGGTCATGCTTTCGGCGCCGCCGGCGATCATCAGCTCGGCCCCGCCCGCGCGGATGGCCTGCGCCGCCAGCCCCACGGCGTTGAGGCCCGAGCCGCACAGACGGTTGATCGTCGATCCCGGCACGGTCTCGGGCAGGCCCGCCAGCAGCACGGCCATGCGCGCGACGTTGCGGTTGTCCTCGCCCGACTGATTGGCGCAGCCCAGGATGACGTCCTCGACGGCGCTCCAGTCCAGCGCAGGATTGCGTTCGGCCAGCGCCCGCAGCGGGATCGCCGCCAGATCGTCGGCGCGCACCGCCGACAGTCCGCCGTTCAGCCGTCCGACCGGGGTGCGGACGGCGTCGCAGATGAAGGCTTGCGTGAGGGCGCTCATGCCGCCGCCGCCACTGCGATGGCCAGCGGGGCGCCGGTCTTGGCCGTGATCTCCTCGACCGTGACGCCGGGGGCGGTCTCGATCAGCGTCAGGCCGCCCTGTTTGCGGTCGACGGCGATGACGCCCAGATCGGTGATGATCAGATCCACGACCTTCCGCCCGGTCAGGGGCAGGGCGCATTGCTCCAGAATCTTGGGCGAGCCGTCCTTGGCGACGTGATCCATCACGACGACGATGCGCTTGACCCCGGCGACCAGATCCATGGCGCCGCCCATGCCCTTCACCATCTTGCCGGGGATGGTCCAGTTGGCGAGATCGCCGTTGGCGGCGACCTCCATCGCCCCCAGCACGGCCATGTCGATGTGGCCGCCGCGGATCATGGCGAAGCTGTCGGCCGAGGAAAAGAAGCTGGAGGTCGGCAGCACCGTCACCGTCTGCTTGCCGGCATTGATCAGGTCGGGGTCCGCCTCGCCCTCATAGGGAAAGGGACCGATGCCGAGCAGACCGTTCTCGCTTTGCAGCGTGACGCGGACGCCTTCGGGCACATGGTTGGCCACCAGCGTCGGTATGCCGATGCCCAGATTCACATAGTAGCCGTCGCGCAGTTCCTGTCCGGCGCGTGCCGCCATCTCGTCGCGGGTCCAGCTCATGACAAGGCCTCCTCGCGCGGACGGGTCGTCAGCTTCTCGATGCGCTTTTCATTGATGGTCGAGAGGACGATGCGGTCGACATAGATGCCCGGCGTGTGGATGGCGTCGGGATCGAGGGCGCCTTCGGGGACGATCTCCTCGACCTCGACTACGGTGGTCTTTCCGGCCGTCGCCATGTTCGGATTGAAGTTGCGCGCCGTCTTGCGGAACATCAGGTTCCCGGCCGGATCGGCCCGCCAGGCCTTGATGATCGACAGGTCGGCGCGCAGCCAGGTCTCGCGCACATAGTCTTCGCCCTCGAAGATCTCGACGGGCTTGCCCTCGGCGACGACGGTGCCGACGCCGGTCTTGGTATAGAAGGCGGGGATGCCTGCGCCCCCCGCCCGGATGCGTTCGGCCAGGGTGCCCTGCGGGTTCAGTTCCAGCTCCAGTTCGCCCGAGAGATACTGCTGCTCGAACAGCTTGTTCTCGCCGACGTAGCTGGAGATCATCTTCTTCACCTGACGGCTCTCCAGCAGCATCCACAGGCCGAAGCCGTCGGCGCCTGCATTGTTGGAGATGACGGTCAGCCCGCCGACCCCGGAAGCCCTGATCTCGGGGATCAGGCTCTCAGGGTTGCCCGAGAGCCCGAAGCCGCCGGACATGATGGTCATGCCGTCGAACAACAGGCCCTCGAGCGCGGCGCGGGGAGAAGCGAAAATCTTGGACACGAACCGCAGGTCTTTCGATCAGGCCGCCGCGCGGGCGCGGCCGGACAGGTGCTCGTCCGCCTTGTCAGCGGCGCGCTGCAGGGTGAAGTCGAAGGCGACATAGGCGCTGTCGCCCTGACGCTGCGGCACCGGCAGCAGGCCGTCGCGCGTGGCGAAGGCGAAGTCGTCGGCCGCGAACGGATCGTCGCCGAAGTTGATCTGGGTCGTCAGCGAACGATAACCGGGCGCCTCGACGAAGAAGTGGACGTGGGCCGGGCGGTTGCCGTGGCGGCCGATGGCCTTCAGCATCCGGTCGGTCGCGCCGTTCGGCGGCACCGAATAGCCGCTGGGGATCTTGGAGCTGAAGTAGTAGCGGCCGTCCGCGCCGACCTTGATGCGGCGGCGGTTGTTGAACGGGGTCTGCTCGCCGGTCGGGTCGAAGTGGGAATAGAAGCCCTTCGAATTGGCGTGCCAGACGTGAAGGATGGCGTCGGCCGGGGCCTCGCCGTCGGGACCGACGATGTTGCCGGTCATATAGAGGGTCTCGGTGTCGTCGGCGTCGTCCGTCAGGTTGACGTTCTCGCCTTCGACCAGCGGCGCGCCCTCGACATAGAGGGGGCCTTCGATGGTGCGCGGGGTGCCGCCGGTGCGGCCCGCCTCGGCGTCCTTGGCGTCGAGGAAAAGGTCCATGAAGTGCTCAAGACCCGTGCCCGGCACGATCAGGCCGAACTCCTGGGCGCCGTCCTGGAAGAATTTGATCGCGCCCCAGAACTCGTCCTCGCTGACGTCATGCTTGGCGATGACGCGCATCAGGGCCTCGATCACGTCGCGGGTGATGGATTTCAATCGGGGATCGCCGCCCTCGACGGTCATGCCGCTGGCGCGGTCGAGAAGCTGTTGAACCTCGGGCGTGGCGACGAAATCTTCGGTCATGTCTTCTTCCTCTCCAATAGTGTTGGCCCTTGTGGGCTCTTAGCGATCGTCCTCGTGGATCGATGACGGATGGCGGCACAGGGCGGTGACCTGGACGTCCATGTAGGGAAACAGCGGCAGGGTGCTGAGAAGGTCATGCAGCGTCTGGGCGTCGGCGACGTCGAAGACGCTGACGTTGCTGTATCGCCCCGCGACGCGCCACAGGTGGCGCCAGATTCCCTGACGCTGCAGATCCTGGGCGCGGGCCTTTTCCTCGGCCTTCAGCCGGTCGATCTTCGCCGGGTCGGCGTCGTGCGGAATGCGCACATCCATGGTCACATGAAACAGCATCGTCTTACCCCGCAACCAGTTTGGGCGTGATGACCGAGGTCCGGGAATCTCGATCGCGGCGGAGCGCCGCAATGGCGTCCTCGTTCAACTGAACGCCCAGACCCGGCCCGCTGGGCACGCTCAGGCAGCCGTCGGCGTAGTGCAGCGGCTCGACCAGCAGTTCCTCGGTCAGCAGCAGGGGGCCGAACAGTTCGGTGCCGAACTCGATCTCGGGCAGGGTGGCGAACAACTGGGCCGAGGCGATGGTGCCGACCGGCCCTTCCAGCATGGTGCCGCCGTAAAGGGCGACGCCCGCAGACTGGGCGACGCCCGCCAGACGCTTGGCTTCGGTCAGGCCGCCGGCCTGGGCGATCTTCAGGGCGAAGACGTCGGCCGCCTGACCGCAGGCCAGGGCGTAGCCGCTCTCGGGACCGTGCAGGGCTTCGTCGGCCATGATGGGGATCAGGCCCATCGCCGTCAGCCGCGCCATGCCCGCCGTCGCATGGGCGCGGATCGGCTGCTCGACCAGATCGACGCCCGCCTCGGCCAGCAGGGGCAGGGCGCGTTTGGCGGCGGCCTCGCTCCAGGCCTGATTGACGTCGACGCGGATGCTGGCGCGGGCGCCCAGGGCGCGCTTGATCGCCGCGACGTGGGCCACGTCGTCCTGCACCGGGCGCTTGCCGATCTTCAGCTTGAAGGCGGCGTGGCGGCCCGACGCGATCATGGCTTCGGCCTCGGCGATGTCCTGGGCGGTGTCGCCGCTGGCCAGGGTCCACAGCACCGGCAGGCGGTCGCGGATGCGCCCGCCCAGCAGCTCGCTGACCGGCACGCCCAGGCGCTTGCCCTGAATGTCCAGCAGGGCGGTCTCGACGGCGTTCTTGGCGAAACGGTTGTCGATGATCGAGCGGCGCAGGCTATCCATGATGACGGCCGGGCGCGTGGAGTCGGCGCCGATCAGCAGCGGCGTGAAATAGGCGTCGATCGCCAGCTTGATCCCTTCGGGGCTTTCGCCGCCGTAGGTCAGGCCGCCGATGGTGGTGCCTTCGCCGACGCCCTCGACGCCGTCGGCGCAGCGCAGGCGCACCAGGACCACGGTCTGCGACTGCATGGTGGCGACCGACAGGACGTGCGGCCGGATGGTCGGCACGTCGAGGACGATCGTCTCCACCCGTTCAATCGCTGATGCCTGCACCCTGTCGTCTCCGCGTTCTCTGTTGAGACCGACCTTAGGAGGCGTGCGTCATGACCCAAAATGCCGATTTGTTCAGAATTGATGCTGAAAAGGCATCAAGCGACGCGGCTCTGCGTCCCGAGCAATCATCTGTCGAGCGATGTTCCGCCAAACTTCTGTCGCTGAAACTTGGCCAGACCGCCGTGGAAATGTGCGCGGATCATCATGGAGCCGCCCTAGTTTTCAGCGTCATCGCAGACGGGGCTGACGGGCATGAAGTTCGCTATTTCACCACGGGCGATCGCGCCTCTGACGATTGCGGGTTTGGCGCTGGCGACGGCGGTTCTGATTGCAGTCGTCCCCGGCCAGGCGCAGGCCGCCGAGGCGCTCCAGGCCGCGCACCGCCTGCTGTGACGCTGGCCGGAACGGCTGGGGCCTAAGGTCGTTCTGCCAGATGTCGCCTGCTGAGATCGCTGACCCGGAGCTTGATCCGGCGAGATCGGCTGCGCCGTCATGGGCGCTTTACCGACCCGTCAGAGCAGTTGTCTTTTCAGCGACAGGGACGGTTGCAATTTCACGCCTCTGGTCCATCTCATAAGCCAAGCTCGGCTGTGGGTGACGCGGCGGGCGGCAGAGGAGACAGGCGATGACCCAACAGAAATCAGGCTCCACGACGGGCGCAGGCGCTCCGGCGGTCAGTGATCGGAACTCGCTTACCGTCGGGCCGAACGGGCCCGTGGTGCTGCACGACGTGCACTTCCTGGAGCAGATGGCGCACTTCAACCGCGAGAAGGTTCCCGAGCGCCAGCCCCATGCCAAGGGCTCGGGCGCGTTCGGCGTGTTCGAAACCACGCACGACGTCTCGGCCTATACGAAGGCCTCGCTGTTCCAGCCCGGCGCGAAGACCGAAATGCTGGCGCGCTTCTCGACCGTGGCGGGCGAGCAAGGCAGCCCCGACACCTGGCGCGACGTGCGCGGCTTCTCGCTGAAATTCTATACGGACGAGGGCAACTACGATCTGGTCGGCAACAACACCCCGGTCTTCTTCGTGCGCGATCCGATGAAGTTCCCCCACTTCATCCGCAGCCAGAAGCGCCTGCCCGACTCCGGGCTGCGCGACAACCACATGCAGTGGGACTTCTGGACCAACAATCCCGAGTCGGCGCACCAGGTGACCTATCTGATGGGCGTGCGGGGCCTGCCGCGCACTTGGCGTCAGATGAACGGCTACGGCTCGCATACCTATATGTGGATCAACGCCGCGGGCGAGAAATTCTGGGTCAAGTACCACTTCCATACCCGCCAGGGCATGGCCTTCTTCTCCAACGCCGAGGCCGCCGCCATGTCGGGCGCCGACGCCGACTTCCACCGCCGCGACCTGTTCGACGCCATCGCGCGCGGCGAGCATCCGGTCTGGGATCTGTCGGTTCAGGTCATGCCCTACGCCGAGGCGGCGACCTATCGGTTCAACCCCTTCGACCTGACCAAGACCTGGTCGCACAAGGACTATCCGCTGATCCCGGTCGGCGTGATGACGCTGAACCGAAATCCGGAGAACTTCTTCGCCCAGATCGAACAGGCGGCCTTCTCGCCCGGCAACACCGTGCCCGGCATCGGCCTGTCGCCGGACAAGATGCTGCTGGGCCGGGCCTTCGCCTATAACGACGCCCAGCGGAACCGCATCGGGACCAACTTCCACCAGCTGCCGGTGAACCAGCCCAAGGTTCCGGTGAACACCTATATGTTCGACGGGCATATGGCCTATCACCACTCGGGCGCCCAGCCGGTCTATGCGCCCAACAGCGGCGGCCGCACCTGGTCGGACGAGACCGGCCCGGTTCATGACGGCTGGGAGGCCGACGGCGAACTGGTCCGTAGCGCCTATACGCTGCACGCCGAGGACGACGACTTCACCCAGCCGGGTATTCTGGTGCGCGAGGTGTTCAACGACGACCAGCGCGCCCAGTTGGTCGATCAGGTGGCGGGCAGCCTGCTGGGCGGCGTGCGTTCCCCGGTGCTGGAGCGCGCTTTCGACTATTGGAAGAGCATCGACCCGGACGTGGGCGGCCGTATCGAGGCGGCGGTGCGGGCGGGCGGCGCCCCGCGCCCGGCCGAGGGCATGGGCGAAGGCTGACGCCTGACATCCAAGGCCTGAATTGAAGCGCCCCCCGTTCCCTTGCCGGAGCGGGGGGCGTTTTGCGTCAGCGGGCGGTCGCCTCGATCAGGACGCGGGCCTGGGCGACGGCCGCCTCGGTGGTCAGTTCGCCGGCCTGGACCTGATCGGCCAGCTTCATCAGGGGCGGGGCGGTGATGGCGCCGGTCTCGGCTTCCTCTGCGACGCGGACGCCGCCGTCGCGGGCGATGATTGCGTCCCAGGCGTCGCGCACGGCCGCCCAGTAACTCTTCGTCGCCGCCCAGTAGTCGTCGCCCGCCTTGGGCGAGAAGGCGGTGGAGGCGTCATAGCTGTTGATGACGTCTTCCTGGACGATGGCGACCGGCTCGCCGCCGCCCTTGCCCGACAGCTTCATATTGTCCTGGATGTGGACCCAGCCGTCGTGTTTCAGGATGTGGCGGTTGACGCCCAGATAGCGGTCGTAGACCGGGTTGCGCACCGCGTCGCGGCGGGCCAGCGGCCGCCAGGTCGGGCCGGAGGTCCAGGCGCTTAAGCCGTTCTCATAGGTCCAGCGGCCGACGCCGCCGTAGCGTGGGGAATCGTCCGTCTGCCACACCGTCTGGGACCAGGCACCCTGACGTTCGGCGGCGGGGACGGGCGTGGTGCGCCAGCTGTTGTCGCCGACATAGGTCAGGACGGTTTGCGGCTGATAGGCCCAGTCCTGACGCCAGTGTTTGACGACCACGCTCTGGCCCCCGTGCTCCATCACCAGGATGTGCTGCAGGCTGATGCGGTCGCCGTTGTCGTAGACGACGCGGACGATTTCGGTCCCGCCGGAGAGCTGTTCCTCCAGCGGGTCGTAGTCGGCGCTGAAGCTGACGTTTTCGCGCATGTCGAAATGGACGCGGAACGCGCCGGCCTGGGCCAGGATCGACTGGCGGTCGCGCTCGAACTGAGGGCTGCGGGCGGGCGGGGCGGTCTGGGTTGCTTGGGCGGCGGCGGCAGTCGCCAGGGCGGCGGGCGCCGCCCCGGTCAATAGGGCGGCGGCGATCAGAATGGCGCGCATGGAAGGCTCCTTGGCGGCGGGTGATTTCAAGTCCGTCACAGGCGCACGCTCAGCGAAACGCCGACGTTGCGGCCCGGCTGGGTGAAGGCGTCCAGGGTTCCGGGGCTGGCGCCGACGGCGGAGCGGTTCAGGCCGCGCACATCGCTCCACCAGGCGTATTTCTCGTCGAAGACGTTGAAGACGCCGGCGCGCAGGGTGGCCCGCTCGGCCACGTTCCAATAGGCGGTGACATCCAGCAGGGTGAAGCGCTCGCCCGGCCAGCATAGGCCGCCGCCGCACTCGTGGTTCGACTTCTTGTCCGACCAGGTGACGGTGGCGCTCCCGCCCCAGACGCCCGAGGGCGCGGCGTAGTTCAGGCCGCCGACCAGCTTGATCGGGTCGACGCTCGTCAGAGCGCCGCGTTCGCCCTCCGTCTCCTGTTCCCCGTCGGCGAAGGAGGCGGCGACGATGGTCGAGAAGCCGTTGTCCCAATGAATGTCGCCGCGCGCTTCCAGACCCCAGATCTTCACCGTGGTCAGGTTGACGTACTGATAGATCAGCGGGTCGACGCCGGGACGGCCCGTGCCGCGCACCACCACCTGGTTGATGAAGTCGTCGTATTCCGTGCGGAAGGCCGTGGTCTGCAGCGACAGGCTCCCGCCGAAGAGGCTCAGGTTGCGGAAGCGGAAGCCGCCCTCGATGCTCTCGCTGGTCTCGGGCTTCAGGTCCGGGTTGGGGATGGACTCATAGCCGAACACCGGGTTGGCGAAGAAGTTGTTCACCTGCATCGGCGAGGGCGCCTTGAAGCCCTGGGCGTAGTTGGCGAAGACGCCGAAGTGATCGTCGGCCCAGTAGATGGCGCCGATCTTGGGCGACAGGCGGCTGTCGCTCTGCTTCTCGGCGGCGGCGGGGAAGAGGGCGTCCTTCTTGGGCGTCAGCTCATACCAGTCGTAGCGAAGGGCCGGGATGATGCTGAGGCGGCCGCCCAGCAGGTCGATCTCGTCTTGAATGAACAGGCCCGCCAGGTCGAACTCGGTCTTGGGGAAGGGGCGAGCGGGGAAGGGCTCGCCCATCGGCGGGACCGTACCGTCGCGGACGCCTTCCTGGCTCGTGCGCGACCAGTCGGCGCCGAAGGTGATCCGGTGACGGACGGTCTCTCCGCCGAAGCTCTTGGACCCCTGCGCCGCCAGGCCCCAGACGGCGTTGTCGAAGGTCACGTCACGGGTGCGGTCGACCGCAGGCGTGCGGTCTTCATAGGTGAACTGGCGCGTGGTCGAATCCTGCCAGAAGGCGGCCACAGAACCGGAATCGAGACCCAGAACGTCATCGAAACGCCAGTCGAGGCTGACGCGATCACGCTGGGTCTCGTCATGAGCGGTCAGGCCGACGACAGTGGCCGAGTAGCTGCTCAGCGCCTCGCCATCCATCTCCTGATCGAAGTGGTCGTAGGTCAGGCGCAGGGTGTGATGATCGTTCACGTCCCAGACCAGCTTGGCCAGCACGGCGTTGGAGGCGAAATCCTGCGGGTTGGGCTGGGTGCGGGCCGCGCCGACGCCGCCCGTCTCGGCCATGTTCTCGGTCTCTTGAGCGTCACGACGGGTGTAGGCCAGCAGGCCCGAGAAGGCGCCGCTGCGCCCGGCCAGGGCCAGGCCCTCGGTCCAGCCCTCGTCGGCCGAGTTGTAGCCGACGCGCGCGCGGGCGCCGAAGTTGCGGCCCGTCTCGATGAAGTCGGACGGGTCTTTCGAGGTGAAGCTGACGGCCCCGGCGATGCCGTCCGACCCATAGAGGGCTGAGGCCGGACCGCGCAGGATCTCGACCGACTTGACCAGATCCAGGTCGTTGTAGCCGCCGCGACCGACCGACTGGGCGCCGAAGGCGAAGCCGTCCGGCACGCGCACGCCGTCCTGAACGATCAGCACGCGGTTGCCGCCCATGCCGCGGATGGTGAAGCCGGAATTGCCGTCGCGCCCGGCGCCCGAGAGGGCGGCCGAAAAACGGGCGGGGCTGGTCGGGACGCTGACGCCCGGCTCGAACCGGATCAGATCCTTGATGTCGGTGACGAGGTTGGTCTCGATCGCCTCGGCGGTGATGACGCTGACGCTGGCGGGCACCTCATCGACGCGGCGCTCGGTGCGGGTGCCGACGACGGTGACCGGCGCCACGCGCACGGGCTCGTTCAGATCGATCGCATGGTCCTCGACGGCGGGCGCGGCGATGGCGGGAGCGGCGGCGGCGAGGGCGGTCAGCCCGACGGAAATCATGAGTAGCGAGCGCATCGGCGAAACCCCGGTTGAAACTGGGCTCGCTTTAGTGCGAACGATTATCAGAATCAATCTTAGTCTTTTTGCGTCCTAATCGCTCCTGCTACGGTCACAATCGCGCCAACTCGTCGCTTTGACGCAAGCGCGTCATTTCCCTTAGGAAAAACTCTGGCAGAACGATGAGGCGCGATCCGCAGCCTTTCGGACGCCGTCCCAAAATCTTTCGGAGATGATCGACACGCCCGTGCCCGCCAGCTTCCTCCTGCTCGTCATCCTGCTCCTGCCCTTCATCGGGGCCATGATCGCCTCGGGTCTGCCGCGTCACGCACGGACCTCTGCGGCCATCCTGTCGTGGATCATCGCCCTGATCAGCGTCGGCTGTCTGGCGGTGCTCTGGCCCAGGTTCCAGGACGGGGAGGTGCTGAAGCTGACCCTGGCCTGGTTGCCGTCGCTGGGGGTCAATCTGACCATTCGCCTGGACGGCCTGTCCTGGCTGTTCAGCGCCCTGATCCTGGGGATCGGCGCGCTCGTGGTCCTGTATGCGCGCTACTACATGTCGCCGAAGGATCCGGTGCCGCGCTTCTTCTCCTTCCTGCTGGCCTTCATGGGCGCCATGCAGGGCGTGGTGCTGTCGGGCAATCTGATCCAGCTGGTCGTCTTCTGGGAGCTGACCAGCCTCTTCTCCTTCCTGCTGATCGGCTACTGGCATCAGAACGCCTCGGCGCGCGAGGGCGCGCGCATGGCTCTGACCATAACCGCGACCGGCGGGGTCGCCCTGCTGGTCGGCATGATCCTGATCGGGCGCATCGTCGGCAGCTATGAGCTGGACGCCGTCATCGGCGCGCGCGACGTCATCCTGGCCAGCCCGATGTACCCGGTCGCCCTGGGTCTGATCCTGATCGGCGCCCTGACCAAGAGCGCCCAGTTCCCGTTCCACATCTGGCTGCCGCGCGCCATGGCGGCGCCGACGCCGGTCAGCGCCTATCTGCACTCGGCCACCATGGTGAAGGCGGGCGTCTTCCTGCTGATGCGGTTCTGGCCCGTCTTCGGCGAGACCGAGATGTGGTATTTCGTGGTCGGCGGCCTGGGGCTGACGACCCTGCTGGTCGGCGCCTGGTGCGCCATCTTCCAGCACGACCTGAAGGGCCTGTTGGCCTATTCGACCATCAGCCACCTGGGCCTGATCTGTCTGCTGCTGGGCCTGGGATCGGACCTGGGCGCCATCGCCGCCATCTTCCACACCATCAACCACGCCACCTTCAAGGCCTCGCTGTTCATGGCGGCGGGCATCATCGACCACGAGGCTGGCTCGCGCGACATGCGCAAGCTCAGCGGCCTGATCCGCTTCATGCCGATCACCGCCACCCTGGCCATGGTCGCCGCCGCCGCCATGGCGGGCGTGCCCCTGCTGAACGGCTTCCTGTCCAAGGAGATGTTCCTGGCCGAGGCCCTAGCCAGCACTCAGACCTCGGCGCTGAACCAGGCCCTGCCGGTGCTGGCGACCCTGGCGAGCGCCTTCAGCGTCCTCTATTCGCTGCGCTTCATCCATACGACCTTCTTCGGCCCGCCGCCGACCGAGCTGGATCGCGTCCCGCACGAGCCGCCGGGCTGGATGCGGCGTCCGATCGAGGTGCTGGTGGCCCTGTGTCTGCTGGTCGGCGTCTTTCCCGCCGTCACCGTCGGTCCCTTCCTGCGCAGCGCCGCCGTGACCATGCTGGGCTTCGATCTGCCCTATTACAGCCTGGCCCTGTGGCACGGCTTTAACCTGCCGCTGCTGCTCAGCGTCATCGCCATGGCGGGCGGGATCGGCCTCTACGCCGTGTTCGGCAAGGCGCTGAACGCCAATCCGCGCGGCGGCCCCTGGGGCATGAAGCGGCTCAACGGCGGCTATCTGTTCGAGCGGTCTCAGGTCATTCTGATGGACCTGTCGCAGTGGATCGTGCGCTGGCTGGGCGCGCAGCGCCTGCAGCCGCAACTGCGCCTGATCCTGCTGACGGCCCTGCTGTCGGCGGTCGTTGCGGCGGCGGGCGGCTTCGTGCTCACCTGGCCCGAGTTCCGCGTTCCCCAGGCGCACAACCTGGCCTTCGCCGCCCTGTGGCTGGCAGGCGGGGCCTGCGCCCTGGCCGCCGCCTGGCAGGCCAAGTATCACCGCCTGGCCGCCGTCATCCTGATGGGCGGGGCCGGCCTGGCCAGCTGTCTGACGTTCGTCTGGCTGTCGGCGCCCGATCTGGCCCTGACCCAGCTGGTGGTCGAGGTGGTGACGACGGTGCTGCTGCTGCTGGGCCTGCGCTGGCTGCCCAAGCGGCTGGCCGAGATCCATGTGCCCGAGTCCGAGCAGCGCCGCGCGCGCTGGCGTCGTCGTCTGGACCGGGGGATCGCCGTCTGCGCCGGCGCCGGCGTGGCCCTGATCGCCTGGGCCGTCATGGTGCGCCCGCCGGTCGAGGGCGTGTCGCGATTCTTCGTCGAGAAAGCCTATGAGGAGGCGGGCGGCCGCAACGTCGTCAACGTCATCCTGGTCGACTTCCGCGCTTTCGACACCTTCGGCGAGATCACCGTCTTGGGCGTCGTCGGCCTGACGGTGCTGGCCCTGCTGCGTCGCTTCCGCCCGGCCAGCGACAGCCTGTCCCAGCCGATGCAGAAGCGGGTGCAGGACGCCTCGGATCGCGCCCGCGAAGGCCGCACGGAGGGCGACACCCTCAGCGACACCATGCTGATCCCCGGCGTGGTGATGCGCTGGCTGTTCCCCTTCATCATCTTGCTGGCCGTGCACCTGTTCTTGCGCGGGCATGACCTGCCCGGCGGCGGCTTTGCGGCGGGGGTGGCGCTGTCGATCGCCTTCATCCTGCAATACATGTCGTCCGGCGCCCGCTGGGTGGAGGAGCGGCTGGAGATCCGCCCGATCATCTGGATCGGCGTCGGCCTGCTGCTGGCCGCGCTCAGCGGGGCGGTGGGCTGGATCTTTGATCAGCCCTTCCTGACCACCTATTTCCAGTACGCCGATCTGCCGCTGCTGGGCCGGGTGCCGCTGGCTAGCGCCATCCTGTTCGACCTGGGCGTGGTTGTGCTGGTGGTCGGCGCCACAGTGCTGGTGCTGGTCGCCCTGGCCCACCAGTCGCTGCGCCGCGCGCGCATCGAGGAAGCTGAGGCCGAAGCGGAAGCCGAGGCCGAGCAGAAGGGAGGGGCGCAATGACCCAGATCGTCCTGGCCCTAGCCATCGGCGTCCTGACCGCCTCAGGCGTGTGGCTGATGCTGCGCCCGCGCACCTTCCAGGTCATCATCGGCCTGTCGCTGGTCTCCTATGCGGTCAACCTGTTCATCTTCTCCATGGGGCGGCTGCGTTCGGCCGCGCCGCCGATCACCAGCAAGGGCGCGGAAGACCCGGCCCTCTACGCCGATCCGACGCCCCAGGCCCTGGTGCTGACGGCCATCGTCATCAGCTTCGCCCTGACGGCCCTGTTCCTAGTGGTGCTGCTGGCCTCGCGCGGCGAGACCGGCAGCGACCATGTCGACGGCCAGGAGGCGCCCGAATGACCGACTGGCAGGAACATCTGATCATCGGGCCGATCGTCCTGCCCATGGTCATCGCCGCGGCCATGCTGCTGTTCGACGAGCGCCGCCGCCTGCTGAAGGGCGGCCTCAGCCTGTTCGCCATGGCGGCCATCCTGGCCATGGCCCTGGCCCTGCTGCACGAGAGCGCGACCGGGGCGACGGGCGGGGGCGACACCGCCCGCGTCTATCAACTGGGCGACTGGCCGGCCCCGTTCGGCGTCGTCCTGGTGGCGGACCGTCTATCGACCCTGATGGTGGCCCTGACCAGCGTCCTGGGCGCCTGCTCCATGATCTTCGCCCTGGCGCGCTGGGACCGAGCGGGGCCGCGTTTCCACGCCCTGTTCCTGTTGCTGGTCATGGGGGTCAACGGGGCCTTCCTGACGGGCGACCTGTTCAATCTCTTCGTCTTCTTCGAGATCATGCTGGCGGCCTCCTATGGTCTGGCGCTGCATGGGTCGGGCGAGGCGCGCATCCGGGCGGGCCTGGCCTATATCGCCGTCAACCTGACGGCCTCCATGCTGTTCCTGATCGGGGTCAGCCTGATCTACGGCGTGACCGGCACCCTCAACATGGCCGATCTGGCCGTGCGCATCCCCCAGATCGCCGAGGCGGACCGGGGCCTGTTCCACGTCGGGGCGGCCGTCCTGGGCGTGGCCTTCCTGACCAAATGCGCCATGTGGCCGCTGGGCTTCTGGCTGACCACCACCTATTCGGCGGCCAGCGCCCCGGCGGCGGCCGTCTTCGCCATCCTGTCCAAGGTCGGCGCCTATGTGATCATCCGCCTCAGCTTCCTGCTGTTCGCGCCGGAGAGCGGCGCCTCGGCCGGGTTCGGTCAGTTGTGGATTCTGCTGGGCGGGCTGGCGACCATCGGCTTCGGCACGGCCGGGATGATCGCCGCGCGCGACCTGTCGATCGCCGCCGCCTACGCCGTCATCGTCTCGTCGGGCACGGTGCTGGCGGCCGTCGGCATCGGCAACGCCGATGTCCTGGGCGGAGCGGTCTTCTACCTGGTCGGCTCGACCCTGGCCTGCGGCGCCCTGTTCATGCTGGCCGAGGTGCTGAACCGGGGCCAGGATCCCGGCGCGCGTTCGGGCCGCGCCGTGTTCGAGGATGAATATATCGATCCCTTTGACGACGAAGAGCGCAACGAGCCCGGTCTGGTCATCCCGGCGGCCGTGGCGGCCCTGGGCGGCGCCTTCCTGATCTCGACCCTGATGATCGCGGGCCTGCCGCCGCTGGCGGGCTTCATCGGCAAGCTGGCGATGATGGACGCCCTGTCGGGCGTCGGCGGCTGGGCGGGCTACACGGTGATCGCGGCCCTGTCCCTGGCGTCGCTGAGCGCCCTGATCGGGCTGACGCGCCTGGGCATGGCGGCCCTGTGGGCGCGGGACGACGACGCCGAGCCGGCGGTCGTGGTCGGCGCCGCAGAGGGCGTGGCCATCGCGGGCCTGCTGGCGGCCTGCATCTTTCTGGCGATCTTCGGCGAGGCGGGCTTCGCCTACGCCGACCACACGGCCGACTGGCTGGTGCGGCCCGACGCCTATGTCCGCGCAGTGCTGGGAGGCGGCTCATGATCCGGGCGGTCCTGCCGCACCCCATCCTGTCGCTGGCCCTGTTCGGGGCCTCGCTGTTGCTCAGCGGGTCGACCGCGCCGCCGTCCCTGGCGCTGGCCCTGCTGATGGCCCTGGCCGCGCCCCACATCATGCGCGCTCTGGAAGTCGAACCGGTTCGCGTCAGAAAGCCGCTGACCCTGCTGAGCTTCGCCGTGGTGGTGATGCGCGACATCATCCGGTCGAACTGGGAGGTCGCCCTGGTCGTGCTGGGGCTGAACGCCTCGCGCGACCGCCGCGTCTCGGGCTTTGTCCATATTCCGCTGGAGATGCGCGACCGCTACGGCCTGGCGGTGCTGGCGGTGATCATCACCAGCACGCCGGGCACCATCTGGGTCGAGTATGAGGACGCGACGGGCGTGCTCCTGCTGCACATCCTCGACCTGCGGGAGGGCGACGACTGGGAGGACCGCATCAAGAACCGTTATGAGCGCCGCCTGATGGAGATCTTCGAATGAGCGGCGCCGTCTTCTACTGGGCGCTGGTTCTGGCGCAGCTGTTCCTGGCCGGGGCGGCCCTGATCGGCGTCTGGCGCATCGCCAAGGGGCCGCGCGCCCAGGACCGCATCCTGGGCTTGGACACCCTTTATCAAGCGGGGATGCTGCTGATCGTCGCCTTCGGGGTGCGGACGGGCAGCCATCTGTATTTCTATGCGGCGGTGATCATCGGCATGCTGGGCTTCACCTCTTCGGTCGCCCTGGCCAAATTCCTGATGCGCGGCGAGGTGATCGAATGAGCGGCTTTCCCGCAAACGTCCCGGCCTGGGCGGCGCTGCTGGCGGCGGGGCTGGTGCTGGCCGGTTCCGGCCTGACCTTCATCGGCGCATTAGGCCTGGTGCGGCTCAAGACCTTCTACGAGCGGGTTCACGCCCCGACGCTGGGGGCGACGCTGGGCATGTTCCTGATCCTGGGCGGATCGGTGGTCTATTTCACCGCGGCCGAGGGGCGGTTCATGCCGGTCGAGCTGCTGGTGGCGGTCTTCTTCACGGTGACGACGCCGGTGACGCTGATCATCCTGGCGCGCGCGGCCCTGTTCCGCGACCGGACCGATCGTTCCGGCGAAGGGGTGCGGGTGCCGCTGGAGGGCGAATGCGCCGGCGTGGTCCGCACGCCGCCGGACCTGACGGCTATTGATCCTCGTCGAAGCGACGCGCCACAAGGTCGGTAAGGGCGGCGACGGCCTCGGCGGCGTCCGGCCCCTCGGCCTTGACCTCGACGCCGCAGCCGATCCCGGCGCCCAGCATCAGCAGACCCATGATCGAGCGGGCGTCCACGGTCACGCCGTCGCGCGTCACCTGGATCTCGGATTCGAACTCGGAGGCCAGTTTGACGAACTTGGCCGAGGCGCGGGCGTGCAGGCCGCGCTGGTTGCAGATGTTCAGCACCGCCTGGGCGGAAGGGGCGATGTCGCTCATTTCTCGCCCGCCAGCACCCACGACGCCACCGAGATGTATTTGCGGCCCGCATCCTGAGCGTGGGCCACGCAGGCCTCCAGCGTCTCGCGGCCGCGCACGCTGGCCAGCTTGATCAGCATGGGCAGATTCAGCCCGGCGATGACCTCGGCGCCGGTCTGCTCCATCACCGAGATGGCCAGGTTGGACGGCGTGCCGCCGAACATGTCGGTCAGCAGGATGACGCCCTCGCCTTCATCGACGGCGGCGGCGGCGTCGACGATGTCGCGGCGGCGCCGCTCCATGTCGTCTTCAGGGCCGATGCAGATGGCGGCGACGCCGCGCTGCGGCCCCACCACGTGCTCCATCGCCGACAGGAATTCGGAGGCCAGGCCCCCGTGGGTGACGATCACCAGCCCGATCATATAGGCTTCACCAAAGACATCCCCTGCTCGCCTCGACGAGCGACAAGCCTCGTTTCATAGGGCAATCGCGGCGCGGATCAAAGGGCGCCGTCGTCGCGCCCTAACTGACGCTTTGCGACGAGCTCCGCCGCCGCCACGACGACCAGGGGCGCCGAGGCGGGGCGAGGGTCCAGAACCAGGCGCGGAATCGCGATTCCGTCGATCACGTCCTGGCCCGCTTCGGGCATCCGCTCGACCGGTTCATGGGTTAGATGCAGCGACAGAGCGATCCGCGTCAGGGGCAGGAAAGGCCGGCTGACGACGCCCAGGCCGCGCACCTCCATCCGTCCGGCGATGGTCGCGGGCGCGGCGGCGTAGAGGGCGCCCTTGCAGGCGAAAACCTCGACCCAGTCATCGCCGACCAGCCGCCAGCCGTTCTGCATCAGCCGCAGGGCCAGGTCGCTCTTGCCCGCGCCGGATCGTCCCTGAATCAGCACGCCGCGCCAGGCGCCTTTGAGGCGGGTGGCGACGACGGTGGCGTGCAGGGGCTGGCGCGACGGGGTCATGAGCGTCGGATCACGGGCGCTTGCCCGTCGCCGGCAACCGCACCTCGAAGCGGGCGCCGACCACGGCGCCGTCGGGACCGGTGCGGTTCTCGGCGTGGACATGCCCGCCGTGGGCGTCGATGATTTGGCGCACGATGGCCAGGCCCAGGCCCGAGTTGGCGCCGAAGGCCGTGCCCTTGGGCCGCGAGGTGTAGAAGCGCTCGAACACCGTCTCCAGGTTGTCGGCCGGGATGCCGGGGCCGTCGTCCTCGACGCGGACGCGCAGGGGCAGGTCGGGCTGGCTGTCGTCGCGTTCCAGGCTCACCCGCACTTCGCCGTCGGGCGGGCTGAAGGAGCGGGCGTTGTCGATCAGGTTGCGGAACACCTGCCCCAGAGGAATGTCGCGGCCGATGACGCGGGCGCTGTCGGCGGTCGAGACGAAGCGCACCGGGGGCTCGCCCGGCTTCTGTCCGGCCTCATAGACGCCGATGATGTCGCCCAGCAGCTCCTTCAGATCGATGGCGCGCGGGCGGTCGCGCGACAGTTCGGCGTCCAGGCGCGAGGCGTTGGAGATGTCGGTGATCAGGCGATCCAGCCGCCGCACGTCCTGCTGCAGCAGATTGGTCAGGCGGGCCCGCTGCTCATCGGTCTTGACCAGGGGCAGGGTCTCCAGCGCTGAACGGATCGAGGTCAGGGGGTTCTTGATCTCGTGGCTGACGTCGGCGGCGAACCGCTCGATGGCGTCCATGCGCGTCGACAGGGTGTCGGTCATGGATTCAAGCGCGCGGGCCAGGTCGCCGATCTCGTCGCGACGATCCTCGAGGTCGGGCAGGGAGATGGCGCGGGCGCGCTGCAGGCGCACCTGATCCGCCGCCGCCGACAGCCGCATCACCGGCCGCGCCACGAACAGGTGCAGCACCAGCGACGCCAGCAGGTTCACCGCCAACGCCACCAGGGCGAAGGGCATCAGGGCGCGGCGTTGCGCGTCCAGGGTGGCGTTGACGTCGCCGGCTTCCAGGGTCAGCACGCCCAGCACTTGCTGCACATGGCGCACGGGCAGGGAGACGGAGACGACGCGCTCGCCCTCTTCGTTTCGGCGGATGGCGGCCTGAGGCGTGCCCTGCAGGGCGCGCTCGACCTCGGCCGACAGTTCCGCATCGGCGCGGGCCAGGCGCGCGGTCTCGCGCGGCGACGGCTCGGACGGCGCCAGGGCCGTGCCTGCCGGGTTGGCCGGGGGTAGAGGGGCGCCGGGAATGGTGTCGCTGACCCGGAAGGAGTCCGACACTTCGATGCCGTCCATGTCGAACAGTCGGGCGCGCTGGCCCGCCGGGATGAAGTTGTCGCGCAGCCACAAGGCGGCCGCGCGATCGTCCAGCATGGGATAGGGGTCGCCCTGGGTGATGCCCAGTTCGCCCAGGACGTTGGCGAGCAGTTCGGCCTGGACGCCGAGCGATTCTTGGCGCGCCTCGATCAGACCGCGCCGCCACTCGTTGAGCAGCAGGGCGCCGCCGAACAGAATCAGCAGGCTGAGAAGATTGAGGGCCAGAATGAAGCCGCCCAGGCGCGAGCCGCCGAAGCGGAATCGGCGCCGCGCCGGGGCGTCTTCAGGTTCAGCTCTCGCGGTAGCGGTATCCGACGCCATACAGGGTCTCGATAGCGTCGAACTCAGGGTCGACCATGCGGAACTTCTTTCGCATCCGTTTCACATGGCTGTCGATGGTGCGGTCGTCGACATAGACCTGATCGTCATAGGCGGCGTCCATCAGATTGTCGCGGCTCTTCACGAAGCCGGGGCGCTGGGCCAGGGCCTGCAGCAGCAGGAACTCGGTGACGGTCAGCTTCACCGGCTTGCCGTCCCAGGTCGATTCGTGGCGCGCCGGGTCCATCGACAGCTTGCCGCGCTTGATCGCCTTGCCGGCTTCGACGGCGGCGGGATCGACGGGGTCCAGACCTTCCACGCCTGCGCGGCGCAGCAGGGCCTTCACCCGCTCGATCAGCAGGCGCTGGCTGAAGGGTTTGTGGATATAGTCGTCGGCGCCGAGGTTGAAGCCGAGGATCTCGTCGATCTCCTCGTCCTTGGACGTCAGCATGATGACCGGAATGCTGGAGGTCTGGCGCAGACGGCGCAGCACTTCCATGCCGTCCATGCGGGGCATCTTGACGTCCAGGATGGCCAGGTCCGGCGGGGTGGTCTCCAGCGCTTCCAGGCCCAAGGCGCCGTCGTGATAGGCGGTCACCGTATGGCCGTGGCTTTCCAGCGCCAGTGAGACGGAGGCCACGATGTTCTCGTCGTCGTCGACCAGGGTGATGTTAGCCAAGGGCTTCTCCTTAGTGCGGGCGGGGCGATCGCGTGATCGGCCGCCGTATCCGGTAACGCACGGCAAGCGTAACCGTTCTATGCATTCGCGGTGACTTTACGGCCACCGCAAAATGGTTTGCGCGACTCTGCCTTTCAACCCGTGTGAGGAAAAGACGAAACCTCGCCTTAAAGCCTGGAAAGTCAGAATGGCCGTCTCGCTGTCCACGAAGGCGCCATGGCTGGTCCCGTTCACTACGAAATCTACATCCGCCGCACGCCGCCGGACGACTGGTCGCTGTCGCAGGCGATGGAGGACCGCCGCCGCGCCATGGAGACGGCCGAGGATCTGATGCGCGACCGTCAGGCCGTGGCCGTGCGCGTCACCAAGGAGACGATGGACCCCGAGACCATGGAGTTCGCCAGCGTCGTCGTCCTGACGCGAGGGGCGCCGGAACTGAAGCGCAAGCGCCCGGCGCCGGTCGAACCGCGCGGCCCCGCCTGTCGCGGCGTGCAGGATCTCTACGCCCCCCATGCGCGCGAGACCATCGGCCGCATCCTGGAAGACTGGCTGGGTCGCCAGGGCGCGACGGCCTTCGAGCTGCTGCACCGGCCGGATCTGGCCGAACGGCTGGAAGCGTCGGGCGTGGAGCTGCAGCACGCCATCCAGAAGGTCGCCGTGCCTGAGGCCCAGGCCGTTCCCGGCCAATCGGTGCACGAACTGATGCGCCACTATCAGCGCCTGGCCGAACAGGCGATCGAGCGGCTGTTGAAGGCGGGCCGCAGCCGGACGTTCGTCGATCTGGAGACGCGATCCGTCGCTGATCTGGCGCGCAGCCTGACCGGCGCCGCGGACCGGGCCTTTCTCATGGGCGGGGCGGTGGCCGGATCGCTGCGCGGCCTGACGGGAGCGCGGGCGCGGCTGGAGCGGCTGATGGACATCTGCGATCGGGCGCCGATCGAGGGGCCGCCGCGCGCCCTGGTGTTCGTCGCGGTCGAGCAGATCCTGTGCGAGCTTCTGGGATCGCGCGCGGGCCTGGCGCAGATTCTCGGCCCCGGTCTGGATCAGGGCTCCAGCCTGGCGGCGGCCGTGCGCATGGTCGCCCCGCGCGAGGTGGGCGCCATCCTCGCCCATGATCCACGCCTGACCCTGCTGGTGCCGCCGGTGGAAGGCCCGCCCGCACGTCTGGGCGAGCGGTTGGCGGCCGGCGAGTTCCCCCTGCTGGCGGCGGCCCTGGCGCGGATGGTGCTGCGCGAACTGATGAGCCAGCGCCGCCTGCGGCCCGGCGACGCCGTAGGCGAGATCGACATTCTGCGCGCCCTGGCCACCGCCCTGACGGCCACGGCGGGACGGCTGCTGACGCTGGAGGAGGTGCAGACCGCCTTCATCGAGCGCTCGCGCAGCCTGGTCGCCGCCGACTTCGTCGCCGCCTATGTCGCCGACTGCACGTCCGTTCTGGCCGAGGCCGAGCGCCTGACCCGCCTGTGCGAGAATGTCACCGGCGGCGCCAACAAGCGGGCGGCGGCGCGCTGGCTGGACGCCTGCGTCGCCTCCCTGCGCTTCGAGACCGAGTTGCGCGGCCGCCTGACGACCGAAGCCGCGCCGCCGGGGCAGCGTCTGCTGTCGCTGGTCGCGCTGCAGCGGTCGGTGCGCAACTCGGGTCTGCCCGAGCGCGAGACCCAGGCTGTCGTCGACGCTCTGGGCCTGGTCGGCGGCGCGGTCGAGGCCGATGCGCGGCTGACGACGCAGATCGCCCGCGCGCCGGCGCCGATCCCTCAGAAGCTGGCGGCCCTGCTGCGGCTGGCGGCGGCGGAGACCGGCCCGACCGGCCCGGTCGCGGAGCGCGCGCGGGCCGAGGCCTTGCGTCTGCTGCGCGCGCCGGACACCCGCGCCGCCCTGGGGGCGGAGCCGCAGGCGGTGCTGACCCTGCGGCCCTTGATGCAGGCGGTCGGCCTGGCGGCCTGACCGCTCTTCGGCGTCAGTCGAAGATGTCGAAGATGTCCAGCCGCTTCTTCTTTTTGCGGTAGTGGTAGTCGTCGTCGCGGCGACGATCGTGCTCATAGCGGTCGTCGCGAGGACGCGGCGGCTCGCGATAGGTCGGCTGGCTTCCCCAGGGTTGCTGAGGCTGCGGCTGGGCCGGTTGCGGCGGCGGGGCGTAGGCAGGGGCGGCGGCGCGCCCTTCATCGCCGGCGGCGGCCATCAGCTTCTCCAGCTCGCCGCGATCCAGCCAGACGCCGCGGCAGGTCGGGCACATGTCGAACTGGACGCCGTGGCGGTCCAGCGTCTGCATGGGCGCATTGTCGTTCGGGCACATCAGCAGGGGCATGACATCCTCTTTCGTCGTTGAATGCGGTCCGACATCACGCCGCCGAAGCGCCGCCAGAGGGGCCCGTCCCGCTAGAGCAGAAGAGGTAGGGATCGCCCGCCTGCGCGACAACGCGCCGCGTCGCCGCAGGTTCTGTTTTCACGCCGTCAGCAGTGCTGGCCCGCCGCCCAGCCCGACGACCAGGCCCACTGGAAGTTGTAGCCGCCCAGCCAGCCGGTGACGTCCGCGACCTCGCCGATGAAGAACAAGCCGGGCACAGCCTTGGCCTCCATCGTCTGCTGGTCTAGGGCGGCGGTGTCGACCCCGCCCAGGGTGACCTCGGCGGTGCGATAGCCTTCGGATCCGACGGGCTTGACCGTCCAGGCGTTGATCCTTTCGGCCAGGGCGCGCAGCTTCTTGTCGCCAACCTCGGCCAGCTTGCCCGACAGGTTTTCGCGCGCGCACAGGGCCTCGGCCAGACGGCGCGGCACGACGTGGCCGACGGCCGTGTGGACCGCTTGCTTGCCGTTCTCGGTCTTGGCGGCCAGAATTTCAGCGGCCGCGTCGCGATCGGGGGCCAGATCGACGGTAATCGCCTCGCTCTCGCGCCAGTAGGAGCTGATCTGCAGGATCGAGGGCCCCGACAGGCCGCGATGGGTGAACAGCAGGCCTTCGCGGAAGACGGTTTCCTTGGCCGGACGGCCCGCGCCTGCATCCTTGGGCGCCTTGTGCCGCACCACGGCGTCGACCGACACGCCCGCCAGAGGCTTCAACTGTTCCAGCAATCCCGGCTCGAAGGTCAGAGGAACGAGCGCGGGCCGGGTGTCGGTGACGCGCAGGCCGAAGCGCCGCGCGACCTCATAGCCCCAGCCGGTGGCCCCCATCTTGGGAATGGACTTGCCGCCGGTCGCGACGACCAGAGAGGCGGCCGTCACGCGCGATCCGTCGTCCAGATCGACCTGAAACCGCTCGCCCGCGCGCACCACCGCCTTGACGCCGACGCCCAGCGACAGGCTGACGCCCGCCGCCTTCATCTCGTCGGTCAGCATGCGGATGATCTGCTTGGCGCTGTCGTCGCAGAACAGCTGGCCGAGCGTTTTCTCGTGCCAGGCGACGCCATGGCGATCCACCATCTTGATGAAGTCGTGCTGGGTGAAGCGGCGCAGGGCCGACAGGGCGAAGCGCGGATTCTCTCCCAGGAAATTGGCGCCGCCGGTCCCCAGATTGGTGAAGTTGCAACGCCCGCCGCCCGAGATGCGGATCTTTTCGCCGGGGGCGCGGGCGTGGTCGATCACGCGCACGCGGCGGCCGCGCTTGCCCGCCTCGATGGCGCACATCATGCCGGCCGCGCCGGCGCCGACGATCAGGACGTCGATGTCTGAAGACTTCATCGCCCCGCCCTAGCAGGCGGCGGGGCTTGAAGCGATGGCCTACAGGCCCAGCATGGCCCGATAGGTCGGATGCACCTGATCGGCGTATTCCGGGTGCTTCTTCAGATAGCCGGAGAAGAAGGGGCAGGTCGGCAGGATCAGCAGCTCTTTCGCCTTCAGATCGGCCAGAACGTGCTTGGCCATGCGGCTGGCTATGCCGCGTCCTTCCAGCGGGACAGGCACGATGGTCTCGGTGATCAGCCGCCCGCCCGCGACGGGGTTGTAAATGACCACGGCGGTCTCGCCGTCGACCTCCAGCTCGTAACGCTTGGCCTCTTCATTGTCGCGGATTTCGGGGTCCAGGCTCATGTCTCGTCCCTATTCAAAGATAAGCGGATTTAGTGCGCGTCGTCCCAGTTGCCGGCGGCCTTGGCTTCGACGTCCAGCGGCACGCTCAGGGCCACAGCGGGCAGGGCGGCGCCTTCCATGATGCGGCGGATGACGGCGACGGCGCGCTCGGCCTCGGCTTCGGGGGCCTCGAACACCAGTTCGTCGTGGACCTGCAGCAGCATGCGGGTCTGAAGCCCGGCCTCGGCCAGGGCGCCCGGCATGCGGATCATGGCGCGGCGGATGATGTCGGCGGCGGCGCCCTGGATCGGGGCGTTGATGGCCGCGCGCTCGCCGAACTGGCGCTCGGCGCCGGACTTGGAGTGGATGGCCGGGATGTGGATGCGCCGCCCGAAGACGGTGGTGACGAAGCCTTGCTCCTTCACCAGCGCCTTGGTCCTGTCCATGTAGTCGCGGATGCCGGGGAAGCGCTCGAAATAGGTCTTGATGTAGGCCCCGGCCTCGCCCTGATCGATGCCCAGCTGGGCGGCCAGGCCGAAGGCGCTGATGCCGTAGATGATGCCGAAGTTGATGGCCTTGGCCCGGCGGCGCGTCTCGCTGGGCATGCCTTCGACCGGGACGCCGAACATCTCGGATGCGGTCGCCGCGTGAATGTCGAGGCCGCTCTTGAAGGCGCGCTTCAGCTCGGGAATGTCGCCGATGTGGGCCAGCAGGCGCAGCTCGATCTGGCTGTAGTCTGCGCTGATCAGCACATGGCCCGGCGAGGCGATGAAGGCCTGGCGGATCTGGCGGCCAGTCTCGGTGCGGATCGGGATGTTCTGCAGGTTGGGGTCGGACGAGGCCAGGCGGCCGGTGGTCGCCGCCGCCAGTTGATAGGAGGTGTGGACCCGGTTCGTCTGCGGGTCCATCGCCGCCACCAGGGCGTCGGTATAGGTGCCCTTCAGCTTGGACAGCTGGCGCCAGTCCAGAATGGTGCGGGGCAGGGGATGGCTCTGGGCCAGATCCTCCAGCACGCTGGCGTCGGTGCCCCATTGGCCGCTGGCGGTCTTCTTGCCGCCGGGCAGGTTCATTTCGCCGAACAGGATCTCGCCGATCTGGCGGGGGCTGCCGACGTTGAACGGGCGGCCGGCCAGCTTGTGCGCCTCTTCCTCCAGCTCGGCCATGCGCTGGCCGAAGGTCGAGGACAGCGAGCGCAGCCGGTCCGGGTCGACCCGCACCCCGGCCCGCTCCATGTCGGCCAGGACGGCGGGCATGCCGCGCTCCAGCGTCTCATAGACATTCGACAGGCCCTCGGCCGCCAGGCGCGGCTTCAGCAGGCGATGCAGGCGCAGGGTCACGTCCGCGTCCTCGGCGGCGTAGCAGACGGCCGATTTCAGCTCGACGTGTTTGAAGCTCTTCTGGCTCTTGCCGGTCCCGGCCACGCTCTTGAACGGGATCGGCTCGTGGCCGAGGTGCAGCCGCGCCAGCTCGTCCATGCCGTGGCCGTGCAGACCGCCTTCGAGGACGTAGGAGATCAGCATCACATCGTCGATCGGGGCGACGCGGATGTCGCGTCGGGCCATGACGGCGAGGTCGTATTTGATGTTCTGGCCGACCTTCAGCACCGACGGGTCTTCCAGCAGGTCTTTCAGTCGAGCCAGGGCCGTCGGCTTGTCGATCTGTTGCAGGGGCGGGCGCGCGTCGCCGCCGTCGCCGAAGTCAAGCCCGCCGT
Organism: Brevundimonas sp. ZS04; assembly: GCF_001956865.1. Lineage (NCBI taxonomy): Bacteria > Pseudomonadati > Pseudomonadota > Alphaproteobacteria > Caulobacterales > Caulobacteraceae > Brevundimonas > Brevundimonas sp. ZS04. The sequence goes on from NZ_MTHE01000010.1 coordinate 45,931, forward strand.
CGCCGGTCGGCTCATGCTCATGCGTCAGGGGGATGTAGCAGGCCTCGTTCGGCCCGACCGCCAGCGACACGCCGCACAGCCCGGCGTGGGTCGAGGACAGGGCGTCGGTCTCGGTGTCGAAGCCGACCACGCCTGCCGCCCTGGCCCGCGCGATCCAGCGGTCGAGGTCTTCCAGCGTCTGCACGCATTCATAGCGATCCCGATCGATCGCATGGGTCTCTGTCGGCGCGGCGACCTCGGTCTGGCCGTAGCGCGGGGTGGCGACGGGCGCGCTCGGCTGGCGGGTGAAGGCCGAGCCTTCCTTCTGCGGCGCCTTGCCGTCGCCGACGCGGCGGGCCAGCGATTTGAACTCCATCGTCTCCAGGAAGGCCGACAGGGTTTCAGGGTCCGGATCGCGGATCAGGAAGTCGTCGATCGGTTCAGGGATCGGCGCGTCGCAGGTCAGCTTCACCAGTTCGCGCGACAGGCGGATCTGGTCGGCGAAGTTGATCAGGGTCTCGCGGCGTTTGGGCTGTTTGATCTCGCTGGCGCGCGCCAGAAGCGTGTCGAGGTCGCCGTATTCGTGGATCAGCTGGGCCGCCGTCTTGGGGCCGATGCCGGGGGCGCCGGGGACGTTGTCGACGCTGTCGCCGATCAGGGCCTGAACCTCGACCACCTTGTCCGGCGTGACGCCGAACTTCTCGAACACGGCCTCTTCTTCCAGGCGACGGTCCTTCATCGGGTCGTACATGACCACGCCGTCGCCGATCAGCTGCATCAGATCCTTGTCGGAGCTGACGATCACCGCCTCGCCGCCCGCGTCGCGCGCCTGACAGGCATAGGTGGCGATCAGGTCGTCGGCCTCATAGCCCGCCATCTCGACGCAGTGGACGCCGAAGGCCTTGGTCGCCTCGCGCACCAGGGGAAACTGCGGCACGAGGTCTTCGGGCGCGGGAGGGCGGTGGGCCTTGTACTGGTCATAGAGATCGTTGCGGAAGGTCTTCTCCGAATGGTCGAAGACGGCGACCAGGTGCGTCGGCCCGTCCTCGCCCTTCATGTCCTTCAGTAGCTTCCACAGCATGTTGCAGTAGCCCTGCACGGCCCCTACAGGCAGGCCGTCCGACTTGCGGGTCAGCGGCGGCAGGGCGTGATAGGCGCGGAAGATGTAGGCCGAGGCGTCGATCATCCACAGCCGCAGAGGCGGCCCGTCTTGCGTGAGGGGGCGGGCGGGGATTTCGGCGGGCGCGTCGGTCATGGCGCGAACATAGGGGGCGGCGACGCCCCCGTCATCCGGCCATGTGACGGATTAGGGCTGCCAGCCGCCCGGCGTTTCGGGGATGACGTGTTCGCCCTCGTCCGAGACCTCGCCGCGAGTCTTCTTCACCTCGGCCCAGGCGGCGCGCAGCAGCTCGGTCACGCCCTCGCCCGAGACGCCGGACACCAGATAGGGCCGACGACCGGCGACCGCCTCCAGCTCCGCCGCCTTCTCCTCGCGGGCCTCGGGCGTCAGGGCGTCGATCTTGTTCAGCGCCAGAATCTCGACCTTGTCGGCCAGGCCCTCGCCATAGGCCTCCAGCTCGCCGCGGATGATGCGATAGGCCTCGACCACGTCGTCCTGCGTGCCGTCGATCAGGTGGATCAGGCTGGCCGATCGCTCGACGTGGCCCAGGAAGCGGGTGCCCAGCCCTGCGCCCTCGCTGGCGCCTTCGATCAGGCCGGGGATGTCGGCGATGACGAAGCGTTCCGACGGGCTCAGGTCCACCATGCCCAGGTTCGGCGTCAGGGTGGTGAAGGGATAGTCCGCCACCTTGGGCCGCGCCGCCGAGACGGCGGACAGGAAGGTCGACTTGCCCGCATTGGGCAGGCCCGCCAGGCCGATGTCGGCGATCAGCTTCAGCCGCAGCCAGATCCAGCGCTCCTGGCCTTCCTGGCCGGGGTTGGCGTGGCGCGGCGCCTGGTTGACCGGCCCCTTGAAGCGGGTGTTGCCCCAGCCGCCGTTGCCGCCGGACAGCAGCTTCACCTTCATGCCCGGCTCGTCCAGATCGACGAGCACCGTCTCCTTGTCCTCGTCCAGCACCTGGGTGCCGACGGGCACGCGCAGGACCACGTCCTCGCCCTTGGCTCCGTGCATCTGGCGGCCCTGGCCGTGGTTGCCGGTCGCGGCCTTGAAATGCTGCTGATAGCGGAAGTCGATCAGGGTGTTCAGCCCGTCGGCAGACTCGACCCAGACGTCGCCGCCCTTGCCGCCGTCGCCGCCGTCGGGACCGCCGTTGGGAATGAATTTTTCGCGACGGAACGAGACAGAGCCCGCGCCGCCGTTGCCGGAGCGAATATAGATCTTGGCCTGATCGAGGAACTTCATGGGCGCCTTATGGCCGAAGAGAGCGGCGAATTACAGGCCAGACCCGTTCGACGTCAGCGAACTTCGAAGGCGACCGAGAATTCGTGAAGTCCGTCGAGGCCGTTTGCAGCCCGCGCGGATCGCGTTGCGCGCAGCGCCGCCATGCCGAAGCCGTAACCGACCGGGTTCTCGGCGATGATGCGGCAGGCGGTCGGCGAGCCGCTCGTGAAGTCGCAGCGCAAGGTGGCGGCGCCGCTGACCTTGTCCTGCAGAGCCTTGGGCGGAGTTTCGGCGCGCGGCGGCGCCGACCAGCGCACGGACGCCGTCGCGGGCGCCCCGGCCGGGGGCGGTGTCTCTTGGAATGCGACGATGGACATCATGACAAGAAGCAGCATGGCTAAGCTCCTGAACAGTTAGAATCGCATTCCTGGGGCGCCGTCTGAACGACGGCAAGCCCGTTGGCCTATCTTCATCCGTGCGCCCAGACGCCGAAGGGGTCGCGCCAGTCCATGCCCAGCGCCTGGGCCACGGCCGGATGGGTGATCTCGCCCTTCAGCACGTTCAGCCCCTTGGCCAGGTGCGGGTCGGCGCGCAGGGCCTCCAGCCCCCGGTCGGCCAGGGCCAGGCCGAAGGGCAGGGTGGCGTTGTTCAGGGCTTCCGAACTGGTGCGGGGCACGGCGCCGGGCATGTTGCCGACGCAGTAGTGGATCACGTCGTCGACCACATAGGTCGGCTGGTCGTGGGTGGTCGGGCGCGAGGTCTCGAAACAGCCGCCCTGGTCGATGGCGACGTCGATCAGGACGCTGCCCTTCTTCATCGACGCCAGCTGGTCGCGCCGCACCAGGGTCGGCGCCTCCGCCCCCGGCGTCAGGACGGCGCCGATCACCACATCGGCCTTGGGCAGTTCATCTTCGATGGCGTGCAGAGAGGAATAGCGGGTGATGACCCGGCCGCCGGTCACTTCGTCGATCTGGCGCATCCGGGGAATGGAGCGTTCCAGCACCACCACCTCGGCGCCCAGACCCATGGCCATGCGCGCGGCGTTCAGTCCCACGACCCCGCCGCCCAGCACCAGCACGCGCGCCGGCGCGACGCCCGGCACGCCGCAGAACAGCAGTCCCATGCCGCCCTTGTGCTTGAGCAGGGTCTCGGCCGCCGAGAAGACGGCGATGCGCCCCGCCACCTCGGACATGGGCGCCAGTAGCGGCAGGCCGCCGTTCTTGTCGGTCACCGTCTCATAGGCCACGGCCGCGCAGCCGGAGGCCAGCAGGGCCTTGGTCTGTTCGGGATCGGGCGCCAGATGCAGATAGGTGAAGAGGATGTGGCCGTCGTTCAGCAGGGAGAACTCGGTCGGCTGCAGCTCCTTGACCTTCACGATCATGTCGCTGCCGGCGAAGACGGTGCGGGCGTCCGGCGCGATGCGGGCGCCCGCCTTGACGTAGTCGGCGTCGGAGAAGCCCGCGCCGAGACCTGCGCTCGTCTCCATGACGACGGCGTGGCCGTGGGCGACGTATTCGCGTACGGCGGCGGGCGTCAGGCCGACGCGATGTTCGTTGGTCTTGATTTCTCGGGGGCAGCCGACGCGCATCTTCTTTTCAAAGTCCTGGCCCCTTCATGGGGCGCGGCGACGCTAAATGAGCCGCCAAGGTCGCGCCAGTGAAAAATAAAACCCCGCCGAGCGATGCTCTCGGCGGGGTCCAGGCGCAGCCTCCTGATCGGAAGGGGATCAGTTCTTGGCGTCGCGGGCGGCGCCTTCGACGGCCTGGCCGGCGGCCTGGGTGTCCTTGCCGACGCCTTGGATGGTGTTGCAGGCGGCGGTGGTCAGGGCCGCGGCGGCGACGGCCAGGATGATGATTTTGCGCATGGAATGCTCCTGAGACATGGGACGGTCGGGACGGAAGCCCTCAGGTTTTCTGAACGCCACGCTCAAGGTCGGGTTCCACTGACCCGGAAGGCGGCGACCTCGCGCACATGGGCCGATCCGTGGGCTTCGGGCGTGACGAAAGTCAGGCGGGCGATCGAGCCCCCGTCGGGCGCCGGGACGATCTCAGCCTCGCCGCGCAGCTGTTTGGCGAAGGCGATCATCAGGGTGCGGCCCACCCCCGCCCCGGCGGCGTCGGCGACGCCGGGGCCGTCGTCCTGCACCTCCAGCACGCTGGTGTCGCCCTGGACCCGGAAGCGGACCTGAAGGTCGCCGCCGCGCTCGGCGAAGGCGTGCTTCTGGGCGTTGGAGACGGCCTCCACCACCCACAGGGCCAGGGGCGCCAGCTTGTCGGGGTCGATGACCAGGGGATCGGCTTGGATCGTCGTGGTCACCAGAGGGCCGCGCATCGCTTCTCCGGCGATCAGCTGGCCGACCAGTTCGCGCAGGAAGGTCTCGGAGTCGGCCTCGCGGACGTGCTCGCTCTGGTAGAGAATGCGGTAGATCAGGGCCAGGGCGGCGATCCTCTGGCGGGTGTCGCCCAGGGCCGCGCGGGCGCTGGGGTCTGTCACCGCCCGCTGCTGCATCGACAGCAGGGACGAGATGATCTGCAGGTTGTTCTTCACCCGGTGATGGATTTCGCGCATCAGCGCGTCCTTCTCGTCCAGGGCCTCCAGCAGGGCCTTGTCGCGTCGGGTGATGTTGTCGCCCAGGGCGCCGAGGGTGCGGGCCAGGACGCGGATTTCGGCCGGGGCGTGCTCGGCCTGGACGGGGCGGACCGAAAAGCGGCCGCGCGCATAGATGGCGGCCACCCGCTCCAGATAGATCAGCCAGCGCACGACGATCCGTTCCGACAACAGCATGACGGCGGCGAAGGTCGCCAGCCAGGCCGCCAGCGGCAGCAGCAGGGTGCCGAAGGGGTTCAATCGCGCCCAGGACAGCAGGCCCGGCGCGGGCGCCGACAGCAGGACGAAGACGTCGCGCCCCGACAGCGGCGCCCCCGCATAGACGTGGCGGCGGCCGCGCGCGTCCTTCGCCTCGAACAGGGTGGTGTCGCCGCGTTGGGCCTCAGCGGCCCAGGCGACGATGGCCTGGGGATCGTTGAGCTGGAAGGATTCGGCGTCGGTCGTGGTCAGCACTCGTCCGGACGCGTCGATCACCGCCGCCTGGGCCCCCAGGGGCAGGGCGGGATCGCGAATGTCCGGCTGCAGCGCAGCCAGCGGCAGAATGGCGGTCATGGCGCCTTGGAAGGCGCCCATGGGCCGTTCGGAGCGGACCGCGACCAACAGGGCGTTCGGCTTCCCGGCGGTCCACTCCATGACGACGTTCTCGCCGCGCCTCAGCCGCTGATACCAGGACCGCTCGCGCACCTCGGCGCCGGAGGGCGGCGGATTGGAGCGGGAGGCGCAGACCGGCTCGCCCGTGGCGCTGAAACGGGCCAGGGCGGCGATGCTGTCCATCCGTTCGACCAGGGTCGTCAGCCGCGGTTCGCAATAGAAGCCGACGCCTTCGGGGGCCAGGGCCTGCAACAGCACCACGGCGCTGTCGATGTTGTTCTTGGCGTGGGCGGCGCTGCGGTCGGCGGCCAGTTGCAGATCGATGCGCTGTTCGGCGGCCTGGCGGCGGAAGCCCGCCTCGGTCTGGATCATGGCCAGCAGCAGGATCGGCAGCAGGGCGATGGCCATGGCCACGCCCAGGCGAAAGCGGATTCCCTGCACGCTGGGCCATCCGAGCTTTCGCCCCAGAACCCGGCCGATCCGCCGCACGACTATCTCCGCCCGGAGCCGCTCAGCCTGTCGGCGTCGGCCAGGATGGATCGCATCGCATCCCCGGCGGACTTTCCGTCGCGGGCGTAGCCGCCGCGCTCCAAGGTGGCCTGCAACGCCTTGCGGGCGCGCGACACGCGGCTCTTCACCGTGCCCACGGCGCACTGGCAGATCTCAGCCGCCTCCTCATAGGCGAACCCTCCGGCCCCGACCAGGATCAGGGCTTCCCTCTGCTCTTCGGGCAGGGTCTGCAAGGCCTGACGCAGTTCGTCCAGGGCGACGGGCGCCTCGGGATCGTCGACGGCGATCAGGGTGCGTTCGGCGGCTTCCTGGTCAAGCTGGGTCTGACGCCAGGAGCGGCGCTTCTCGGAGTAGAACTGGTTGCGCAGGATCATGAAGGTCCAGGCCTTCATGTTCGTGCCCATCTGATAGCTGGCGCGGGCGTCCCAGGCCTTCATCATGGCTTCCTGCGCCAGGTCGTCGGCGGCGGTGGGGTCGCCGGTCAGGGTGCGGGCGAAGGCGCGCAGGTGGGGGATCAGGGTGACCAGTTCGGCCTTGAAGGCGCCGTCATCGGCCGACGGGGGCCGGGATGGGGTGCTGGTCACTGTCCCTCCTTGGTGGACGACGCTTGGTCGGCGCGTCTGAGAATCTCGAGGAACTCGTCGGGAACGGGTTCGTTCACGACCTCGTCGAACATGTGGCGCAGCTTCACGCCGATCGCCTGCTGACGCAGGCGAACCTCTTCAAGCCCTCGCTCATTCGACGGTGTCCCGTCGGGGTGAACGGGGGTGTCCTTGGTGTTGATCATCGAGTTTACGGCTGCCGCCCAAGCCAGTTGAAACGCCTGTAGAAACGGAAAACGCCGCCTCTCGCATAGAGTTCCTAACGCCGGACGTTTTTATGCTCAAGCTGGCGGACGGTGCGGGAACCGCGGCCCATTTGGCACGTTCAATCCGCTGGTGCGCCATTAGACATGCGGCGCGAAGATTGTCGGGGAACGAACCAATATGAGCCTTCTGGCCAGACTAGCGCCTCATCTGCCCTACGTTCGTCGTTACGCCCGGGCGCTGACCGGCGACCAGGCGACGGGCGACAACTACGTCCGCGTGGCCCTTGAAGCCCTCGCGGCGGGCGAGCGCCAGCTGCCGACGGACATGACGCCGCGCGTGGCTTTATATCATGTTTTCCACACCATCTGGGCGGCCACGGGCGCCCAGCTCGAGGACGGCGCGGCGGCTGAGGGCGACGACGCCGCCCATCGCCTGATGCGGATTTCGCCGCGCTCGCGCCAGGCGTTCCTGCTGACCGCGCTGGAAGGATTCACGCCGTCCGAAGCGGCCCAGATCCTGGCCGTCGATCCGCGCACGGTCGAACGCCTGATCGCCGAGGCCCAGTCGGACATCGACGCCGAGCTGGCTACCGACGTCCTGATCATTGAAGATGAAGCGATCATCTCGGCCGACATCGAAAGCCTGGTGAAGGAGCTGGGCCATCGCGTCACCGGCACCGCCACCACCCATGACGAGGCCGTGGACGCCGTGTCACGCCACACGCCGGGCCTGGTGCTGGCCGACATCCAACTGGCCGACGGCTCGTCGGGCATCGATGCGGTGAAGGACATTCTCAAGAAGTTCGACGTGCCGGTCATCTTCATCACCGCCTTCCCTGAGCGGCTGCTGACCGGCGAGCGCCCCGAGCCGACCTTCCTGATCACCAAGCCCTTCCAGCCGGAGACGGTGAAGGCGGCGATCAGCCAGGCGCTGTTCTTCCATCCGTCGCGCCAGAAGCAGGCCGCCTGATCGGGCTGAATTTCTTCGGCCAAGATCAAGGGCTCCGCCGCAGCGGAGCCCTTTTTCGTTCAGAACCGCATCAGGGCGCCGGAGGCGGTTCGACAGGCGGCGGCGCGGCTTCCGGCCCCGCGGGGCGGACCGCAGGGTCGGTCTGCACAACCGGCGAGGGTTCGGGCGTCGTGTCGGTAGCTTCCGAGGTGCGTTGGAGCCCCGCGTTGTTGATCGCCCACCACCCCAGCAGCAGGATGGCGGCGGCCCCGGCCGAAACGATCAGCAGCACCAGGATGCGGCGTCCGCTTCGGCCTTGGCGCACATACTGAGCCTCCACCGCCTGGTGCTCGTGCACGGCGTCGGCGGAGTGGGAATGCGGGTCTTGGTGGGTCATCGGCTCGCCTCCTTTTTCGCGGTCTGGAAACCTCTAGGGCCAACGCCGCCCCCGCTCCGCCGTTCCGACGGGGAGGAGCGGCGGGCGGTCCGCGCCCTTTGGAACCGAGTTTCGCGTTCGCCGTTATCTGATTGTCGAGGGTCGTTCCCCCGGGCCGGCTCGGCCGGTCTTCGCCCTCGCCTCATTCTCGATGATGCGACTCCTAGGCGGATCCTGAACGGGTCCGCCTTCTTTTTTGTCGGCAGGCCGGGGCGAACGGTCGATCCGTCGCGCTTGCCCTCTGGCGGCGAGGCGCCACTATGGGTTCTGAAAGAAAACGCTTTAGGAGACCGATTGATGAGCCTGCGCAACAGACAATGGATCCTGCGTCAGCGGCCGCACGGCCTGATTCAGGACGGCGATCTGGAGTTGGTCGAGAGCGTCCTGCCCGATCTGAAGGACGGCGAGGTTTTGGTTCGCACCGTCTATCTGTCGATCGACCCGACCAACCGCACCTGGATGAATGATTCCGAAGGCTATCTGCCGCCCGTCGGCCTGGGCGACGTCATGCGCGGCCTGACCCTGGGCGTGGTCGAGCAGTCGCGCGGCGAGCGATACAAGGAAGGCGATCTGGTCATGCCCCTGTCGGGGGCCTGGGCCGACTACGCCGTCGTGCCCGAGGCGGGGCTGCGACCGGTCCACCGCGCGCCGGGCCTGCCGTTGACGGCCAACCTGTCCGTTCTGGGCATGACCGGCATGACCGCCTATTTCGGCGTCACCGACGTGCTGAAGGCGAAGGCCGGCGAGACCCTGGTCATCTCGGCGGCGGCGGGGGCGGTGGGCTCCATCGCCGGTCAGGTGGCCAAGCAGCGCGGCTGCCGCGTCATCGGCATCGCCGGCGGCGCCGAGAAGTGCCGCTGGCTGACCGAGGAGCTCGGCTTCGACGGCGCCGTTGACTATAAGAACGAGGACGTCGGCGACGCCCTGGATCGCCTGGCCCCCGACGGCATCGACCTCAATTTCGAGAACGTCGGCGGCGACATCATGATCGCCGTCTGGAACCGGCTGAAGGTGCACGGCCGCATGGCCGTCTGCGGCCTGATTTCGGCCTACAACGCCACGCGGATGCCGCCTTCGCCCAACTTCGCCCGCATCATCACCCACCGCCTGGACGTGAAGGGCTTCCTGGTCCTCGACTACGCTCATCGCGCCAAGGAGATGGTCGCCGAGATGGGCCCGTGGCTGGCCGACGGGAAGATCCACTGGAAGGTCCATGTCGACGACGGGTTGGAAGGGGCGGTCGGTTCGCTGAACCGCTTGTTCACGGGCGACCATGACGGCAAGCTGATGGTCAGGGTGTCGGAAGAACCGGCCGCCTGACGGAGGGAAGACCGCGCATGACCGAGCCGCTGCACATCCATTTCGAGGATCTCGAGATCGGTCAGGTCATCCCTTTGGGCGCCTGCGCCGTGGATGCGGCGGCGCTGGACCTGTTCGCCGAGCGGTTCCAGCCGGGCTGGGACGTCGCCTACGGCGCGCCGGAGGCCATGGTCTACGCCTTATGGAGCCGCCTGGCCGCCGACCGAACCAGCGGTTGGGCGGGGGCCAAGACCCTGGCGGTCGACGGGCTTCGCTTCCTGCGCAGTCCCCCGGCGGGCGAGCTTCTGCGCGGCCGTCTGACCATCATGGGCAAGGATCCGGTCGGGGACGAAAAGGGCGTGGTCATCGCCCAGCAGGACTTGCTGGACGAGGCGGGGCGGCTGGTCTTCTCCTGCCTGACCCGCGCCCTGGTCGCGCGCCGCTAGAATCCTTCTCCCCTTGGGGGAGAAGGTGGACGGCGAAGCCGGACGGATGAGGGGTTTCGCGCCCTTGACCGTCAGCCGGCGTCAAACTTCGGAGAGACCCCTCATCCGGCCCTGGCGGGCCACCTTCTCCCACAAGGGGAGAAAGATAAGAAAACGCCCCGCCAGTTTCCTGACGGGGCGTTTGCCGTTTGGTGTTCCAAGGGCCTCAAGCCGCGCGAACGCGCGTTAGGCCCTCAAAAAATCAGGCGTTGGCGGCGACCGGCTGCTGCTTGGCGGCGCGGGTCAGGGCCACGGCGATCAGACGATCCCAACCCAGCAGCGACACCAGGTGGGCGTAGATCTGGCCCAGGGCGCCGTTGTCGCGCAGTTCGGCCAGCTTCTCGGCCGGCAGGGCCTTCAGCTTGTCTTCCGAGACGGCGAAATATTCGGCGATCTTCTGCGGCGTTCCGGCCGTGCCGTCGGCGTTGCGCGGGGTGTAGTTGGCCTCGCGCACCTCGAACAGGTCCAGTTCCTTCAGCAGGGCGACGAAGGATTCGCTGCGCACGCGCTCCTGCTCGAAGTTGTTGCAGAACTCCATGCCGAAGTTGACGTAGCCGCTGGGCTGGCCGTTCTCGAACAGGGGGGTCTCGCCGCCTTCGACCACGAAGGGGGCGGCGCGGTCGATGCACAGCACCAGGCGCTTCTGCTCTTCGTCATTGGCGAAGACGAAGGGGTAGCGGCGGACGTAGGCCGGGATGTAGGCGTCGGGACGGAAGTCGCCGTCCTCGATGAACAGGTTCTCGCCAGCGTTCAGGCCCATGGCGGCGACCGGCTGCTTGGCGTCGCCGACGAAGATGACCGGATAGGAGAGGGCGGCCGGGGCGAACTCCGTCACCGTCAGCGGCACCACATTGGTCTGGGCGACGAAGGCGTAGGGCTTGTCCGCCGGGGTCACGCCCAGCTTGCCGTGAGCCTCGGCCGACAGGGGCTCGGGCTGGGAATAGAACAGGACGTTGCCCGACAGGGGGCTGTTCGCTTGGATGGCGTCGGTCATGAAAAACGGATCTTCTGAACAGAAAGGACGGTTCTTCTAGCCCATGGCCGGGGCCGCCGCAAACGCCGCTGTTTGGCCACATTGCGCCGGCTGCGGGCGGCGACCCGAGCGGGTGCGACCGTCGATGCGGTTGCAGCGGCGGCCCTGACCTCTTAGCTGTAGGCCATGGGTCTGGCCTGCGATCATGAACACGCTGAACACGAGCTCGGCGCCGCCGAGGTGGAGCGCGCCCTGACGGCCGTCGAGGCGCGCTGCGCCGCCGACGGCGAGCGCATGACCGCCCCGCGTCGCCGGGTGCTGGAGCTGCTGCTGACGGCGGGCGAGCCGGTGAAGGCCTATGACCTGATCGCCCGTTACGGCCTGGACGGCCAGGCGGCGAAGCCGCCGACCGTCTATCGCGCGCTGGACTTCCTGGAGCGCCGGGGCCTGGCGCACCGCATCGCCTCCATCAGCGCCTATGTCGCCTGCACCGCTGACGCCCTGGGCGAAGACAAGGGCCACGCGGCGGCCTTCCTGATCTGCGACTGCTGCGGCGCCGCCGAAGAGGTGGCGGTCCAGGGCGGCGACGCCTTCGCCCGCGCCGCCGCCGGCGCCGGCTACGCCATCGAACGCACCACCATAGAAGGGCATGGCCGCTGCCCGGCTTGTCGCGTGGCGGCCTGAACCTGATGGACGCCCTGGCCCTGTCGGCGCCGCGCCGGATCAGCGTCCCCATCGACAATCGCTGGGGCGGCGGCGAGATGGCGGTTCTGGACTTCGGCGATCGCGAGCGGCCGGTCGATCTGGTCTTCGTCCACGCCAACGGCTTCAACGCCCGCACCTACCGCACCCTGCTGCAGCCCTTGTCCAGCGCCCTGCGCATCTGGGCGCCCGACCTGCGCGGCCACGGCGCGACGCGCCTGCCTGCCGAGCCGGACGGCCATCGCAGCTGGAAGGATCACCGCGACGACCTGATCGGCCTGCTGGAGGCGATCGGCGGCCCGCCCGTGGCTCTGGCCGGCCACTCCATCGGCGCGACCAGCGGCCTGCTGGCCGCCGCCGAGCAGCCCGAACGGGTGTCGCGCCTGCTGCTGCTCGACCCGGTGATTTGGCCGCGTCCCATGGTGATGGCGCTGAACCTGCCGCTGGCGGGCCGACTGTCGCGTGGCTTTCCCATCGTCTCGCGCACCCTGAAACGCCGCGCGGTGTTCGACAGCCGCGAACAGGCCCTGGCCGCCTATCGCGGACGCGGCGCCTTCAAGGGCTGGCCGGACCTGATGCTGGCCGACTATCTGGCCGACGGCTTGGCCGAGACGGATCGGGGACTGGAACTGACCTGCAGCCCGGCGTGGGAGGCCTCCAACTACGCCGCCCAGGCGCATGACCCGTGGCGGGCGCTGGCCCGCTATCCGGGAGCGGTGCGCATCCTCAAGGGCGAGACGGGCAGCCTGTGCGCGGTTCGGCCCTCAGCGCGTCGCGCAGCCATGCAGGTCGAGACGACGGCGGGCGGCGGCCATCTGTTCCCCATGACCCACGCCGAGATCACGCGCGACGCCCTGTTCGACCTGGCGGTCTGATCCCGCGCTTGGCGGAACGTCCCTGTCGCGCCAAAAGGCCGTACGGAACCGGCCGAGAGGGAGGATCGTCATGACCGCAGACCTGACGGTGCGCCGCGCGACGGCGACGGACGCCGGGCGCATCCACGCCCTGATGCGCGCTCTGGCGGAGCATGAGGGCCTGACGCCCTATCTCGCCGCCACGCCGGACAGTCTGGCGCAGGCGTTGTCGACCCAGCCGCCGCGCGCCGCCTTCCTTCTGGCCGAGATCGCGGGGCGGGCGGCGGGTTTCGTCTCCTGGACGCGGGTCTACGGCATCTGGCGGGGCGGGGACTACCTCAACCTCGACGATCTGTTCGTGGCCGAAGAGGCGCGCGGCGCTGGCGTAGGCGAGGCGCTGATGCGGGCTTTCGCGGCCGAGGCTGCGGGCGAGGGGCTGAGCGGCCGCTGGGAGGTTCGCGCGGACAATCACGGCGCGCGGCGCTTCTACGCCCGCCTCGGCGCCGAGCAGGAAGAGAAGGTTGTGGTGCGCTGGTCGGCCCAGGCCATGAAGACCACGCCCTAGCCTCAGGGGTTGTCGTGCGTCGGTTCGATGCTAGTCCTGACGGACGATGACGTCGTCCGCCTCTTCTTCTCAACTGCCGCGCATCCTGTTGGGGGCGCTGATCGGCGCTGTTCTGGGCCTGCTGATGCTGGGGGTGGCGCTGGCCGCTTGGTGGCTGGCGGTCGCGCGTCATGAGCCTCAGCCGATCATCGCGCCCGAGGGGTTCGAGGCGCGGCTGGACGCGGCGGCGGGGGGCGCCGCTTTCGGCCTTACGCCTGTTTACGTCCATGATCGTGACGGCCCCGATTCCAGCGGCGCCGTCTGGTTGTCCCAGATCACCTCCGAGCTCGAGGCCCAGGGCCATGAGCTTCGGCCCGTGCCGACGGACGACGCCGAACTGGTCCGCGAGATCGAGCGCCTGGCCCGCCGCTGGGCCGAGCCGCCGCGCCGCCCGCTGCTGATCTGGAGAGGGCCGACCGGGCTGATGCTGTGCCGCTGCGATCATCCGCGCGCGCGAGCGCAGGCGCGTCAGCTGCTGGCGGCCTCGGCCGCGACATCGGCGGATGCGGTCGAGGCGCCGGCGTCGCCTTCCGTGGTCGCGCCGCGCCGGGCGGTCGAGCCGAAGGGGCCGGCCTATCCGCGCCTGGGCCCGCCGCCGGCCAAGACCGCTGCGCCGCCCGCGCCGCCCGTTGCGGCGCCGGCGCGGACTGCCTCCCCGACCCCGTCCTTGCCGGGGGATCCGGCGCCCAGACGGGCTGAAGCCAGGGCGTCGCCCGCGCCCCGCGCTTCGTCTGCGCGCCCCGCCTCGCCCCGGCGCACCGATCCGCCCGAGGCGCGGCGCGACGCCGACAGCCTGTTCTTCTGACGGCCTAGCTCAGGCGGGCGCAGGCGTGGATCAGTTTCTCCACGTCGTCCTCGCTCTGATACAGGCTGAAGCCGAAGCGGATCACGTCGTCGCGCACGTCGGCGATGACGTTCATCTCCTGCAGCGCCGCCTTCCAGCGCGGCGCGTCGGCGTGGCGCAGGGCCAGGAAGCGGGCGCGCGGCGCCGTCCCCTCGACCGGGTTCAGGATCTGGGCCCCGGCCAGCGCCCCGGCCTCGTTCGATTGGATCGCCGTCTGGAACCGGGCCTGAAGACCGCGCGCGTGATCGGCGATCATCGCCGTGGTCAGGCCGTGCTGCTCCAGCATCCGGCGAACGGCGTTGAAGCGGTACAGGGCGCTGGCGTCGAAGGTGGCCCCCCAGAAGCGGCCGCCGTCGGTGCGGTACTGAACCCCGCCGTGCGGGCCTTCTAGGTGGCCGAACTCGGCGAACCAGCCGGTCACGACCGGGCGTGGGCCGAAGCCGGGCGGGGCGTGTAGGAAGCAGGCGCCTTCACCCGCCATGGCGTATTTGTAGCCGCCCGCCAGATAGAAGATCCTGTCCGCCACGGCCGACAGATCGGTCGGCGTGGCCATGAAGCCGTGATAGCCGTCGACCACCACCCACGGACCGGCCGGATCGGCCAGTTCCGCCAGTTCGGCGATGCGCTCGAACAGGCCGCCGGTGCGGAAGAAGACTTGGCTGACGAAGATCAGATCGTGCCCGCCCGCCCTGGCCGCCGCGACGAAGCGGTCGGCGAAGGTCTCGAACGGAGCCAGGGGCACGCGGGTGACGACGGCCTGTCCCGCCTCCTCCCAGCGTTCCGACTGGCGGCGGAAGGAGTGGAATTCGCCGTCGGTGGCCAGGATGCGCACCGGCGCCTTGTCGACCGCCGAGACGATGCGCAGCAGAATCTCATGCGTATTGGGCGCGAAGATCAGGCTGTCGGGCGAGGGCAGGCCCAGTTCCTTGGCGACATGCGCTTGCGCCTCGGGGATGACCTCGCCGAACACCAGATCCCATTTGCGGTCGGCGAAGCGGTTGGCCTCGGCCCAGGCCTGGACCTGGCCGTCGAAGCTGACGTCGGGCCACAGGTGGTGGCTGTGAGCGGCGAAATGCAGGCGTTCCGGATCGAGGCCTAGCGCGCGCGAGAACAGGGGCTTGTAGTTCATGGTCCGACCTTACCCGGATCAGCGGGCGGCCCAACAGAAAAGACGGATGAGCGGTAAGGAAAGGCGCGGCCAAAGAAAAAGGCGGGCCGCTTTCGCGAACCCGCCTCTCTCAAGTCGGTCTTTGGCGCTCAAGCAGCGAGCGACCGCGCCGCGCGCGTTTGCGCGCCTTAGATCAAACTACCGTGGCAGTGCTTGAACTTGCGGCCCGAGCCGCAGGGGCAGTCGGCGTTGCGGCTGGTGCGCTCCCAACCGACGGGCAGGGCCTCGACCGGCAGCTTGGAGCGGTCGTCGCCCGTCAGCTGGCCTTCCGGGTTCTGGGCCATCGGGTTCAGCATCTCGTTCTCGCCGGTGCCGGGGTTCAGGTGGATTTCCTGGAACTCGGGCATTTCCATCGGCGGCGGCGCCTGGAACTGGAACTCGACCGTCATCAGCCAGCGCGTGACGTTGTGGCGCAGGTCGTGCAGCAGCGTCTCGAACAGGTTGAAGGCTTCGGTCTTGTATTCGTTCAGCGGGTCGCGCTGGCCGTAGCCGCGCAGGCCGATGACGCCGCGCAGGTGGTCCAGATGGACCAGGTGCTCGCGCCACTGCATGTCGATCATCTGCAGCATGAACTGCTTTTCGAGGCCGCGCGTCTGGTCGGCGCCGATCAGTTCGAGGCGTTCGGCGGCGCGCACGTCGGCGGCCGCGACGATGCGCTCCTCGATCTCCTCGTTGGAGACGCCTTCCTCGGCGGCCCAGTCATGCAGCGGCAGTTCGAGGCCGAGGGTGGACTTCACCTTCTCGTCCAGGCCGTCGATGTCCCACTGCTCGGCATAGGCCTTGGGCGGCATATAGCGTTCGACCAGGTCGTTGATCGCGTCGTTGCGGAAGTCGGCGACCAGCTCCGACAAGTCTTCGGAGTCCATGAACTCCTGACGCTGTTCGAACACGGCCTTGCGCTGGTCGTTCACGACGTCGTCGTACTTCAGCACGTTCTTGCGCATGTCGTAGTTGCGGGCTTCGACGCGCTTCTGGGCGGTCTCGACGGCGCGGTTCAGCCAGGGGTGGCTGATGGCCTCGCCCTCGGCCACGCCGAACGACTTCATGATCGAGTCCAGACGGTCGCCGGCGAAGATGCGCAGCAAGTCGTCTTCGCACGACAGGTAGAATTTCGAGGTGCCGGGGTCGCCCTGACGGCCGGTGCGGCCGCGCAGCTGGTTGTCGATGCGGCGGCTTTCGTGGCGCTCGGTGCCCAGGACGAACAGGCCGCCGGCGGCCATGGCCTGTTCCTTGGCGGCGGCGATCTCGGCTTTGAACTCGGCTTCCTTGGCTGCAAGGTCTTCCGGCGTCACGGCGACGGCCATGTTGCGCTGTTCCTGGCTCCAGCGCTGCAGGCGCATCTCCAGGTTGCCGCCCAGCTGGATGTCGGTGCCGCGGCCGGCCATGTTGGTGGCGATCGTCACCGCGCCCGGCAGACCGGCGTCGGCGACGATGTAGGCTTCCTGCTCGTGCTGGCGCGCGTTCAGGACGTTGTGCGGAATGCCGCGGCCGGTGGCGTAGTCGATGTCATAGGCGGCGTCGCCGACCTTCTGCGCTTCCTTCTCGCGGCCCGCGTATTCGGGCTTGAGGGTGCGCGAACGCTCGACCTTGTAGCTGTAGGTCTTCAGGACTTCGGACAGCTCTTCGGAGTTCTCGATCGAGACGGTGCCGACCAGGATCGGCTGGCCGCGAACGTGGCATTCCGCGATCTGGGCGGCGATGGCGGCGTTCTTTTCCTTGAAGGTGCGATAGACCTCGTCGTCGTAATCCTTGCGCTGGATCGGACGGTTGGTCGGCACTTCCAGGACGTCCATCTTGTAGATGTCGAGGAATTCCTGGGCCTCGGTGGCGGCCGTGCCGGTCATGCCGGACAGCTTCTCGTAGAGGCGGAAATAGTTCTGGATCGTCACCGAGGCCAGGGTCTGGTTCTCGGGCATGATCTTGACGTCTTCCTTGGCCTCGATGGCCTGGTGAAGACCTTCGGACAGGCGACGGCCCGTCATCATGCGGCCGGTGTATTCATCGATCAGGACGATCTCGCCGTCCTTGATGATGTAGTCCTTGTCGCGCGTGTAGAGCGTGTTGGCGCGCAGGGCCTGGTTGGTGTGGTGGACCAGGCTGACGTTGGCCGGGTCGTACAGGTCGACGGTGTCCTCGGCGAAGTGGCCGGCGTCCTGAAGCATCTGCTCCATCCGCTCCGAGCCCAGCTCGGTCAGCAGGGCCTGACGCTGCTTCTCGTCGAGGTCGTAGGTGTCCTTGTCCTTGATCAATTCCTTCACCAGGGCGTCCAGCACCTTGTAGAGGTCCGAACGGTCCTCGGTCGGGCCCGAGATGATCAGCGGCGTGCGCGCCTCGTCGATCAGGATTGAGTCGACCTCGTCGACGATGGCGAAGTGGTGGCCGCGCTGCACCATCTCGCGACGGTCGTAGACCAGATTGTCGCGCAGATAGTCGAAGCCGAATTCGTTGTTGGTGCCGTAGGTGATGTCGGCGTTGTAGGCCATCTGGCGCTGGCCCTGCGACAGGCCGTTGACGATGACCCCGACCTCAAGGCCCAGGAAGCGATAGACGCGGCCCATCTGCTCTGCGTCGCGGCGGGCCAGATAGTCGTTGACGGTGACGACGTGGACGCCCTTGCCGGCCAGGGCGTTCAGATAGACTGGGGCCACGGCGACCAGGGTCTTGCCTTCGCCGGTGCGCATTTCGGCGATGCCGCCTTCATGCAGGATCATGCCGCCGGTCATCTGCACGTCGTACTGACGCTGGCCCAGCACGCGCTTTGAGGCTTCGCGCACCACGGCGAAGGCTTCGTTCTGCAGCTTGTCCAGGCTCTCGCCGGCTTCGATGCGATCCTTGAACGTCTGCGTCATCATGCGCAGTTCGTCGTCCGAGAAGGCCTCGAACTTGGATTCCAGGGCGTTGATCTTCTGGACCTGGCCCATGAAGGCCTTGACCTTGCGGTCGTTGGAGGAACCGAGAAATTTCTTGGCGAAGCCGAGCATGGGCGATCCGGGTCAGGCGGTCGAGCGGCTGAAGGCTCTGAGAAAGACAGTTTCACCCGGTCGGAGGGCCGCGATCACGCCGGCCCCGGGCCTTCCCTGCAGATGAGGGCGCGCGAAGGGCCGCGCAGACGATCGAAAACCCCTCGACTTGGGCGCAGGCGGGACTTAAGCACCGCCCTTATCCCTGTCAACGCGAGGGCCTTTTTAAGGCGGCGTGTTTCAGGCGCGAATGTCCGTTTCGACGGCCTGTCCACAGACCCTTGCCCGGAGCGTCCGATGCGAGCGCGACGTCCCCTCCACAGCCTGTTTCTGGTCGTCGTCGCCGGTTTGGCGCTGGGCGTGGCCGCCTGCGGGCGCGGCGGCGACGAGGCCGCGCCGGAAAAGAACGACCGCGTCGTGGCCAGGGTCAACGATCGCGCCGTCTGGGCCTCAGACGTGCGCCGCGAGGCGGTGGCGCAGGGGTTGATCGGCGAGGACGATCCCCTGGACGCTTCATCCGAACTGTTTCGCCGGGTGATGGACGAGGTGGTCGATCAGAAGCTGCTGGCCGCCGAGGCCGAACGTCGCGGCCTCGATTCCAGCCCCGCCGCCCAGCGCCGCCTGCAGGCCGTGCGCGAACGCATCCTGGGCGACATGCTGGTCGAGAAGGTGGTGTCCGGCGCCGTGTCCGAACAGGCGGTCGAACGCCTCTACGCCGAGCAGCAGCGGCTGGCCCGCGCGACCGAAGAGGTGCGGGTGCGCCTGATTCTGGCGCCGACCAAGGAACAGGCGGACGCCGTCCTGGGCGTCCTGGGGCAGGGGGCGGCCTTCGAGGCCGTCGCCGCCCAACGCTCCATCGACGACGCCACCCGCTATTCCGGCGGCGACCTGGGCTATTCGACGCTCGACGTTCTGCCCGGTCCCTACGCCGCCGCCCTGCAGGGCCAGACGCCGGGCGCGGTCGTCGGTCCGATCCAGACCGAGACCGGCTGGGCCGTGCTCAAGGTCGAGGATCGCCGCGTCGAAACTCCGCCGACGCTGGAGCAGGCGCGGCCGCAGATCGTGCGCTACCTGACCTATGAAGGCGTTCGTCAGTTGCTGGAGCAACTGCGCGGCCAGGCCGAGGTCGAGATCTCCCTGGACGGGACCAAGACGGCCCCGCCTTCAGCCCCCGTTGAGTCCGCCGCCCCGCCTGCGGCCCAGAAAACCTCCGCTTCTCCCGCCGGAAACGCCTCATGAGCCAGCCGCCCTCCAAGTCCGCCTCGACCGGCAAGAAGATCGAAACCGCCATCGAGAAGGCGCTGGATCCGCTGGCCTCGGCGCTGAAGCGCGCGACGCAATCGGCCACCCAGGCGGTCGCCGCCTCGCCCGGCAAGCCGGGCCTGATGATCTCGCCCCTGGCCGTGCCTTTCCCAGCCATTCCGCCGATCGGCGGGGTCGAGATCGCCACGGCGCGCGCGGGCTTCTACAAGCATGAGCGCGACGATCTGGTGGTCTTTCGCTTCCCCGAGGGCGCGTCCTGCGCGGGCGTCTTCACCCGGCACAAGGTCGGCTCGGCCCCGGTCGACTGGTGCAAGCGTCATCTGGACGCCGACAAGGGCGGCGAGGGGGTCAAGGCCCTGGTCGTCAACGCCGGCTGCGCCAACGCCTTCACCGGCAAGGCCGGGGCCGACGCCGCGCGCCGCACGGCCTCCGAGGTCGCCAAACGCTTCGACTGTCGCCAGCGCGACGTCATGCTGGCCTCGACCGGCGTTATCGGCGTGGTGCTGGACGACAAAAAGATCACCGCCCGCCTGCCCGAGGTCGAAGCCGGTCTGAAGGCTGACGCCTGGGCGCAGGCCGGTCTGGGCATCATGACCACGGACACCTTCCCCAAGGGCGCCTACGCCGAGTGCGAGATCGAGGGCGTCAAGGTCCGCATCGCCGGCATCGCCAAGGGCTCGGGCATGATCGCGCCGGACATGGCGACCATGCTGGCCTTCATCGTCACCGACGCCGACATCGCCCCGCCGGTGCTGAAGGCCCTGCTGAACCTGCACGTCCGCACCACCTTCAACTCGGTGACGGTGGACGGCGACACCTCGACCAACGACACGGCGCTGCTGTTCGCCACGGGCGCGTCCGGCGCGCCGCGCATCGGCCGCGTCGGCGACCGTCGGCTGAAGGAATTCTCGGCGGCGCTGGACGCCGTCATGCTCGACCTGGCGCACCAGCTGGTGAAGGACGGCGAGGGCGCGACCAAGTTCGTCAAGGTGACGGTCGAGGGCGCCGCCAGCCCCGCCTCGGCGCGCAAACTGGCCAAGTCGATCGCCGACAGCCCGCTGGTGAAGACCGCCATCGCGGGCGAGGACGCCAACTGGGGCCGCATCGTCATGGCCGTGGGCAAGACGGAGGAGGCGGTGGACCGCGACCGTCTGGCCATCCGCTTCGGTCCGCACGTCGCCGCCGTCGACGGCGCCCCCTCGCCGACCTACGACGAGGCGGTCATGAGCGCCTATATGAAGAACGCCGAGATCGACATCACCGTCCACGTCGCCTCGGGCCGGGCTTCGGCCACCGTCTGGACCTGCGATCTGACCAAACGCTACATTGAGATCAACGGGGACTACCGCTCGTGAGCAAGACGCCCGAAGTTCCCACCGTCCTGGTCGTCGCCGTCGCCCTGATCGACCCGGACGGCCGCGTGCTGATCGCCAAACGGCCCGAGGGCAAGCAGCTGGCGGGCCTGTGGGAATTCCCCGGCGGCAAGGTCGAGCCGGGCGAGCGGCCTGAACAGGCCCTGATCCGTGAGCTGAAGGAAGAACTGGGCATCGACGTGAAGGAGGCCTGCCTGGCCCCCTTCGTGTTTACCAGTCACGCTTACGAATCCTTTCATCTGTTGATGCCACTCTACCTGTGCCGGCGCTGGTCCGGCGTGGTCGAGGCGCGCGAACACGCGGGCCTAGCCTGGGTGAAGCCGGACAAGCTGTCGGCCTATCCCATGCCTCCGGCCGACGAACCGCTGATCGCCTGGCTGCGCGATCTGCTCTGACAGGCCGACGACAGAGGAGGGCCGGGCGTGAAGGGTTTCATCTGCCGGTTCCACCGCGACGAAGGCGGCGCCACGGCCATTGAATACGGCCTGATCTGCGGCCTGATCTTCCTGGTCATCATCGCCGCCGTCAGCGCCTTCGCAGCGCGCTCCACGGCCATGTACGACTACATCTCCACGACCATCAGCGGCGCTATCGGCGGAGCCTAGATCCAGGGAAGAGCGGGGCTCAGCCCTCTTCCCCGGTCTGCTCCCTGACGCCCAGCGCATCGGCCAGCCGCGTCTTGGCCGAGCCGCGTTTGGCGGGCTTCTGCTGGCTCTCGTGCGGCGCCCATCCGGCCAGGTGAACCATCTCGAAGGTGGCGGGGATGCGCCCGTCCGCCTCGGCGTGGCGCTCGGCGTAGAGCTGGGCCGCGCGGGCCAGCACGGCGCGGCTAAGCGGCCGGATCGGCCCGGCCAGCACATTGGTCTCGCCCATCGCCCGCAGGTCGCGCATCAGGGCGAAGGGATCGCCATAGCGCACCGTCACCCGGTCCACGTCCGTCACCGGCAGGGCGAACCCGGCCCGTTGCAGCAGGGCCGCCCCGTCGAAGCCGTCGGCGAAGGGCGAGACGCGCGCCTGGGCGCCGCCGTTGACCTCCAGCTCAGCCTCGGTCAGCACCCCGCGCAGCTCCTTCAGCGTCGCGGCGCCGAACAGGCTGGCGACGAACAGGCCGTCGGGCTTCAGCGCGCGGCGAATCTGGCTCAGGGCGCCGGGCAGGTCGTTGGCCCAGTGCAGGCCCAGCAGGTTGACGATCAGATCGGCCGACCCGTCCTCCAGCCCCAGAGGCCCGGCCCCCGGCGCGGCGCGCTCGGCCGTCGAGCCGACGGCGCGCACCTGGCCCACCCGCTCACGCGCCGGGCTGTCGGCCAGGGCGCGGGCGAAGACGCCGGGGTGGGGCGACAGGTCGACGGGCGTCTGAAACTCGCGCAGGATCACTTCCAGGCTGTTCACCGCATTGTCGGCGGCGCGCAGGTGCAGGAAGTCGGCGTCGGGGAAGCGTCGCTCGGCGCGGCTCAGACGCGCGGCGCGGCGGGCGGCGTCGAAGATGATCGGGGGACCGGAGGAGGGAGAGGGGGCGCTCATGTCGGTTCAGGATGGGGGCTGGCGAGGTCGATTGAAAGGCGTCGGGGGGCCTTTAGCATCCGGCGCGCGCGATGCGGGTCGGGGTCTGCTGGATATTCTGCTGCCGCCGCTCGCCCACGACAGCCGCGAGGCGGCGGCGTCCGCGGGCCTGTCGCCGGACGCCTGGAGCCGGGTGGCCTTTCTGGAGGCGCCGGTCTGCGACGGTTGCGGCGCGGCGTTCGAATATGACGGCGGCGACTTCGCGGCGGAGCGGTGCGCGGCCTGCGTCGCCAGCCCTTACGCCTTCGGCCGGGCGCGGGCGGCCTGCGTTTACGACGAGGCGTCGCGCGGGATCATCCTCAAGTTCAAACATGGCGACCAGCAGCAGTTCGCCCCTCTGTTCGCGCGTTGGATCAGCCGTTCGGCCGCCCCCCTGATCGAGACGGCCGACGCCGTGGTCCCCGTGCCGCTGCACCGCGCCCGCCTGCTGTCGCGGCGGTTCAATCAGGCCGCCGAGATCGCCCGGCCGCTGGCCCGCGCGGCGCGGCTCGACTATCTGCCCGACGCCCTGATCCGTCCTCTGCCGACCGCCAGCCAGGGCGGCAAGTCCGCGCGCGGACGGCGGCTGAACGTCAAGGCGGCCTTCGCCGTGACCGAGGTCGGGCGCCGACGCATCAAGGGACGTCGTCTGCTGCTGATCGACGACGTGCTGACCACGGGGGCTACGGCCGAGGCCTGCGCGCGGGCGCTGATCGAGGCCGGAGCGCGCGCTGTCGACCTGGCCGTCATCGCGAGGGTGAAAAACGCGCGCGAACCGCTTAAGTGAGGGGGAACCTTCCCATCCGCCTTCAGGAGTTCCCCTTGGCCGAAGTCGTCCTCTACACCAAACCCGGCTGCCCCTACTGCATCCGCGCCATGGCCCTGCTGGACCGCAAGGGCGCGGCCTATACGGAGATCGTCGCCTCCAACGACCCGGCCAAGAAGGCCGAGATGGTCGAACGCTCGGGCGGCGCCGCCACCTTCCCGCAGATCTTCATCGACGGAAAGCACGTCGGCGGCTCGGACGACATCCACGCCCTGGATCGCAAGGGCGAGCTGGACGCCCTGCTGGCGGCCTAGGTGACCGACACGCTCGACATCGCGCTGATCCAGACGCGGACGCCGGCGACGGCGGCCGCGGGGCTGGCGCATGTCGAGCCCCTGATCCGTCAGGCGGCGGCCGAGGGGGCGCAGTTGATCCTGACGCCCGAGGGGACCAACTTTCTCGAGCAACGCCGCGCCTTGCGCGACGCCGCCCTGTCGGACGAAGGCGCCGACCCGGCTGTCCTAGGGCTGAAGGCCTTGGCCGCCGAACTGGGCGTCTGGCTGTTGGTCGGCTCGGCCATCGTCCGCTCGGGCGTGGCGGATGACCCGCGCGCCGCCAACCGCTCCCTGTTGATCGACCCCAGCGGGGCGATCACGGCCCGCTATGACAAGCTGCACGTCTTCGACGTCGACCTGCCGAACGGCGAGACCTATCGCGAAAGCGCCTCGGTGCGGCCCGGCGAGGCGGCGGTGCTCGCCGACAGCCCCTGGGGCGGTCTGGGCCTGACCATCTGCTACGACCTGCGCTTCCCGCATCTGCACCGCGCCCTGGCCCAAGCGGGCGCGACGCTGATCGCCGTTCCCGCCGCCTTCACCCGCCCGACCGGCGAGGCGCACTGGGAGACCCTGTTGCGCGCCCGCGCCATCGAGACGGGCGCCTTCGTCCTGGCCCCGGCCCAGGGCGGGACGCATGAGGACGGCCGCCGGACCTGGGGCCGCTCCATGGTCGTCGGCCCGTGGGGCGAGGTGATCGCCCGCCTCGACCACGACGAACCGGGCGTCCTGCACGCCCGACTGGATCTTCAGGCCGTGGAGCAGGCGCGCGCCAGCGTCCCCGCCCTGCGCCACGACCGCGACTTCGACCTGCCCCTATGATCCGCTACGCCCTCTCCTGCGACCGCGACCACGGCTTCGAGGCCTGGTTCGGCTCCTCGTCCGACTATGACGATCAGGCGGCGCGCGGTCTGGTGGAATGCCCCTTCTGCGGCTCGACAGCGGTGAGGAAGCAGGTGATGGCCCCGGCCGTCTCCGGCACGAAGAAGACCTCGCCCGACGCCCTGAAACCTGAAGCTCTGCAGCATATGCAGTCGATGATGATGCAGGCCGCCCGCGAGGTGCGCGACCACGTCGAGCAGAATTTCGACTATGTCGGCGACGCCTTCGCCCGCGAGGCCCGCGACATCCACGAAGGCCGCAGCGAAAAGCGCGAGATCTACGGCGAGGCCACCCCCGCCGAGGTCAAGAAGCTGAAGGACGACGGCGTGCCTTGCGCTCCCCTGCCCAGCCTGCCGCCCGATCCCAAGAAGGCGAATTGATCGCAGATGGGGGAGGGGGAACGGTACGAGGAATTCGCCCCGCCCGAACCTTTGCGCCCCTTCGTGCGTCTGCTGTGGACCTACGCTGCGCCTCGCCCCAGCGGCGGGGTCCAGCGCATCGCCCCGGACGGCTGTCCCGAGCTGGTGGTCGATTTGGCCGCCCCCTATGAGGAACAGGACGCCGACGGCGTCTTCCGCCTTCAGCCGCCGGTGATCTTCGCCGGTCAGATGACCCGGCCCATGGCCATCCGCCCGGTCGGCCCGGTCGAGATCGTCGCCGCCAAGTTCGAGCCCGACGGGGCGCGGGCGTTCCTCGGCCGCCCGCTGATCGAGGCGACCGACCGGCGGCTGGACCTTGTGGCGCGGCTGGACGGCTTCACGGCGCCGTCCGGCGATCCGGCGGGGCAGGCCGCCGCCCTGGGCGCCTGGCTGGAGGATCAGCGCCGGGCGGGCGACTGGCGCATCGACCCCGCCGTCCGCGCCCAGGTCGCCGCCGCCGAGAGCGACCTTGAGGGGCCGTCTTTGAGCCCGGCCGAGCGCCGCGCCCTGCAGCGCCGGTTCCGCGACCGGGTCGGCGTGGCGCCGCGCACTCTGCGCTCGGTCTTCCGCTTCCGCCGCATCTTCGATCACGCGATGGGCCAGGACGCCGACGCCGCCTCCTGGCTGGAGGCCGGTCTGGCCGCCGGCTATTTCGACCAACCGCAGATGGCGCGCGCCTTCCGTCGCTTCCTGGGCTGCACCGCCACCGCCTGGGCGCGCGAACAGGTGGAGCTGGCGCGGCGGCTGGCGTCGCATTCCTACAAGCCCGCGCCGTGAGGGCGGCGTAACCTTCCCTTCGTCCTTGAGGAGGGAGAGCCCATGTCCGTTTCCAGCCTGCTGGCCGCCGCCCTGTGGCAGGCATCCTTGCCCGCGACGCCTGCGCCCGACCTGTCGTGGCTGGCGGGGTATTGGCTGGACTGTTCCGGCGGGCGCGAGGCGTCAGAGACCTGGAGCGATCCACGCGCGGGTCTGATCGTCGGCCACTCGGTGACTGTGCGCAATGGCCGCAGCGGCTTCGAGAGCGCGCGTATCGCTCCCCTGACAGACGGCGGCCTGGCCTATTTCGCCCAGCCTGAGGGAGCGCCCGCGACGCCTTTCCGCCTGGTCGGCAGCGGCCCCCAGCGGGCGGTTTCGCCAATCCGGACAACGACTTTCCGCACCGCATCATCTATGAACGCGCGGGGGATAGACTGACCGCCCGGATCGAAGGGGCGGACGACGATGAGAACCGGAGCGTGCAATGGCGATTCAACAGGGCGGAGCTGAACGCCCGCTGTCCACTCTGACCTGGCGGCCGATGACGCCGGACGACCTCGACGGCGTGGTCGCGGTGGCCCAGCTGTCCTTCCCCGATCACCCGGAAGAGCGCGCCTGCTTCGCCAACCGTCTGGAACTGCACCCCGAAGGCTGCTTCGTGCTGGCCGCCGAGGACGGTCCGGTCATGGGCTATCTGGTCGCCTATCCGTGGGTGCTGAACGCCGCCCCGGCGCTGAACGTGCTGATCGACGCCATCCCGGCCGAGGCCGAGGTCGTCTATCTGCACGACCTGGCTCTGCACCCCGACACGCGCGGCGGCGGCCACACCCGGCCGGTGGTCGAGCGCCTGGCCGAGCAGGCCAAGGCGGCGGGCTGGCCGGCGGTCGCCCTGGTGGCGGTCAACGACGCATCAAGCTTCTGGGCGCGCAACGGCTTCGAGGTTCAGAACCCGCCGGGCATGGCCGAGAAGCTGGCCAGCTACGGCGATGACGCCCGCTATATGGTCAGGCCGCTGTAAGCGTCGTCAGCACGAAGTCCAGGCGCTCGGCGACGGGCGCCTGGGGCAGTTCGATCAGTTCATAGCCGAAGCGCGGATAGGTCTCGGCCATGGCGTCGAAGGTGCGGCGGGCCTCGTCCAGATCCTGCTTGCGCTCGGCGTCCTGGCCGAAGATCTCGGGCCAGACCGGGGCGATGAAGACGCGCCGGTCATAGCGAATGTCCTGCGCCGCCCGCTCCATATGAGCTGGGACCGGCAGGCCGCACAGCGTCAGATAGCCGACCACGTCCGGGACGCCGCGATCGAAGAAGACCGGCCCGTCGGCGCTCTCGGCGCGGGCGTGGGCTTCCAACTCGCGATCCAGCATCAGCTCGGCGAACAGGGCCCGGTCCTTCCACGGCAGGGCCTCGCCGTCGATGGCCTGCTGGCGGCGGATGATGGCGCGCCCGGCCTCGGGCGAGGTTACATGGCCAGCCGCCGCCAGCGCCTCCAGCAGCGTCGTCTTGCCCGAGCCGGGACCGCCGGTCAGGACGATGCGGCGCGGGCCGATCATGCGTCGCGGGTCGCCATCATCATGTAGTTGATGCCCACGTCGTCGCCCTCGCTCCAGCGGTCGTTCAGCGGGTCATAGGCCAGTCCATAGGGGCCGGTGACGGTCAGGGGCTCGCCGTCCAGCATGGCGCGCAGTTCGTCGGGCTTGAGGAATTGGCGCCAGTCGTGAGTGCCTGCGGGCACCCAGCGCAGCACATATTCCGCCGCGACCTTGCCCAGCAGCAGCCCCTTCAGCGTGCGGTTCAGGGTGGCGACGATCATGAGGCCGCCCGGCTTGATCAGTTTCGAGCAGGCGCGGATGAAGGCTTCGGGGTCGGCGACGTGTTCGATGACTTCCATGGTCAGCACCACGTCGAACGGCCCGGCGCCTGCTTCGACCATCTGCTCCACCGTGGCGGCGCGATAGGCGATGTCCAGACCGACCTGATCGGCGTGGGCGCGGGCGGTGCCGATGTTCTCGGACGAGGCGTCTATGGCCGTGACCTCAAAGCCCATGCGCCGCATCGGCTCGGCGATCAGGCCGCCGCCGCAGCCGATGTCGATCAGGCTGAGGCCGCTGAAAGGCGCGCGCGTGCGCACGTCGCGATCAAAGTGCTCGGCCGCCCGATCGCGCACGAATTTCAGCCGCGCCGGGTTGAAACGATGCAGGGGGGCGAAGGGGCCTTTGGGATCCCACCACTCGGCCGCCTGGGCCGAAAAGCGCGCCACGTCGGCCGGGTCGATGCTCGGCCCTTCGGCACGATCGGTAGCAAAGGGTGAAAAACCCTCTTCGCTTTGGGGTTTGCGCGGATCGAGGCTGTCGTTAGAAGCGGGCATGGGCAGAGGCATGGACCGCCTTCGCCCGCCATGCAAGCAGGGGATCAGACGCCAGGATGACGCGGGCCGACACGAACCGGTTGGTGATGAAGTTCGGCGGCACCTCCATGGCCGACCTGGAACGCATCCGTCGCGCGGCGCGCATCGTCGCCGCCGAAGCCGCCAGGGGCAAGAAGGTGGCCGTGGTCGTCTCGGCCATGGCGGGCAAGACCAATGAGCTGGTCGCCTGGACCGACGGCGTGGGCGCGGCCGCGCCGGGCCTGTACGGCGACGGCGTCCTGTCGGACGATGAATACGACGTGGTGGTCGCCTCGGGCGAGCAGGTGACGTCGGGCCTGCTGGCCCTGACCCTGCGCAACATGGGCCTGAAGGCGCGCAGCTGGATGGGCTGGCAGATTCCGATCCTGACCGACGACGCCCACGGCCGCGCCCGCATCGAAGAGGTGCCCGGCGATGTGCTGGGGGCCGCGCTCGACGCGGGCGAGATCGCCATTGTGCCGGGCTTCCAGGGCGTGACCCGCGACGGGCGCATCACCACCCTGGGCCGGGGCGGTTCGGACACCTCGGCCGTGGCGGTGGCGGCGGCCCTGGGCGCGCCGTGCGACATCTATACCGACGTGGACGGCGTCTATACGACCGACCCGCGCATCCAGAGCCGCGCCCGGCGTCTGGAGAAGGTGTCCTACGAAGAGATGCTGGAGATGGCGTCGCTGGGCGCCAAGGTGCTTCAGACCCGCTCGGTCGAGCTGGCCATGCACAAGCGCGTGCCGGTGCGTGTCCTGTCCAGCTTCATCGAACCGGATGAAAACGGAAACCTGCCGCAACACGCCGGCACCCTGATTTGCGACGAGGATGAGATCGTGGAAAAGCGCATCGTTTCCGGCGTGACCATGAGCCGGGACGAAGCCCGGATCACGCTGCTTGGCCTGTCGGACCGGACGGATGCTCCGGCCGACGTCTTCACCCGCCTGGCCGAGGCCGAGGTCAACGTCGACATGATCGTGCAGAGCCAGGCCCGCACCGAAGGCGCGGTCAACCTGACCTTCACGACGGGCCGCCGCGACGCGCGCCGCGCCGCCGACCTGATGACCGCCGCCAAGGCCGAGATCGGCTTCGAGGAGCTGCGGGTCGACGACGACGTGGCCAAGGTCTCGGTGATCGGCGTGGGCATGCGCAGTCACGCGGGCGTGGCCCAGACCATGTTCCGCGCCCTGGCCGACAAGGGCGTGAAGTTCCAGGCCATCTCGACCTCAGAAATCAAGATCAGCGTGCTGATCGATTCGGATTACGCCGAACTGGCGGTCCGGGCGTTGCACGCGGCCTACGGTCTGGACGCGGAAGACTAGGATATCGGAAGCGCCGCCCTATCTGGAACGGATCGGGAGCGGCAAGGCGGGAGCAGGCATGGTCAAGGGCGTGGCAGCGACGGCGAGGGGGCCCCGCCTCCTGCTGCGCCAGATCCGCGAGGCTCTGGCCGGGGCCGGGGGCGGCGCGCCCGCGCAGGACCGGCTGAACATGGTGGTGCGGATCATCGCCCGCTCCATGGTGGCCGAGGTCTGCTCCATCTATCTGCGGCGCGCCTCGGGCGAGTTGGAGCTGTTCGCCACCGAGGGTCTGAACCCCGAGGCCGTCCACAACACCCGCCTGCGCCCCGGCGAGGGCCTGGTCGGCGAGGTGGCGCGCACGGCCGCGCCGATCAGCCTGTCGGACGCCCAGTCGCACCCCAGCTTCTCCTATCGGCCGGAAACGGGCGAAGACCCCTATCACGCCTTCCTCGGCGCGCCCCTGCTGCGCG
This sequence comes from Brevundimonas sp. ZS04, assembly GCF_001956865.1. Lineage (NCBI taxonomy): Bacteria > Pseudomonadati > Pseudomonadota > Alphaproteobacteria > Caulobacterales > Caulobacteraceae > Brevundimonas > Brevundimonas sp. ZS04. The sequence goes on from NZ_MTHE01000010.1 coordinate 75,531, forward strand.
GCGGCCGGGCCATCGGCGTCCTGGTCGTCCAGAACCGCGCCGCCCGTCGTTATGACGAGGAAGAGGTCGAGGACATCCAGACCATCGCCATGGTCCTGGCCGAGACGGTGGCTTCGGGCGAGCTGTTGGCGCTGGAGGAACTGCGCGACGTCGAGGTCGCGCCCCATCGGCCTGAGCGGCTGAAGGGGCAGAAGTTCGCCGAGGGCCTGTCGTTCGGGCAGGCCGTGCTGCACGAGGCGCCGATCGCGCCGGAGCAGCTGCTGTCCGACGATCCGGCCGCCGAAGAGGTGCGGCTCAAGGAGGCGCTGGAGCGTCTTCGCACCAGCATCGACGCCTTGCTGGAAGGCAGCCAGGGCAAGCTGGGCGGCACCCCCTATGAGGTGCTGGAGACCTATCGGATGTTCGCCGACGACCGGGGCTGGAACCGGTCGCTGGAGGAGGCCGTGCGTTCCGGCCTGACGGCCGAGGCCGCCGTGGACCGCGTCCGCAACGAGCACCGCGCCCGCTTCGCCAACGCCCGCGATCCCTATATCCGCGAGCGGCTGCACGACTTCGAGGATCTGGCCAACCGCCTGCTGCGGCTGATGGCGGGCGATCATCCGGGCCAGCGCGACCTGCCCGACGACGCCATCCTGGTGGCCAAGAACCTGGGACCGGCGGACCTGCTGGAGTATCCGCGCCACAAGCTGCGCGGCCTGTTGCTGGAAGAAGGCTCGGCGGCCGCCCACGCGGCCATCGTCGCCCGCGCCCTGCAGATTCCCTGCGTCGGCCGCCTGCAGGGCCTGCGGGATCGCCTGACCGAGGGCGATCAGGTCATCGTCGACGGAGAGACGGGCGAGGCCTACTTGCGGCCCCGCCCCGATATGCTGGCGGCGGTCGAGAGCCGCATGGCCGTGCGCGAACAGCGCCGCGCCGAGTTCGACCAGCTGCGCGACACCCCCGCTGTCACCAGGGACGGCAAGCGCATCATGCTGCTGACCAACGCCGGCCTGGCGGTGGATCTGGAGAATCTGGACGCCACGGGCGCCGAGGGCATCGGCCTGTTCCGCACCGAATTTCAGTTCATGGTCTCGGACGAGCTGCCGCGCCTGGACGCTCAGGCGGCGCTCTACAAGCTGGTGCTGGATGCGGCCGGCGACCGGCCCGTCACCTTCCGCACGCTGGACATCGGCGGCGACAAGGTGCTGCCCTACCTCGACAATGAGCGCGAAGAGAACCCGGCGCTGGGCCGCCGCGCCATCCGCCTTGGGCTGGATCGTCCGGCCCTGCTGCGGATGCAGCTGCGCGCCCTGCTCAGCGCCGCCGCCGGGCGCGAGCTGCGCGTCATGTTCCCCATGATCGCCACGGTGGACGAGTTCCGGGCCGCCCGCGAACTGGTCGACGTCGAATGCGACTGGGCGCGGCGCCGGGGGCGGCCTCTGCCGTCCCTGCTGCGGGTCGGGGCCATGATCGAATGCCCCAGCCTGCTGTGGCACCTGGACGCCCTGCTGCCGCTGACCGACTTCGTTTCGATCGGCACCAACGACCTGCTGCAGTATATGTTCGCCGCCGACCGGACGAACCCGCGCGTGTCGGATCGCTACGATCCCCTGTCGCCGCCCTTCCTGCGCGCCCTGGCGGATATTCAGCAGAAGTGCGCCGACAGCGCCACGCCCGTCTCAGTCTGCGGCGAACTGGCGGGCCGTCCGCTGGAGGCCTTCGCCCTGATCACCCTGGGCTACAGTCGTTTGTCCGTTCCGGCGGGCGGGGTGGGACCGGTCAAGCGCATGATCCTGTCGGCTGATCTGAACGCGGCGCGGCGGGGGATGAACGCCCTGCTCGGCTCCTCGGCGGGGTCGGTGCGCGGCGAGATCGAGTCCCTGGCGCGCAAGCTCAATGTCGAAGTCTGAGAAAGCGGGGCCGCTTTCCCGCGTTGCCCGCGCTCCCGGCCTCGTCTAAGCGGGGGTGACGGGCGCATCGGCGCCCAGCGTGACGGAACACCGACCCTATGGACCAGGATCGGCAAGCCGCGTTCGACTTCGACGCCGACGCGACGCTGGATCAGACCCCGGAGGCGACGCCCGAAGCGACGCCTGAAGAACCCTCGGACGATTCCCTGGGCGCGTCCCTGCGCGCCGCGCGCCTGGCGTCGGGCCTGTCCATGGCTGAGTTGTCGACCAAGACGCGGGTGCATCCGCGTTTCCTGACCGCGCTGGAGCAGGGCGAGTACGCTGTCCTGCCGTCGCGCATCTTCTCCATGGGCTATGTGCGCGCCTATGCCGGAGCCCTGGGCCTGGACGAGTTGAACGCGGTCGAGCGGTTCAAGCAGGAATACCCCGATGCGGCCGTGCCGCTGCAGCCGCCGACGGGCGCCGCCTTGCAGCAGATGCGCCAGAACTCGCCCAAGATCCTGGGCGTCATCGGCGTCTTCCTGGCGGTGGTGATCGGCTGGAACGTCTTCCAGCGCATCAACCGGATCGAGGCGCCGCACCCCTCCGACCTGGTCGCCGTGCCCAAGGACTGGGCCGAGCAGGCCGACCATCAACGGGACCGCGCCCTCTATCTCGGCGCGCCCAAGGCGGCCCCGCCGGACCAGACGACGCCGGCCATGTACATCACCCCGGGGCTGGAGGCTCAGCTGACCGGGATCGACCCGGACGACCCCAACGCCGCGCCTCCGCCCGCGCCGCCGGTGCAGGCCGCCTTCAACCCGCGCGGGGCCATCTACGGCGCCTCGGCCACGGTCTCCCAGGTCACGCTTCAGGCGCGCAAGCCCGCCATCCTGGTCATCCGCCAGGGCGACGGCCGCATCCTGTTCGCGCGCCAGCTGGCTGCGGGCGAGGCCTGGCGCGCGCCGCCCGGCGTGGCGGCCACCATCGACACGCCCGATCCGGCGGCCTTCGACGTCTATCTGAACGGCGAGCATGGCGGCGTGCTGCCCACGCCCCAGTCGCCGCTCGGGTCGCTGAACAACCGCGCCCAGGCGGCCGCGCGCGAGTCCGAGGCCCGCGCCGCCGCCGCGGTCGAGGCCCGGGCCCGCGCGGCTCAGGCGGCGGCTGCGGCCGCCGCGACGCCTTCGCCGACGCCGACCCAGGCCGCCGCCGCGGCTCCCGCGCCCGCCGCCTGATCCTTTCCTCGACGAAGGCGCGATCTTTCGCCGCCTGTCGTGGTTTTGCCGCTCTTCCTGTCCTATGTTCCCGGCGTCATGAGCGACCATTCCGAACTCGGCCATATCCGCCCCTGGCGCCACATCGAGCGCCGCAAGAGCCGCCAGATCATGGTCGGCTCCGTCCCTGTCGGCGGCGACGCCCCGATCAGCGTCCAGTCGATGACCAATACGCCGACGACCGACGCGGCGGCGACGCTGGAGCAGATCCGTCAGTTGGAAGAGGCCGGGGCCGACATCGTGCGCGTCTCCTGCCCGGACGAGGAGTCGACGGCGGCCTTCAGGACCATCGCGCGCGAGGCCCGCGTGCCGCTCGTGGCGGACATCCACTTCCACTACAAGCGCGGCATCGAGGCGGCCCAGGCGGGCGCCGCCTGTCTGCGCATCAACCCCGGCAACATCGGTTCGATCGAGCGGGTCAAGGAAGTCGTTCAGGCTGCCCGCGACCACGGCTGCTCCATGCGCATCGGCGTCAACGCCGGCTCGCTGGAGAAGGAGCTGCTGGAGAAATACGGCGAGCCCTGTCCGGATGCGATGGTCGAAAGCGCCCTGAACCACGCCCGGATTCTTCAGGATTTGGACTTCCACGAGTTCAAGATCTCGGTGAAGGCGTCCGATCCCTTCCTGACGGTGGCCGCCTATCAGCAACTGGCTGACGCCATCGACTGCCCCCTGCACCTCGGCGTGACCGAGGCGGGGCCGCTGCGCACCGGCACCATCAAATCGGCCATCGGCATGGGCAATATGCTGTGGTCGGGCATCGGCGACACCATCCGCGTGTCCCTGGCCGCCGATCCGGTCGAAGAGATCAAGGTCGGTTTCGATATCCTGAAGTCGCTGGGCCTGCGTCACCGGGGGGTGAACATCATCGCCTGCCCGTCCTGCGCGCGTCAGGGCTTCAACGTCATTGAGACGGTGGGGATTCTGGAGGAGCGACTGGCGCATGTCTCGACGGCCATGTCGCTGTCCATCATCGGCTGCGTGGTCAACGGTCCAGGCGAGGCCCTCTATACCGACATCGGCTTCACCGGCGGCGGCAAGGGGGCGGGCATGGTCTATCTGAACGGCAAGATCGCTCACAAACAGGCCAATGAGGGCATGATCGACGAGATCGTCGCCCAGGTCGAAGCCAAGGCCGCCGAACTGGACGCCGCCCGCGCCGCCGCCATCGCTCTCAACGCCGCCGAATGACCATGAAGCTCTACATCACCACCCCGTCGCCCTTCGCCCGCAAGGTTCGCATCGTCGCTCGCGAAAAGGGGCTGGCCGACCGGATCGAGGAGATCGTCGTCGATCCCTACGCCGACGCGCCGGAGCTGCTGTCGACCAACCCCGTGGTTCAGGTTCCGACGCTGATCGCCGAGGACGGCCTGCCGCTGACCGACAGCCCGGTCATCGCCGAGTATCTCGACGCCCTGGGTTCGGGACCGCGTCTGCTGCCGACCGAGGGGGCGGAGCGCCTGCGGGTCAAGCGGCTGGAGACCCTGGCCAACGCCGCGTTGGAGATGGGCGTCAAACTGGTGCTGGAGAAGCGGCGACCCAAGCATGAGCGCTCGCCGTCCTGGATCGCGCGCTAGACCGTCAACATGGGCCGCGCCCTGGATGCGCTGGAGAGCGCCGCCCCGGACGCCGAGGCGCTGGACATGGGCGTGTTGACGGCCGGGATCGCCGTCACCTGGATCGGCTTCCGTCACCCGGACTACGACTGGAAGACGGGCCGCCCGAACCTGGTCGCCCTGCAGGCGGCGCTGGAGCAGCGTCTCAGCTTCATCGACACCTTCCCGCGCTAGACGGGATCAGCCGATCAGTTTCAGCAGTTGCGCGCCCTGGAAGGCGGCGAGGATCAGCAGCAGGAAGCCGACCGCATAGGTCAGGGCCTTGCGCGGCACCTTCTTGACGATCAGTCCGGCGAAGGGGGCGGCGATCAGGCCGCCGACCACCAGGCCGCCGACGGCCGCCGCGTGGTTCTGGAGCGCGCCCGCCTCTTCCCAGTGGCCGCTGACCAGGGCCCAGACGAAGGTGGCCGAGACGGCCACGGTCAGGAAGATTTCGGCTGTGTTCACCGTGCCGATGGCCTTGCGCGGCTCATGCCCGGCGCCGACCATGGTCGAGGAGACGGTCGGCCCCCAGCCGCCGCCGCCCACGGCGTCCAGAAAGCCGCCGACCAGCCCCAGCGGCGCCGTGACCCAGGCGGGCAGGTGGCGCGGGCGGATGTCATGCCCGGCGCGCCACAGGATCCACACCCCGACCAGGGCCAGATAGCCGACGACGAAGGGTTTGATGGTCGAGGCCTCCAGTCCCGTCAGAACATAGGCGCCCAGCACCCCGCCGATCACGCCCGCGATGGCCAGCGGCGCCAGCAGCCGCCACTCGACGTTCTTGTGCCAGGCATGGCTTCCCGCCGAGGCAGCCGTGGTGAAGACCTCGGCGGCGTGGACGCTGGCCGAGGCCGTGGCCGGGGGCACGCCCAAAGCCAGCAGCACCGAGGAGGAGATGACGCCGTAGGCCATGCCCAGGGCGCCGTCGACCGCCTGGGCCAGGACGCCGACCAGAAGGAACAGGAAGAAGGTGTCCATTCAGCGCCTCGGGCCGGTGGGGTTGAGGGCCATCAGGCGCAGGTCGCGCGCCGCCTGGCAATGGCCGTCATGAGCCGGCTCAGGCGGACTCCAGCCGGGACAGGGCGTCCAGCACGTCGCGACCGCGATAGGGCTTGATGACCATGGCGGCGGCCAGTTCGGCGTTCTGCGCCGCCGCCGTCACGTCGCCGGACAGGAAGATCACCGGCACGCCCCAGCGCGACTTGAGGCTGCGGGCCAGGTCCACGCCCGTGTTCTCGCCCGACAGGTTGATGTCGAGCAGGGCCACGTCGATGGGGTGAAGCGCGGTCGCCGCCGCTGCGGCTTCGGCGCTGTGGAAGGGACCGACGACGCGGTGCCCGGCGGCGTCCAGCGCCTCGGTCAGGTCCAGGGCGGCGTCGGCGTCATCCTCGACCAGCAGGACGGTCAGGGGGGCGGCTTCGGCCGCCGGGGTCGTGGTCGGCTCGGTCGAGGTCCGCTCCGGCGCCGGGGCCTGGCGCACCAGGACGGCGCGGACATAGGGCCACAGTTCGGCGGCGGGGCGCTCGGCGTCCAGGTCGAAGATCTTGGCCAGGGCTCTCAGCTCGCGCTCGGCCTCGGGCGACACGGCTCCGCCCGCTTGCAACAGGTCGTCGTAGAGGGCGCACAGTCGCGCCGCATCGGTATTCGCCGCGCCCGGCGGGGCGGCGTTCTGAGGCTTGATGACGGTCATGCCCCTGTCTCCTTCTGTTTCAGCCTCACAGGAGCTAGGGGTTTTGCAGTTGCGAAAAAACCGGCCTGACGGGCTTGTGACGGCTGTTCACGATTGCTCCATGAGCGCGTGTAGAGGCGTTTTTATCGACACGGCGGCGTGTCGCGGGTAAGGCTCCGCGCTCGATTTTCTCAGCAAGGACACGCCGTTGCGACTGCCTCAGGCCCGGCTCGATCAGGTGCTCGACCGCTTCCATCAGGTGGAGGCGCGCATGGGCGCGGCCACCGACGGCGCCGAGATCGTGCGCCTGTCGAAAGAGCACGCCGAGCTCAAGCCCGTGGCTGACGCGGTTCAGGCCCTGGCCCGCGCCCGCGCCGAGGCGGACGACCTCAAGGCGATGGCCGCCGACCCGGAAATGGCCGCCCTGGCCGCCGATGAACTGGACGCCCTGACCGAGCGCCTGCCGACACTGGAGCGTGAAGTCGCCCTGCTGCTGGCCCCGCGCGACGCCGATGAAAACGCCTCGGCCGTGCTGGAAGTGCGCGCGGGCACCGGCGGCGACGAGGCGGCGCTGTTCGCGGGCGACCTGTTCCGCATGTACTCGCGCTACGCTCAGTCGCGCGGCTGGCGGGTCGAGATCGACAGCGCCGCCGAGGGCGACGCCGGCGGCTTCAAGGAGATCATCGCCACTGTCAGCGGCGAGGGCGTCTTCGGCCGCCTGAAGTTCGAGAGCGGCGTCCACCGCGTCCAGCGCGTGCCCACCACCGAGGCGGGCGGCCGCATCCACACCTCGGCGGCGACCATCGCCGTCCTGCCCGAGGTCGAGGACGTCGAGATCGAGATCCTCGACAAGGACATCCGTATCGACACCTATCGCTCGTCCGGCGCGGGCGGCCAGCACGTCAACAAGACCGACTCGGCGGTGCGCATCACCCACCTGCCCACCGGCATCGTCGCCACCTCTTCGGAAAAGTCGCAGCACGTGAACCGCGACAAGGCGATGAAGAACCTGCGCGTGCGCCTCTATGACATGCAGCGCCAGGCCAAGGACGCCGCCCGTTCCGACGCGCGCAAGTCCCAGGTCGGCTCGGGCGATCGCTCCGAACGCATCCGCACCTACAACTTCCCGCAAGGAAGGGTGACGGATCACCGCATCGGCCTGACCCTGCACAGCCTGCCGCAAATCCTCGAGGGCGACCTCGACCCCATGCTCAACGCCCTGATCGCCGAAGACCAGGCCGCCCGCCTGGCCGATCTGGAAGCCGAACTGGGCTGAGGGCGCCGAGGCGCGTCCGCATCTGACGCGGCCCCGCTTTAACCTGGCTCCGACTCCCGCTAGGAACGGAGCATGAACATGCTGGAACTCGTCCTCTTGGCCTTTGTCGCGGTCGCCGCGGCGGGCTTCCTGTGGGCCTATATGGGCTGGCAGAAGACGCGCGGCGCGCTGGACGCCGCCGATGCGCGGCTGGCGCTGATGGAGGAAAGCCGGGACTCCATGGCCGAGTTCCTCAAGGCCCAGGCGTCCCAGTCGGCCGAGGCGGTGGCGACCAAGCTGGTCGCCCGCGCTACCGAGACCTTTCAGGCGCAGGACCGCGTGGCGCGCGAGCGGATGGAGGCCCAGCTCAAGCCCGTGTCCGAGACCCTGGCCAAGTTTCAGCAGCACGTCACGGCGCTGGAAAAGGCGCGCGCCGACGAGACCGGCGGCCTGAAGGAGCAGCTCAACCTGCTGATGGCGGCTTCCACCGCCACCCGCGATGAAGCGCGGCGTCTGACCGAGGCGCTGAAGGGCAACACCGGCCGTCGCGGCCGCTGGGGCGAACAGACCTGCCGCAACGTGCTGGAGGCGGCGGGCATGGCCGGCCGCTTCGACTTCGAAGAGCAGAACTCCTCGGCCACCGATGAAGGCCGCCAGCAGCGCCCGGACTTCATCGTGAAGTTGCCCGGCGGCGGCATGTTCGTGATCGACGCCAAGGTGTCCCTGGCCTTCGCCGACGAGGCGGACGGCGATGAAGAGGCCCAGGCGCGCGCCATGTCCCTGCGCACCGCCGCCAGCATGAAGACCCACGTGCGCCAGCTGTCGTCCAAGGCCTATCAGGACCAGTTCAAGCCCAGCCCCGACTTCGTCGCCATGTTCGTGCCGGGCGACGCCTTCCTGGCCGCCGCCCTGGACCATGAGCCGGACCTGATGACCACGGCCATGGCCTCGCGCGTGGTCATCGTCACGCCCACCACCCTGTTCGCCCTGTGCAAGGCGGTCGCCTACGGCTGGCGCGCCGAGGAGCAGGCCCGCAACGCCGAGGACGTCGCCAAGCTGGGCAAGGAGCTCTACAAGCGGCTGTCGGTCATGGGCGGCCACGCCGCCTCGGTCGGCAAGGCGCTGGACGCGGCGGTTTCCCGCTACAACCAGTTCGTCGGCTCGCTGGAAAGCCAGGTCATGGTTTCGGCCCGCCGCTTCGAGGATCTGAAGGTCGATCACGAGGGCAAGGAGCTTCCCGAACTGAACGCCGTCGAACAATCGCCCCGCGCCCTCAGCCGCCCGGAGTTGCTGAACGCCCCGGAGTGACGACTGAGTGTGACAAACACGCTTGACGTTTTGTGCTGAGGATGACAAACAAACTTGTCTGTTTGTCCTCGAGAGCGTCCATGTCGTCCAAATCGTTCAAGCCGCTCGGAGTGCGAGGCGCTCTTTTGGTGTTCGTCGTGTCTCTCGCGCTGGGAGTGCTCGGCGGCGTCCTCGGCGTTGTTCTGTCAGACCAGCCGGGCGTGGCCGGTTTTGCCATGACCGCTGCCATGCTGGCCCTGGTCATGGCCGGGACTTTGCTGATCTGCATCTGGTGGTGGCGTCATCTCGATGAGGCGGCGCGCGAAGCCCATAAGTGGTCCTGGTTCTGGGGCGGCATGGGGGGCATGGCCGTCGGGGCCGTGCTGCTGCTGGTCTTGTCTCTGCGCCGGGACGAAATTCTTTTACCGCGGTGGGTGGGCGAGACCCCGCCTGACCTGTTGTTGAGCGGCATGATGGCCATTCTACTGTTCCAGGTCGCCGGCTACAGCCTGGCTTGGGCCTGGTGGTGGCTGGGCCGTCGTTGAGGAGAATGCCGTGAGCGACAGCGCTTTCCTGGGCGACAAGCCCTTGGCCCGAACCGGTGTGTTGTTCCTGCTGAAGATGGCGGCGGGCGTCGTCTGGCTCGCCGGCGCCGCCTGGGGCGGCGCCTACCTGTCGACGGGCGGCGACGCGCTGCCTTTGAAGGCGCTGGCCGCAGCCGCCGTGGTTCTGCCTGTCTTCGTCTGGATCGCCGTGCTTCGCCGACAGGCGGCGATCGATGAGCTGGAAGAGCGTTTGGCCCTGATGGCGCAGGCTCAGGGCGGCTGGTGGGCCCTGGCCTACGGCTCGACCCTGTTCGTCATCTCGAGCCTGATGGGCGATGGAGTCAGCCCTGTCATGCTGGCGACCCTGCCTGCGGGCGGTTTTCTGTTCGGCGAGGCGATGGCCCAGGTGGCGCGTTTTAACCTGTCGCGTCCCGGCCAGGAGAGACGTGCATGAAGAACCGCCTCAAGGTGCTGCGCGCCGAGCGCGACTGGAGCCAGGCGCACCTAGCCGACGAACTGGGCGTGTCGCGTCAGACGGTGAACGCGCTCGAGACCGGCCGCTACGACCCCTCCCTGCCGCTGGCGTTCAAGATCGCCCGGCTGTTCCAGATGCCGATCGAATCCATCTTTATCGACGAAGAAGGCTGACGGCTGTTTCTCTTTTGCGACCCTAGGAGCCTGACCATGATCCGCCGACTCTGGAGCCGCGCCGCCGCCTCCGTCTCCGCCGCCGCCCTGACCGCCGTCCTGCTGGCGCCCACGACGCCCGCCTTCGCCCAGGCCGCGCCCGCCGCCGCCGATCCGGCCGCCGTGGCCGTCGCCCCGGCCGGGTCCGGTCCGCGCCTGTGGGTGGTCAAGGATGCGGACTCCACCCTCTATCTGTTCGGCACCGTCCATGTGCTGAAGCCCGAGACGCCCTGGGGCAGCGCCAAGTTGGACCGCGCCTTCGCCGCCGCCGACGAATACTGGTTCGAGATCGCCGATCTGAACGACGTAGCGGGCGCCGTGCCGATCATCCAGTCCAAGGGCGTCTCGCCCGACCGTCCCCTGTCCAGCCTGCTGACCGCCGAGGAACAGGCCGACCTCGACGCCGCCGCCCGCTCCATCGGCGCGACGGCCGCCCAGTTGGACCCGCTGCGCCCGTGGTTCGCGGCCCTGCAGCTGGCCATGGCCAGCATCACCAAGGCCGGTTATCTGCCGCAGAACGGCGGGGACCAGGTGCTGCACGCCCGCGCCGCCGCGACCGGCAAGCCGATCAAGGGTCTTGAAACCATGCCCCAGCAGATCGGCTTCATCGCCGACATGTCGGAAGGGGCGCAGCTGGCCATGCTGCGCTCGGGCCTGAAGGAGTTCGATCAGGCGCCGGAGTTCCTGGGCCGCATGGTCGGCGCCTGGTCGACCGGCGACGTGGACGGTCTGGACGTCTTGATCGGCCAGGAGATGAAGGCGGAATCGCCGGAGATGTACGAGGTCATGCTGACGCGCCGCAACGCCGACTGGACCAATCAGATCGTGACCCTGCTGGAAGGCTCTGGCACGGCCTTCATCTCGGTCGGGGCCGGCCACCTGGCGGGGGCCGACAGCGTTCAGGCCATGCTGGCCAAGCGCGGCGTCACGGTCGAGGAAGTCCGCGACTGATCCGTCTCGACCTCTGTCAAAAAATCCAAAGGCCCGGTTCGCCGGGCCTTTTCTTTTGCCCCGCGCCCTATATCTTCGCGCTCCGCCTCGGCGCGGCGCGGGTATAGTTCAGAGGTAGAACGTCAGCTTCCCAAGCTGAATGTCGCGAGTTCGATTCTCGCTACCCGCTCCAAACATTTCAATGGTTTATGGGCAATCAGCCAGGTCGCCGCAGGCGACAGGGTGCGGCATGCCCCGTCGTCAGAAGCTGCGCGTCAGCGACAGGGCGAAACTGCGCGGTCTTTGGGGCGTGGCGACGGTCTCTCGGCCGACGAGGAACGGATTGCCGTAGCCGAAGGTGTCGCCCGAGCCGTTGAACAGATTGTCTATGCGGAGGGTGGCGTCCCAGGCGCCCATGGCGACGCTCGCGGCCACTTCGGACGTCGCATAGTCTCCCATCTGGGTGGTGGCGACGGGGGACAGTTGCTGGCTGGACGGGCCGACATAGCCGACCGAACCGCTGATCCATCCGGGCAGGCCGCCCAGCGACACCTCGCGGCGGGCGCTGGCGGCGCTCAGAACCCTGGGCACGCCTGGCAGGTGGCCGCCTTCTTCCAGGGGGTAGTTCTTGTCCGCGGTCTCCAGGCGGGCGTCATTGGCCATGAAGTTGAAGTCCAACCGCCACGGGCCGTGGCGCCAGACGCCCTCGACTTCTATGCCGGTGCTGCCGCCGGAGCCGATATTGGCGGTGAAGGGAAGGCCGTCCGGAGAGACGCGGTCGGATTGGATATCCTCCCATCGGGTCCGGAAGGCGGCGGCGCGGAGCATGAGGCGGTTGTCGAAGCCCCGCCAGCGCACGCCCGCCTCCAGGCTATAGAGCCTGTCCGGGGCGAATTCGCGAAAGGGCGGCGCGCCGGAGCCCGGCTGGCCGTACGGTTTGTCGATCAGCGCGCCGCCGTTGAAGCCGCCGACGCGATAACCCTGACTTTGCTGCACATAGGCGAGCAGGCTGTCGCTTACATCGTACTCGAGCACGCTTTTCAGCGCGAAGTCTGCATCCTCATGCTGTCCCTCGAACTTGTCCTCGGACACGCGGCTCTGCTGATAGGTGTGGGAGAGGATCGCGACGACGAAGTAGCGTCCGCCGACGGTGAGCTTGACGCGATCAAGCGGGTTCCAGGCCGCTTCGCCGAACAGGGCGGCTTCCCAGGTCTTGTCCTGCTTGATGGCCCGAAACAGTTGCTGGTCAGGCTCGAGATCGCGCAGTTCGCCAGCCCGGTCATGTTCGTACTGCGAAGCGTAGACGCCGGCGATGCCTTCGAAGGGGCCTCCTGGATGGGTGGCGACGGACATCTCCAGCGCGATCGCCTCGATGCTGTCCGCCTCGTCATAAATCAGCGGCCCGTCGCTTGCGCCCAGTGACGCGGCGGCCCTGGTCGCATCGTAGCGACGGCCGAGGTTGTGCGCCTGAAAGGCGTTGGTGATCTTCACCCGCCCCCAGCTCAAATCTCCCGTGACAGCCAGCGCCATGCCGCTGAAGTTGTTGTTGCTCGGCTCGCGTTTCGACAGGGCGCGTTCGTAGGCTCCTTGGGATGATTCGAAGGCGTACTGGCTGTCGTTGATCCTGATGTCCTGCCGCACCCAGCCGAGCCGCGCCTGCCACTGGGGATCAATGCGCCATAGAAACGTCATGCGCGTTCCCGAGCGCACGGTGCGGCCGGTGTCGATCAGGCCCAGATTCGTGTCGTCGATGACGCCGCCGAACCTTTCCTGATAGATGACGGTGCGCATGGCCAGGCGGTCGCGGATCAACGGCGCGTTGAAGATCACATCCGTCGAATTGCCGGAGATGGAGCCTTCGGTGAAGCTGACCCCTGCGGAGGCCTTGCCGCTGTAGGCGTCCAGTTCGGGCGGTCGGCTCACCAGCTTCAGCACCCCTCCCATGGCGCCGGCCCCATAGAGCGAAGCCTGGGGGCCGCGCAGGAGCTCGACGCGTTCCAGGTCGACCAGGCGCAGGTCCGGATCGGGCGCGTCGTAGGTCAGGCGGGTTTCGTCGAGGTATAGCCCCACCATCGCCTGCGTCTGGCCGGTCAGGGGGCTGTCGGCCAGTCCCCGCACGAACAGTTTGTTGCGGCCGGAGCCCAGGTTGGTGACGGTGAGCCCCGCCAGGCGAGTGGCGAGGGCGGCGGTGTCCTGTCGCGCCGCGGCGTCAAAGACGTCTCCGTCCAGCGCGGACAGGGCGTAGGGGGCGTCGGCCAGCGCCAGATCGCGTTTCGTGGCGGTGACGATGACGTCATCGACGGCGAAAGGGACGTGCTCGACCGGCGGCGCTTCGGGGGCCGTCCTCGGGGAGGACGCAGGGCGCGGTTGGGGGCGGGGCGTGATGATGTAGGTTCGATCGTCGATGCGCCGGAAGGCGCAAGCGCTTCCCTCCGTCATCAGGCGCAAGGCCGATTGGACGTCATGAGAGCCGCGGACGGCGCGCGAACGGCCGCAGGCGGCGGCGGCTCCGGCGTTGATCGAGACCCGGGCCTGAACGCCGAGTTGCAGGACGGCCGCCGTCATCGGCTGGGCGGGGATGGACAGCCGATGTCGCTCCCCGGCCTGCGCCGTCTGGCCGCCCAGCGAGAACGCAATGCCGAACAGGATGAACCCGCGTCGCCCTCTGCAGATCATCGCGCGGCTTCGCGTGACCTGAGCTGGACGGCTCCATCCGCGCGGGATGCGGAGATGGGAAGAAAGGCCTCGAGACGACGCAAGGTCGCGGCCTGGTCGTCGAGAATCAGGGTGCCTGTGAAGCGGATATCGGCGGCGTCGCCGACGGCGCGTACGGGCGTCGGATAGGCGCGGCTGAGGTCGGCGGCGACGTCCGACAGGGGGCGGTTGTCGTAAACCAGCCGCCCGGCGCGCCAGCCGGCGGTCTCGGTCGAGCCTTGCGTCACCTCGAGGGCGTGGCTGCCGTCCACCAGGGTGACGGCCTGTCCCATGGTCAGGCGGACATGGTGGGCGGGGTCCGCCAGTTCGGAGACCCGCACGACGCCTCTGGAGACGTTGACGGTCGTGGAGCGCCCGTCGCGACGAACGTCGAAGGCCGTGCCCAAGACCTCGATCCGGCTCTCGCCGACCGTCACGCGGAAGGGGCGCTGGGCGTCATGCGCCACGTCGAAGGCGGCTTCGGCCGACTTCATCTCGATCAACCGCTCCTTGCCGGACAGGCGGACCGAAAGTTCCGAGCCGCCGTTCATGGCGATGGACGAGCCGTCGCGGAGGGTGATCGTCTTCTGTTCGCCGGGCGCGGTGACATAGGTGGAGGTCCGATCGCTCAACAGGGGCAGAAGCAGAAGGCCTGCGGCCAGGGCGGCGGCCAGGCCTCCTCCGGCCCACCGCCAGCGTCGATTGGGCGAGCGTTTGCGGGACGCGAGGGCGGATATCGTCGGCGCTGTCGCGGCGGCGGCCTGCGTCAAGGCGGCGTCCAGGGCGCCGTGATCATCGTCCAGAGCCGCCCATAGTTGCTCGGCTTCAGTCAGGGCGTGAGGATGATCGGGCGAGGCCGCCAGCCAGGCTTCAAGGGCCAGGTAGTCCGCCTCGGACATGTCGCCGCCGCCCAGCCGGACGGCCCAGGCCGAGGCCTGGTCGATAACGCTCTGGGAAAAGGGCGAGGTGTGGCGTGTCATGCGGCTTCAGCCCGTAGGACGAGGGGGCGTCCAGAGAAAGAGACGCCGCGGAGCGCGACGACCCACAATGAATAGCGGTGAAATCTTGATTTCATGGCCATCCGACCCGTTTCAACAGGTGGGCTAGGGCGGTGCTCAGGTACTTTTCGACCGAGCTGCGCGAGACGCCCATGCGTGCGGCGACCTCTGCGTGGGTCAGGCCTTCGATCCGGTGCAGACGAAGGGCGATGCGGACATTGGGAGGGAGCTCCTCGACGGCCGCCGCGACCCGATCGAACTTCAACCGCGCCCAGGCCGCATCCTCGGGAGAGGGGGAATCGGCGACCGATACGCCGTCAGAGCTTAGGCTCGACGCATCGGACCAGGCCTGATCCCTGGCCGAGGCGCGCTGTCGTCGCCGAACGCCGTCCAACATCAGATTGCCGCCGATCCGGTACAGGAAGGCGGCGGGATTGGCGATTTCGCGCGCAGAGGTTTCCGACAGGGCCTGAAGTCTAACGTAGATGTCCTGCACGATGTCTTCCGCACGATCAGGGCATCCGGTCCTCGTCGCAAAGAAGCGGACGAGCGCGGGGCGACGTTCCAAGTAAACGGCCAGAAGTTCGGCTTTCGCGTTCGACGTCACGTGTGAATAGACCCCTCGATGTCAGACGTCGCCATATCCAGAAGCGGCCTTCTCCAATGCGCTGGCGTTTTCCGCAATGCGTCAAGTTGGAGTCCGGAAGAATATTTTGAATTCGATTGAGGGGGAGGCGGGGCGGCGGCGTCTCAGGTGGAGCGCCGGCATCAGGGCGCTGTGAGCCAAGACGACGACCGGAGACACCTCATGAACAGAGCGCTCATGATCGCCCCCATTCTCGCAACGGCGGGCCTTGCCGCCTGCAGCACCAAGCCGGCGCCGAACTCCGGCTTTCTCAGCAGCTACGCCGACATGCAGAAGCGCGGCGGCATAAACGAGGGCGCCTCGATTCAGCAGCGGCGCGACGACGCCGCATCCGACAGCGTCGATAGCGTCTTCTTGGAAAAGGCGGTTTTCGCTCCCCGCGTCGGCGAAGGTCTGACGGAGACGGAGCGTTCGATGGTGCTGCGCGAGGTGGATCGTCAGATCTGTTTCGAAGTCAGCGAGCGTTTTGCGGTGGTGACGACGCCGACGTCGAAGACCGCGACGGTCCGCACGGCCATCGTACGGTTTGAAGCGACCGGCCGCGTGGGGTCCGTCGTCAGCGCCGCCAGCGGCTTCGTCGTGCCTGTCGTCACTCTGCGCGTGCCGGGTTCGACCGGCGGACTGGCTGTGGAATCGGAGCTGCTGGAGCCGGGCGGCGGACGCCAGATCGCCGCCATCTCCTGGGCGCGCACCGCCCAGGTGGTGGGCATGGACACGCCTTCGCTCTCGCGCGTCGGCGACGCCTTGCAGATGGCCGAGCCGATGGGAGACGCGGTGAGAGAAGCCTTCGCCACCAAGGCCCGCAAGGAGATCAAGATTCCCTCACCGGACCCCTGCGCCGCCTACGGTCCGCGCCGGGACATCGGCCGCATGGCCGCGAGCATGGCTGTGGATTCCGTGACGGGGCTCTATTTCCCCGAAGCGGCCGGAACCGGGCCGCAGAAGGACTGATTGACCATGCGTTCTCGTTCTTGGGGCGGCATGCAGCGTGTCCTGCGGATCATGCAGACCTGGCTGGCCATGTTCTACATCCACCTGCTGGGGGTGCATCGCCCAGACGCCGGGCGTCGGCACGCGATGGCTTTCGCGCGCCGCCGCCGCCTTGCAGGCCGGACCGCGGGGCTGAACCGACCCGCCGGGCCTTTTCTGTCAACTTCCGCCGATTGAGATCGATCATGCTTCCCCGTTCCTGGGTCGCAGGGGCGCGCCGTCCTGGGCCGACATCCCCCGCAGCGCGGCGTTCACGCCTGTACGCGCACCTGTTCCTGTGGGTCATGCAAAGCTGGCTGGCCATGTTCTACATCGGGGCCGGATACGCCAAGCTCACTCAGAAGCATGACTTGCTGGCCCTGATGATGACGTGGCCGGCTCAGGTCGATACGGAACTGCTGCGTGTGATCGGCGGGATCGAGACGGCGCTCGCCCTGTTCATCGTGGCGCCGCTGATGTCCTGGTCGCTGTTCCGTTCGGTCATGCTGGTCGGCGCTATCGGCCTTCTGGCGGTCGCCGGCGGCATGGTCGTCTTTCACACGCTCAACGGCGACATCTTCCTGGCGGCCGTGAACTGCGTGCTCCTGCTGATGTCCTTGATCATTCTTCTCGGTCGGTGGGAGTGGCGCGACCACGCCCAGCTTCGGAACGCGACCTCATGACGACCGCCCCCAGTTCGTTAAGCGAATCCGGACGCGTTCACTCTCCACGACTGGGCCCGCGAAAAAGGCCGCCCGGTTGATCGCCGGGCGGCCTGTCCTGTTCGGTCGGTCTGATTAGCGGGCCGCGTCGCGCGATGCAGCCGGGCCGTAGAACAGGGCGTTGAACAGCAGGCGGCTGGAGGCGCGGGCCTGGGCGCGGTTGACCACGTCGGGGCCCAGGACGATGACCCGGCCCTGACCGTGCTCCAGATCCAGCACGGCGTCGGCGCCCGCCAGCTTGTCCGAGCCGATGGCCCAGCCGCTGGAGACGGCGACCTGCTGCGGATAGCGCACCAGGGACGCGCCGTCGCCCGCGTGGCGGAAGCCCGCATTGCGGTTGAAGAAGACGTCCATCTGACGCGGCGCGCCGAAGGTCAGGGGGCGGCTGTTGTCGACCTCGGTCTTCATCACCGCGCCGGGGATGAAGAAGTCGGTCGAGGCCAGAGGCTTGCCGTCGGCGCCCGTCAGCACGTCCTGCACCGGCGCGCCCATGGCGGCGGCCAGGCGGTGGGCCGAGCCGATGGTGACGACGCTGCCGCCTGCCCGCGCGAAGGCGTCCAGCTGGGGCACGGTCTTCTCGGCGGTGATGTGGCCCAGCCAGCTGCGGTATTCGGCGGGGATGCTGTCCGGCGCCGGTTGCGGGCGCTGGGCGGCGGCGGACAGGTTGGCCGGGATCATGTCCGAGGCGAACAGCAGGACGTCGAAATCCTTGTTCAGGTCGCCCGCGTCGAGGCGCTGCGGATAGACGACCTCGAACGGATATTCGAACTGTTCGAGCATCCACTTGGTCCAGCCCGAGGCCATCGAGCCGCCGTAACGGTCGACCAGGCCGATGCGGACGGGCTTCAGCGTGATTCGCTCGCCGCCGGGCGCGCGGGCGACGGCGTGGGCGTTCAGGCCCAGGTCGCGCACGGCCGCCTCGACGATCGGGCGGGCCTTGTCGTCGGCCGGAATCCACAGGGCGCCGGGCGCTAGGGTCGCCCGGCCCGCGCGGGTCTCGCCTTCCTGCCAGTAGACCGGCACGCCCGCCGCCAGCAGGCGGTTGGTCAGCAGATAGCCGTTGATCGGCGCATGATCGATCAGCCAGCCGGCGCGGCCATTGCCCTCGATCTTGCCGGGGGGCGGGGCCATGACGTCGGCGACGCGCTCGGTCGGCGCCTCGAAGCCGTCGAGGATGCGGTCGAACTGGACCCCCATCTGCAGCGCCAGGGTGTAGCCGGTGGCGTCATAGGGCAGGGCG
>NZ_MTHE01000011.1:0-88265 GCF_001956865.1 Brevundimonas sp. ZS04
GCGATGCAGCGCTGGACCAGGCGGGCCGAAGCCGCTTCGCCCAGGGTCTCAAGGCAGGGCCGGTCGTCGATCGGAACCGGCTGGGGCGCCATGTCCGGGCCTTCGGGCAGGCGGGCCTCGGGCTCGCGGGCGGGGGAAGGCGCGGGCGTCGGGGCCGGCGCGGAGGCCGCCGGCTCCGGGCGCGGCTGGCAGGCGGCGAGCAGGCCGCCGAGGATCAGGCAGGCCAGAAGGGGCGATCGGGTCATGCGGGGCTCCGGGATCGGGGTTCGCCTTTGCAACGACGATGGCCCCGATCCGGCTCCGCGAAAAGCCTTATCGGCGCGCGGCCTCGACGGCGGCGCGCTGCAGGGCGAACAGTTCGGTGCAGCCGATTTCGGCCAGTTCGAATAGGCGGTCGAACTCGGCCCGGCTGAAGCCGCGCTTCTCGCCGGTGGCCTGGATTTCGACGATCTGGCCCGCGCCGGTCAGGACGAAGTTGCTGTCGGCCTCGGCGGTGGAGTCTTCCTCATAGTCGAGGTCCAGCACCGGCAGGTCGTTGAACACGCCGCAGGACACGGCCGCCACCTGATCCAGGATCGGATCGGTCGTCAGCACGCCCTCGTCCTTGAGGTAGTTGAGCGCCGAGGCCATCGCCACCCAGGCGCCGGTGATGGAGGCGGTGCGCGTGCCGCCGTCGGCCTGGATCACGTCGCAGTCGATCAGCACCTGACGTTCGCCCAGCGCCTTGAGGTCGACCACGGCGCGAAGGGAGCGGCCGATCAGGCGCTGGATTTCCTGGGTGCGGCCCGACTGCTTGCCGGCGGCGGCTTCGCGGCGGCCGCGCGTGTGGGTGGCGCGGGGCAGCATGCCGTATTCGGCCGTGACCCAGCCCTGGCCGGTGTTGCGCATCCAGCCCGGCACCTTCTCCTCGATCGAGGCAGTCACCAGCACCTTGGTGTGACCGAAGGACACCAGGCACGAGCCTTCGGCGTAGCGGTTGACGCCGGTTTCCAGCGTGACGGTGCGGAGTTGTTCGGGGGTGCGTTCGGACGGGCGCATGGGAATTCCTTGGAAGCGGGATGGCGCGTGCTTATCCTGAAACCATGAGCCTGTCCCGCCCTGACCCGTCTGTCGTGCGTCTTCGTCCGGCCTTGGCCGCCGACGCCGCGATCCTGGCGCGCTGGGACACGGCGCCGCATGTCGTCGCCTGCCTGACCGACGACCCCGACCATCATGAGGCCGCCGACTGGGACGAGGAGCTGGCTGCGCAGTCCGACGTCTTCCGCTACTTCATCGCCGAGGTCGACGGCCGTCCGATCGGCGCCATGCTGGACATCGACCCGGCGGGCGAGCCCAACGGCTACTGGGGCGAGATCGAGCCGAACCTGCGCGCCCTCGATATCTGGATCGGCGAGGCCGACGCCCTGAACCGGGGCCATGGGACGCAGATGATGACCCAGGCGTTGGACGCCTGTTTCGCCCGGCCGCAGGTCGAGGCGGTGGTGATCGATCCGCTCAACTCCAACACGCAGGCGCATAGTTTCTATCAGCGGCTGGGCTTCCGGCCGGAGGGGCGGCGCGTTTTCAACGGGACGGACGACTGCCTGGTCCATCGCCTGACCCGCGCGGACTGGGCGGCGCGGAGGATGGCGGCATGAGCCTGCTGCATCCCTCGCCGGGCCTGGCGACGCTGGACGCGCGGGCGCGCGACATCTTTCGGCGGGTGGTCGAGAGCTATCTGGAGACGGGCGAGCCGGTGGGGTCGCACACCCTGTCGCGCGCCGGGCTGGACCTGTCGCCCGCTTCGATCCGCAACACCATGCAGGCGTTGACGCAGGCCGGGCTGCTGGCCTCGCCGCATACATCGGCCGGGCGGGCGCCGACCCATGCGGGCCTGCGGCTGTTCGTGGACGGTCTCCTGGAAGTCGGCGACATCGGTCAGGAGGAACGGCGCGAGATCGACGCTCGGCTGGCCGTTCTGGGCGCCAAGGGCGGCGGCCGCAATGTCGAGGAGGCGCTGGATGCGGCCTCGTCCCTGCTGTCGGGTCTGGCGGGCGGGGCGGGAATCGTCGCCAGCCCGGTGCGCGAGGCGGGCGTGCGTCATGTGGAGTTCGTGGCCCTGGGCGGCGGACAGGCGCTGGCCGTGCTGGTCGCCGACGACGGGGTGGTCGAGAACCGGCTGATGAACCTAGCGCCCGGCGTCACGCCCTCGACCCTGCAGGAGGCGTCCAACTTCCTCAGCGCCCGGCTGAAGGGCCGTCCGCTGGCCGAGGCCCGGCATGAGATGAAGGCCGAGATGGAGGCCGCCCGGCGCGATCTGGACGCCGCCGCCGCCCGCTTGGTCGAAGATGGGCTGGCGGCCTGGAGCGGCGGCGCGGGCGGCGCAGGCCACGACCGCAACCTGATCGTGCGCGGGCGCGGCAATCTGTTGCAGGACGCCCGCGCGGCCGAGGATCTGGAGCGGGTGCGCGTCCTGTTCGACGATCTGGAGCAGAAGGAGCAGCTGATCGGCCTGCTGGACGACGTCGGCGCGGCTCAGGGCGTGCGCATCTATATCGGCGCGGAAACGCGACTCTTTTCGCTTTCGGGTTCCGCCGTGATCGCGGCGCCCTATATGTCGGGCCGGCAGCGGGTGCTGGGCGCCATCGGCGTCATCGGGCCCGCGCGGTTGAACTACGCCCGTGTCATCCCGTTGGTGGACTATACCGCCCGGGTGCTGGGCCGGATTCTGGACGGACAAGAGACGTGAACGACATCAACGACGAGACCCGGGATCAACTCGAGCAGGACATCAAGGAGTCCGAGGCGGATGCTGCGGCGGAAGGCGCCGACGGCGACATGGCTGTGGTCGACGCCCTGATCGCCGAGCGCGATCAGTGGAAGGACCGCGCCCTGCGCGCCGTGGCCGAGGCCGAGAACGTCAAGCGCCGCGCCGAGACGCAGCAGAACGACGCCCGCGCCTACGCCATTCAGCGCTTCGCCAAGGATCTGCTGAGCGTGGCCGACACCCTGGAGCGCGGTCTGGCGACGGCGCCGAAGGATGCGGACGGTCCGGCGGCCGCCATGGTCACGGGGCTGGAGCTGACGCAGAAGTCCCTGCTGTCGGCCTTCGAGGCCAACGGCCTGACCCGCGTCGATCCGGCGCCGGGCGACGCCTTCGATCCGCACCTGCATCAGGCGATGATGGAGCAGCCTTCGGACACCGTGCCGGGCGGGGCCGTCATCCAGACGCTGCAGCCGGGCTACGCCCTGTTCGGCCGCACCGTGCGCGCGGCCATGGTGGTGGTCGCGGCCAAGGGCTCGGGCGCCGCGGCGGGCGGCGCCTATGCGGACCCGAACACGACCGGCGGGAATTTCGACGCCAAGGCCTGATGGTCTTCGCGCGCTGAAACGACGACGGCCCGGCGCAGATGCGTCGGGCCGTTTTTCTTTGCTTGGCTTCCCGCGCCGCGCTTGCGGCCAAAGCATTGGGCCCCGGCGTCCGCCGGGGCGAGCGGAAGGAAGGGTCAGTTTTTCAATCTCGAATTGAACAGCGCCAGCAGCCGCCGCCAGCCGTCCTTCGCGTCCGCCTCGCGATAGGAGGCGCGATAGTCGGCGTGGAAGCCGTGCGGGGCGCCGTCATAGAGGATGATGGAGCTGTCGCTCCGGCCCGCGGCGCTCAGGGCGTCGTTCATCGCCTTGACCGTGTCGTTGGGAATGCCGCTGTCCTGGCCGCCATAGAGACCCAGCACCGGCGCCTTCAGTTCGCCCGCCAGGTCGATGGGCCAGGGGCGGCCCGCCGTCTTCTGCTCGTCAGTGGCCGTGGCGGCGGGGGACAGGCGGCCGTACCAGGCGACCCCGGCGTCCAGCGTCGGGAAGCGGGCCATGGCCTGCCACACCACCTTGCCGCCCCAGCAGAAGCCGGTGATCCCGACCTTGTCGGCCTTGGCCCAGGGCTGGGCGCCGATCCAGTCCAGCGTGGCGCCGATGTCGCCCATCACCTGGTCGTAGCCGGCGGCGGCGACGATGCGCTGGATCGCCTGCATGTCGCTGAGCGGGGCGGGATCCTGGACGCGGACGAAGAAGGCGGGGGCCACGGCCGCATAGCCCGCCTTGGCCAGGCGGCGGCAGACGTCGCGGATGTATTCGTGCACGCCGAAGATCTCGGACACGACGATGACGACGGGGAAGGGGCCGGCGCCTTCGGGTCGGGCGACATAGGCGGGCAGGGCGAAGCCGTCGGGCGCCGGATAGGCCGCGTCGGCCGTGATCAGGCCCGCCGTGTCGGTGGCGATCGGCTGGGCCGACTGGCTGAGGGCGGCGGGGGCGTAGGCGGCGAAGAACAGGCCGCCCGCCGTGGCTGCGCCCAGGCTGCGGCGGCTGGGGGCGATCTGGTCGGGGCTCAGGCCCTCGGGCCGGGTGATCAGGGTCATCTCGGGTCTCCGGTTGGCGCTGTGGAAGGCGTGACAGTGCCCCGGCTTTTTGCGCGCCGTCGAGTCTTTCCGCCTAGCCCGCGACCCTCAGGGTCAGGTTGACTCGTCCGCCGCCGGGCAGCAGCCGCGACGAGCCCGCCAGCAGCCGGTCGATCCCGTGACGCGCCAACCGCGCCGGGCCGGTCAGGGCGCAGACGTCGCCGGAGGCCAGGCGCACGCTGTGGGTGGCGCCGCCTTCGGCTGGGCCGATGCGGAACACCGCCGTGTCGCCTAGGGAGATCGACAGCACGGGCGCCGTCAGGTCGCGCTCGTCCCTGTCCTGATGCAGGCCCATCTTGGCCTCGCCCTGATAGAGGTTGACCAGGCAGGCGTCGGGCGGGCTCGGCCAGCCGGTCAGGGCGTCCCACAGGTTCAGCAACCGGTCGAGAATGGCGGGCCAGGATGCGCCGGTCACGGGATGGGTCGGCTGATAGCGATAGCCCGCGCGGTCCGACACCCAGCCCAGGGCGCCGAAATTGCTCATCCGCACCGAGAAGGGCCGCCCGCCCGGCGTGACGGGGCGATAGAGGGGCGCCGCCTCAAGCCCTCGCCGCACCTCGGCCAGCAGTTCTGCCTGTTCAGCGGCGTCCAGCAGGCCGGGCCACAGGCGAAAGCCGGGCAGGGCCGTCGGCGCTTCCCTCAGCTCTTTTCTGGACGATTGCAGGCGGTTTTGCGGGATCATCGACCGAATTTAGCGGCGCCGCGCCGCCTTGTCCGCCATAAGGCGCGGAATCTGGCCGGAACCGGGCGGAAGGCCTTGCAGCCCCTGCGGTCTTTCCCATATCCGAGCCAATCCGGCGATAACCCCCTTTTCGTTAGGGGTTTGTCCGCCGACCCCATCCACCGCCGAACCGGGCGTCGTCCGGCGAGGCACAATCTCAAAAGCCCAACTGGGGGCGGTCACGCGCGGCGCTTGATTTTCCGAGGCCGCCGCATCGCCCGCCGCAAGGAGTGAAAAAGACAAGCCCATGGCCAAGATCATCGGCATCGACCTCGGCACGACCAACTCGTGCGTCGCCGTCATGGACGGCAAGAACCCCAAGGTCATCGAAAACGCCGAAGGCGCCCGCACCACCCCGTCGGTGGTCGCGATCCAGGACGGCGGTGAAATCCTCGTCGGCCAGCCTGCGCGCCGTCAGGCGGTGACCAACCCCGCCAACACCTTCTTCGCCATCAAGCGCCTGATCGGCCGCAACTATGACGATCCGGTGGTGGCCAAGGACAAGGGCATGGTGCCCTTCGAGATCGTCAAGGGCCCGAACGGCGACGCCTGGGTCCAGGCGCACGGCAAGGACTATTCGCCCCAGCAGGTCTCGGCCTTCACCCTGGGCAAGATGAAGGAAGCCGCAGAGGCCTATCTGGGCGAGAAGGTCACCCAGGCCGTCATCACCGTTCCGGCCTACTTCAACGACGCCCAGCGTCAGGCGACCAAGGACGCCGGCAAGATCGCCGGTCTGGAAGTCCTGCGCATCATCAACGAACCGACCGCGGCCGCCCTGGCCTATGGTCTTGAGAAGAACGACGGTCAGAAGATCGCCGTCTACGACCTGGGCGGCGGCACCTTTGACGTCTCGATCCTGGAGATCGGCGACGGCGTGTTCGAGGTGAAGTCGACCAACGGCGACACCTTCCTGGGCGGCGAGGACTTCGACCTGCGTCTGGTCGACTACCTGGCTGACGAGTTCAAGAAGGAGCAGGGCGTCGACCTGCGCCAGGACAAGCTGGCCCTGCAGCGCCTGAAGGAAGAGGCCGAAAAGGCCAAGAAGGAGCTGTCCTCGACGACCCAGTACGAGGTCAACCTGCCGTTCATCACCATGAACGCTTCGGGCCCGCTGCACCTGAACATCAAGCTGTCGCGCGCCAAGCTGGAAGCCCTGGTCGACGACCTGGTTCAGCGCACCATCGAGCCCTGCGCCAAGGCGCTGAAGGACGCGGGCCTGAAGGCCTCGGACATCGATGAAGTGGTGCTGGTCGGCGGCATGACCCGCATGCCGATGGTTCAGGAAGCCGTGAAGAAATTCTTCGGCAAGGAGCCGCACAAGGGCGTGAACCCCGACGAGGTCGTGGCCCTGGGCGCCGCCGTTCAGGCGGGCGTGCTGCAAGGCGACGTCAAGGACGTGCTGCTGCTGGACGTGACTCCGCTGACCCTGGGCATCGAGACCCTGGGCGGCGTGTTCACGCCCCTGATCGAGCGCAACACGACGATCCCGACCAAGAAGGCCCAGGTCTTCTCGACCGCTGACGACAATCAGTCGGCCGTGACGATCCGCGTCTTCCAGGGCGAGCGCCCGATGGCCGCCGACAACAAGGTGCTGGGTCAGTTCGACCTGATGGGCATTCCGCCCGCGCCGCGCGGCATGCCGCAGATCGAGGTCGCCTTCGACATCGACGCCAACGGCATCGTCCACGTGACGGCCAAGGATAAGGCGACGAACAAGGAGCAGTCGATCCGCATCCAGGCCAACGGCGGCCTGTCGGACGCCGACATCGAGAACATGGTCAAGGAAGCCGAGGCCAACGCCGCGGCCGACAAGGCCCGCAAGGAGCTGGTCGAGGCCCAGAACGGCGCCGACAGCCTGGTCCACTCGACCGAGAAGGCTCTGGCCGAGCACGGCGACAAGATCGACGACGCGACCAAGGCGACCATCCAGTCGGCTCTGGACGATCTGAAGTCGGCCAAGGACGGCACGGACCCCGAGGCCATTCGCGAGAAGACCAACACCCTGGCTCAGGCCTCGATGAAGCTGGGCGAGGCCATGTACGCCGCCCAGCAGGGCGGGGCCGACGGCGCCGCTGAAGGCCAGCCCGCCGACGACGGCGTGGTCGACGCCGAGTTCGAGGAAGTCTCGGACACGGACGAGAAGAAGGACGCCTAAACCGGCGCCCCGCTGATGTTCGGCCCCGCTTGCCAGACGGCAGGCGGGGCCGTTTCATGAAACTTGCATCATTCGACCGGGCGCCCATGTCATCAGGCAGGCCGTCGGTCATCCGCGAACGGAGCGCCTCCAGATCAAGAGAGGCCGAACAGAACCCTGGCGCGGCGGGAAAGTAAGAGGACGAACGCCTGATGGCGCAACGTGACTATTACGAGATTCTGGGGGTCGAGCGGACGGTCGATGCGGCCGTGCTCAAGAGCGCCTATCGCAAGCTGGCGATGGAGCACCACCCCGACCGCAACGGCGGCTCCGAAGAGTCCGTGGCCCGCTTCAAGGAAATCTCCGAGGCCTATACCGTCCTGTCGGACGAGCAGAAACGCGCGGCCTATGACCGCTTCGGCCATGCGGGCGTGGGCGGCGGCGCGGGCGGGGGCAATCCCTTCGGCCAAGGCGGCCAGGGCTTCCACGACATCAACGACATCTTCTCCCAGGTCTTCGGCGACGCTTTCGGGGACGCGTTCGGCGGCCGGGGCGGCGGCGGACGCCAGAACCACGGGCCGCGTCGCGGCTCGGACCTGCGCTACGACCTCGAGATCACCCTGGAGCAGGCCTATAAGGGCGCCGAGGTCGAGATCGCCATCCCGACCCTGATGACCTGCGAGGTCTGCGACGGCTCGGGGGCCAAGGCGGGCACCAAGCCGACCATCTGCAACACCTGCGGCGGCGCCGGGCGCGTGCGCCAGGCCAACGGCTTCTTCCAGGTCGAGCGCACCTGCCCCCGCTGCGGCGGTTCGGGCGAGATGATCGCCGACCCCTGCACCACCTGCCGGGGCCACGGCCAGGTCCGCAAGACCCGCAAGCTCAGCCTCAAGGTGCCGGCGGGCGTGGATGACGGCTCGCGCATCCGCCTGTCGGGCGAGGGCGAGGCCGGCCAGCGCGGCGGGCCGCGCGGCGACCTCTATGTCTTCCTGTCGGTGCTGCCGCATGAACTGTTCGAGCGCGACAACCTGGACCTGCTGGTCACGGTGCCGGTGCCGATGACGGTGGCGGCCCTGGGCGGCATCGTCGACGCCCCCTGTCTGGTTTCCGACGCCTGCGACGGCAAGTGCAAGGCGGCGGTCGAGGTGCCTGCGGGCGCCCAGACCGGCAAGACCGTCCGCATCAAGGGCAAGGGGATGCCGCACCTGAACGGGCGCGGCCGCGGCGATCTGGTGGTCGAGCTGTTCGTGGAGACGCCGACCGATCTGACCGCGCGTCAGAAGGAGCTGCTGTCCGAACTGGCCGCCTCCCTGGGCGAAACCCAGACGCCCCGCAACACCAGTTTCGCGGGCAAGGCCAAGCGTTTCTGGGCCGACATCCTGGGCGGCGACGCCGATAATCCGAAAGAGACCGCGTGAGCGACATCTTCCACGCCGGCATCTCCGGCGCCCGGGGCCGCATGGGCCGCGCCGTTTCACAGGTTCTGGACGCCCGCGAGGACGTGGTGGTGGCCGCCCGTTTCGATCGCGGCGAGACGGTCGATCTGAAGCTGTGCGACGTCATCATCGACTTCTCGACGCCCGAGGCTTCGGTCGCCCTGGCCAAGGCTTGCGCTGCGGCGGGCGGACCGGCGCTGGTCGTCGGCTCGACCGGCCTGACGCCCGAGCAGGAGGCCGAGATCGAGGCCGCCGCCGACAAGATCGCCATCGTCATGAGCGGCAACTTCTCCCTGGGCGTGAACATCCTGATCGGCCTGGTCGAGCACGCGGCCCTGCGGCTGGATGCGCGCGACTGGGACATCGAGGTGCTGGAGACCCATCACCGGCGCAAGGTCGACGCTCCCTCGGGCACGGCCCTGATGCTGGGCGAGGCGGCGGCCAACGGCCGTGGCCGCGACCTGAAGGAACTGCGCAGCGCCCCTTACGACGGCATCACCGGCCCGCGCGAAACGGGCAAGATCGGCTTCGCCTCCCTGCGGGCGGGCGGGGTGATCGGCGACCATACCGTGATGTTCGCCTCGGAAGACGAGATGCTGACCCTGTCGCATTCGGCCATGGACCGCAGCCTGTTCGCCAAGGGCGCCGTGGCCGCCGCCGCCTGGGTGCGCAACCGTCGTCCCGGTCTCTACGACATGCAGGACGTGTTGGGCTTCCGTCAGGCTTGATGTTGGGGGCGCTGGCGCGCCCCTGTGCTATCGCTCGCCGCGCGGCGGCTCGCTGCTTGAGCGCAACGTCCTTCCGGTCAGGCGGGTTCGGCCAGAAGGGCGCCCATGGCCGCGCGCCAGGCGCCCAGATCGTTGGAGCGGCTGTCGATCAAGCGGCGGAGCGCTTCGCACCGGCCACGCGCCGGCGCCGTCATGCCCCAAGCCGGGAAGGCGCGGCGCTCGATCTGGCCACGAGCGACGACCTCGATTTCTTCATGACGCTCATCGAAATGCAGATGGAGCATCAGAATATCCAGAGCTGTCGGCGTTCCTTCGAGAACCTGCACGAACACGCCGTCCTGTAGGGTCAGCGCGCCGGTGATGCCGTTGCGAGCGTTCAGGAAGGCGGCGATATGGACGATGTCCGTCATCGCCGACGCCTCCTCCTCCGGGGCCAGTCGCGAGCGGCTGCAATAGACGAGCTGGTCCAGCGTGTTCATGGCGATCACGCTAGACCATTATCTACGGGTGTGAAAGCAAAGTCGCGGTCAACGTCCGGTTGAGCCGAAGCCGCCGGCTCCGCGTGCGGTCTCGTCCACCGCTTCGACCTCGATCATTTGCGCCTGTTCGTATCGGGCGATGACCATCTGGGCGATGCGGTCGCCGCGCTTGATCTCGAACGGCAGCTCGCCGAGGTTGATCAGGATGACCCCGACCTCGCCGCGATAGTCGCTGTCGATGGTGCCGGGCGAATTGGGCGCCGAGATTCCGTGCTTCAGCGCCAGGCCCGAGCGCGGGCGCACCTGGGCCTCATAGCCGGGCTCCAGCGCGATCTTCAGGCCGGTGGGGATCAGCTTGCGTTGACCCGGCTCCAGCACCACGGTCTCGCCCTCGCCGAGGGCGGCGCGCAGATCCATGCCGGCCGAACCGGGGGTCTCATAGGCGGGCAGGGCCAGGCCCTCGGCGTGGGGCAGGCGTTCGACGCGGATGACGGTCATGTCGGGGAGGGTCTCTCTCAGGCCTTGAAGTGATCGGCGATGCGCAGGGCCAGCTTGCGCGCCACCTCGGTCTTGGACTGGCGCGGCCAGGGTTCGGCGCCATTCTGGGTGAACAGGGTCACGGCGTTGCCGTCCGAGCCGAAGACCTCGTCGGACACGTCGTTGCCGACGATCCAATCGCACCCCTTGCGCGACAGCTTGGCGCGGGCGTTGGCCTCCAGGTCGCTGGTCTCGGCGGCGAAGCCGACCACCAGTTTCGGACGGCGCGGACCGGGGGCGGAGACGCCCGCCAGGATGTCGGGGTTCTCGATCAGGGCCAGGGACGGCGGACCGCCCGGCTTCTTCTTGATCTTGCCCGAGGCGACGCCGTCCACGCGCCAGTCGGCCACGGCGGCGCTCATCACGGCGATGTCGGCGGGAAGAGCCGCTTCGACGGCGGCCTTCATCTCTGTCGCGGCCTCGACCCAGACGCGGTTGACGCCGACGGGCGCATCCAGCGCCACGGGACCGGAGATCAGCGTCACCTGCGCCCCCAGCTCGGCCAGGGCGGCGGCGACGGCGTAGCCCTGCTTGCCGCTGGAGCGGTTGGTCAGGCCGCGCACAGGATCGATGGGTTCAAAGGTCGGTCCGGCGGTGACGACGGCGGTCTTGCCGGCCAGCGGGCGGCCGTCCGGTCCGGCCAGCAGGCGGGCGATCGTGTCGAAGATGACCGGCGGCTCGGCCATGCGGCCCGGCCCGAACTCGCCGCAGGCCATGACGCCGTCGTCCGGCCCGACCACGGCCATGCCGTGAAAGCCGTCGAAGCCTTTCAGCCGCGCGACATTGGCCTGAACCGCCGGGTGCAGCCACATGCGCACGTTCATGGCCGGGGCCAGCAGCACCTTCTTGTCCGTGGCCAGAAGCGTGGTCGAGGCCAGGTCGTCGGCCATGCCGTTGGCCGCCTTGGCGATCAGCCCGGCCGTGGCGGGCGCCACCACCACCAGATCGGCCCAGCGCGACAGCTCGATATGGCCCATGGCCGTCTCGTCTTCCGGCATGAACAGAGCCTGCCGCACCGGATGGCCGGTCAGGGCCGCCAGCGACATGGGGGTGACGAACTCGGCCCCGGCCTTGGTCAGGACGGTCATGACCTCGGCGTCCGCCTTCTTGAGCAGGCGGATCAGCTCCAGCGCCTTATAGGCGGCGATGCCGCCGCCGACGATCAGCAGAACCTTGCGGCCGGAAAGCGAGGGTGCGGTCATGCGGAAATCTGTAGCCGCGTCGCGTGACGGCGTCGAGACAAAGCGGTCTGGTTGGTGCGGGTGTAAATGGAACATTGTCGGAACAAAAATCTTGTGCCTAACTGTGTTCGACGGAATGTCGGGAGGGGTTTCCATGCGGATGCGGGTGACAGCGGCGCTGGCCGCGACGGTGCTGGTGCTGGCCGGGTGCGACAACGGCGGTTCGGCGGTGGAGACGCGCGAGAGAAGCGCGGCCGAGCCGGTCGGCCTGACTTCGGCGGGGGCGCCGGATGCTGCGGTCGAGACGGCTGCGGTCGAAGCGGCCAAGCCGCCCGTCACCGCCAATCGGCGCGAGACCGCCGACGCCAAGGTGCAGAGGCTTTATGCGCGCAACGGCGCGGATTTCGGCGCCACGTCGGCCGATGACTATCTTCAGAAGGTGCGGGCCTTCACCGAGGACGCGCCGAGGGGAACCGAGACGGTCAAGCGGCCGAACGGCGACACCCTTTTCTATCAGGCCTCGACCAACACCTTCGCCGTCGTGGATCGCAACGGCGTCCCGCGCACCATGTTCAAGCCCGACGACGGCCCCGCCTATTGGGCGCAGCAGAAGGAGCGAGCGCCGACCTTCGGCCAGCGCCGCAACGCGTCAGGCTCCGCCGAGTAGGGGGCGTCGGCCTAGGCCGGATCGAACGTCAGGGGCGCGCCCCAGAACTGGGCGACCAGATCCGACTGCGGGCCGGGCGTGCCCGTGGTCAAGAAGTCGCGGCGCGCCGACGCGCCCAGGTCGTATTCCGGGTGGCGGTCGAAATAGCGCTCCAGCGAGTCGGCCACGGCGGCGGGCTGGCTGATGACCTGGACGCCGGGCGGAAGGGCCTGGGCGAACAGGTCGGCCACGATCTCATAGTGGGTGCAGCCCAGGATGGCCTTGTCCGGGTGGCGGCCGATGCGGCGGCGCAGGGCGTCGACGTGGTCGTCGACCACCACCTTCAGCTCCTCGGCCGGGGCGCCCAGCTCGATCAGGCCCGCCAGGCCGGGGCAGGCTTCGGTGAAGACGGCCAGGTCGTCGCGGCGCTTGTCGATCTCGATCTCATAGACGCGGCTCATGGCGGTGGCGGCGGTGCAGAAGACGCCGGTGATGTCGATCGCCTCCTTCTTCTCGCCCTCCAGGCGGCTTTCGCGCTCGGCCTCGAACGACCAGGGCAGGCCGGTGGCCGCCTCGATGGTCGGGACGATGATGCCCAGGATGTTGACCGGCCGGCCCAGCTTTTCGCGCATCCCCGGAATCCAGGTCTGCTGCAGGCGGCGAAGGGCGATGGCCGAGGCGGTGTTGCAGGCCAGGATCACCACCGAGGCGCCGGCCTCGAACAGGCGCTCGCACCCGGCGCGGGTCAGCGCGACGATGTCCTCGCCGCCGCGCCCGCCATAGGGCGCGTGGGCCTGATCGCCCAGATAGATGAAGTCCCGCGTCGGAAAGCGGGTCGTGAGTTCGCGGTGGACCGTCAGGCCCCCCACGCCGGAGTCGAAAACGCCTATCGCCATGCAGCGGCCTTTAGCCTCGCGGGGTTTCGCCGTCCAATAGTTAGGACTAAACCGGATTTATGCGACGCCAAAAGCCCTTGCGCCGAAGGACGTCCGAAACAGCAATGGTTGGGAGACCTGGATGCACAGACGCCATCTTCTCATCGGGGGCGCGAGCCTCTTCGCCCTGTCGGGCTGCGCCTCGGCCGGGGCCGTGGAGAGCGCCGTGAGCGGCGCCGTCGCCGCCCTGACGACCGCCGATGAGGCCCGTATCGCCCGCGCCGTCCTGCCGGCGACCGCGCCGCGCGCCGAGCTGCTGCAGCCCTGGACCGGTCCGTATGAGGGCGTGCCGCCCTGGGACAAGGTGACGGCGCCCAAGATGCGCGAAGCCATCCTGGAAGGCATTGAACTGCAACGCGCCGACATCGCCGCGATCGCGAACAACGCCGAAGCCCCGACCTTCGCCAACACCATGGCGGCGATGGAGATGGCGGGCGAGCCGCTGGACCGCGCCCTGAACGTGTTCAGCGTGATGACGTCGAACATCGGCGGCGAGCAGTGGGACGTTCTGGAGACCGAGCTGTCGCCGATCCTGTCGGCCGCCTCGGACGAGATCACCTTCAACGAGAAGCTGTTCGCCCGCATCAAGGCCGTGGCCGACGGCGCCGACGCGGCGGGCCTGAACGCCCAGCAGAAGCGTCTGGCCGAGCGCAGCCGCGACGCCTTCGTGCGCAACGGCGCCGCTCTGGACGCCGCCGGCAAGGCCGAGCTGGGCCGCATCAACACCGACCTGTCGAACGCCTTCACCGGCTTCGGCCAGAAGGTGGTGGCCGACGAGAACACCTGGACCGTCATCGCCGATGAGGCCGGTCTGAAGGGCCTGCCGGAATCGAACAAGGCCGCCGCCGCGGCGGCTGCGCGCACGCGCAACGTCCAGGGCTGGGCCATCGTCAACACCCGCTCCAGCGTCGATCCCTTCCTGACCTTCGCCGACGACCGCGCCCTGCGCCAGCAGGTGTGGACCAAGTTCGCCAAGCGCGGCGACAACGGCGACGCCAACGACACCAAGTCGACCATCGCCCGCATCGTCGCCCTGCGTCAGCAGCGCGCCCGCCTGCTGGGCTTCGGCAACCACGCCGAATGGCGCATGCAGGACACCATGGCCAAGACCCCGGCCGCGGCGATGGACCTGATGCAGCGCGTCTGGGCGCCAGCCAAGGCCCGCGTCGCCGAGGAAGTCGCCGACATGAAGGCGATCGCCGGCCACGACATCGAGCCGTGGGACTACCTCTACTACGCCGAGAAGGTGCGTAAGGCGAAGTATGACCTCGATCAGAACGAGCTGAAGCCCTACTTCGAGCTGCACGCCGTGCGCGCGGCCTCCTTCTACATGGCAGAGCGCCTGTACGGCTTCGTCTTCAAGCAACTGCCCAAGGGCCAGGTCTCGACCTTCGAGCCGGACGTGACCACCTATGAGGTCACGGACAAGGCCACCGGCAAGCTGATCGGCCTGTTCTACGCCGACGACTTCGCCCGTCCGGGCAAGCGTTCGGGCGCCTGGATGACGACCTACCGCTCGTTCTCGAAGCTGACCGGCTCCAAGCCGATCCTGGCGTCGAACAACAACAACTTCGTCAAGGCGCCGGACGGTCAGCCGCTGCTGATCTCGCTGGACGACGCCGAGACCCTGTTCCACGAGTTCGGCCACGCCCTGCACTACTTCTCGTCGGTGGTGACCTATCCGTCGTTCGGCAACACGCCGCGCGACTTCGTGGAATATCCGTCGCAAGTGCACGAGCACTGGGTGCTGAGCCGCCCGATCCTCGACGGCTACATGAAGCACGTCGAGACCAAGCAGCCGATGCCGCAGGCGCTGGTGGACAAGATTGAGGCCTCCTCGACCTTCAACCAGGGCTACGCCACGGTCAGCTACCTGTCCTCGGCCCTGGTCGACATGGACCTGCACACCCAGGCGACGCCGCCGACCGACATCGACGCCTTCGAAAAAGCCTCGCTGGGCCGTCTGGGCATGCCCAAGGAGATCGTGATGCGGCACCGCCTGCCGCAGTTCAATCACCTGTTCACCTCGGACGCCTATTCGGCCGGCTACTACTCCTACCTGTGGTCGGAAGTGATGGACGCCGACACCTGGGCCTACTTCGAGGAGTCGGGCGACGTCTTCAATCCGGACATCGGCGGCCGCTTCAAGTCGATCATCCTGGCGCCGGGCAACACCACGGATCGCGGCGACGCCTATCGCCAGTTCCGCGGCCGCAACCCGGACGTGGCGGCCCTGCTGAAGGTGCGCGGCTTCCCGGTTTCTTAAGTGGGCCTACCGCCCTTCGGGCTACTTGAGGCCCGTTGGGCGCCTAGGGCCGCGTCGGGTCGAGAAGGCGAAAGCCTTCTGACCGCGGCCCAACCAAAGAGGGGGCCCGGCGGAGAAATCCGCCGGGCCTTTTCTATTTCGGCCGGGGTGGCGTAAGCCTTGGCTGTGTCACGGGCTGCGTCGGGTCGAGAAGGCGGAGCCTTCTGATCGCGGCACAGCAAAGAAGGAGCGCCCATGAGCGTCGTCGCCTCCTACGTCTACAAGGACGGCAAGCGGGTGCGCGAAGCGCCGCTGACGGCTCAGGGGCTGAGCCTGGCCAGGGGGGAGTACCTCTGGATCGGCCTGCACGAGCCGTCGGATGAAGAGTTCGACGTCCTGGTGCGCCGTTTCCACCTGCACCCCCTGGCGGTCGAGGACGCCTTGTCGGCGCATCAGATCCCCAAGCTGGAGGTCTACGGCTCCGAACTCTTCATCGTCGCCCGCACGGCCCAGGCCAAGGGCGACCGCATCCTGTATGGCGAGACCCACGTCTTCCTCGGCCCCAACTACGTCATCACCATCCGCCATGGATCGGCGCGGGCGCACACCCAGTTGCGCGCCCAACTGGAGGCCTCGCCGCACCAGTTGAGCCACGGGCCGGACTTCATCCTGCACGGGGTGCTGGACTTCATCGTCGACGGCTACATCCCCATCATCGACGCCATCGAGGACAAGGTGTTGGAGATGGAGCAGGTCGCGCTGGACAGCTTCCTGTCGCGCGACGACATCACCCGCCTGTTCCAGTTGCGTCGCGAACTGGTGAAGTTCAGCCGGGTGCTGGGGCCGATGGAGGAGCTCTGCGTCAAGTTGCAGTCGCTGGACCTGCCCTGCATCGACCGCGAGGTGCGGCCCTACTTCCGCGACGTGGCCGACCATGTGCGCCGCGTCGCCAGCCGCGCGGCGGGCCTGCGCGACATCCTGGCCTCGGTGTTCGAGGTGTCCAACCTGCTGGAACAGCAGCGCCAGGGCGTCATCACCCGCAAGCTGGCCGCCTGGGCCGCCATCCTGGCGACGCCGACGGCGGTGGCGGGCATCTACGGCATGAATTTCGAGCATATGCCCGAGCTGCGCTGGACCTATGGCTATCCGGCGGTGCTGGCCTTGATCGTCGCCATCTGCATCGGCCTTTACGTCACCTTCAAGCGGACCCGGTGGCTGTGATCAGCCGCTGTTCCGGAGGCCCGCCGCCACGCCGTTGATGGCGAGCAGGATGCCGTTGCTGACGCGCGGGTCGTCGTCGCCTGCGCGGCGACGCCGGATCAGCTCGATCTGCACATGGTTCAGCGGCTCGACATAGGGCATCCGCTGGCGGATCAGCCGGTCCAGTTCGGGCTGGCCGCCCAATAGAGTCTGTTGGCCGGTGATCGACAGGACGGCCGCGACGGTGCGGTCCCATTCGGCGCGGATGGCGTCATAGATGCGCTCGGCCAGGGCGGCGTCGGGGACCAGGCCGGCGTAGCGGCGCGCGATGGCCATGTCGGCCTTGGCCATCACCATCTCCATGTTCTGGACCACGGTGCGGAAGAAGGGCCAGGTCTCGGCCATGGCGCGCAGTTCGGCCGGGTCTTCGCCCTGAACCGCCGAGCCGAAGCCGAACCAGCCGGGCAGCATGACCCGCGACTGCGACCAGCTGAACACCCAGGGAATGGCGCGCAGATCCTCGATGGCGGGGGAGGCGGTGCGGCTGGCCGGGCGCGAGCCGATCTTCAGGTCGGCGATCTCGGCGATGGGGGTGGCGGCGCGGAAATAGTCGACGAAGCCCGGCGTCTCATAGACGAGGGCCCGATAGGCCTTCATCGAGGCGGCCGACAGGCGCGCGGCCGCGGCCCCGTGCTCGGCGCTGTAGCCCGCGTCGGACTGCGGCCCCAGCGAGGCCAGCAGGGTTCCGCAGGTCAGGGCGTCGAGGTTGCGCTGGGCCACTTCCGGCTCGCCGTATTTGTTGGCGATGACCTCGCCCTGTTCGGTGACGCGGATGCGGCCCGCGACGGTGCCGGCGGGTTGGCCCAGCACCGCTGAGAAGGCGGAGCCGCCGCCGCGCCCCACGGCGCCGCCCCGGCCGTGGAACAGCTGGAGCCGCACCCCCGCCGCGCGCGTGACCTCCAGCAGGGCGCGCGAGGCCTCGTGCAGCTCCCAGCCCGAGGTCAGGTAGGAGCCGTCCTTGTTGGAGTCCGAATAGCCGATCATCACCTCCTGCACCCCGCGCGCCTCGGCCACGGCGCGGGCGGAAGGCTCGGCCAGGACGCGCTCCAGGGTGGCGCGGGCGGCGCGCAGGTCGTCGATCGTCTCGAACAGGGGGGCGGCCTGAATGGGGCAGGCGCCGGGATCGGCCGGGTCGTAGAGGCCGACCTCCTTGAGCAGCAGATAGACCTCCAGCATGTCCGAGGCGGCGTCGGTCTTGGACACGATGTGGGTGCGGATCGCCTGCGGGCCGAAGGTCGAAAGGGCCTCGGCGGCGGCCTGAAGGATGGCGCGCTCCTTCAGCGTCTCGGCCGCGTAGTCGGCATAGGGGGAGAAGAGGGGACGGGGACTGGCCAGTTCGCGCGCCAGCACGGCCAGCCGTTCGGCCTCGTCCAGGGCGGCGTAGTCGGGGCAGACGCCCGCGACCTTCAGCAGGTCGGCGACCACGCGCTGATGCACGTCCGAATTCTGGCGCAGGTCCAGCGTCGCCATGTGGAAGCCGAACACGTCCGCCGCCGTGATCAGCCGCGCCAGCCGGTCGTCGGCGAAGACGGCGCCGTGGGTCCGCACCAGGCTGTCATGCAGGATGTTCAGGTCGGCGCGGAAGGCGTCGGGTCCGTCATAGGCCGGGGCGTCAAAGCGGGCCGGGCGCGGCGTCGGCTCGCCGGTCAGGGCGGGGTGGGCGGCCGACAGCCGGGCGTAGATCTGGCTGAGCGCCCGGCGATAGGGTTCATCCGCGCGCTGGATGGAGGCGTCGCCCGACCCTTGCGCCAGGGCGGCCAGTTCGGGCGTGACGCGGGTCAGGTCGATGGACAGGCTGAGTTCGGCGCCCAGGGCGTGCACCTCGTCCAGATAGAAGCCCAGCGCCGCCCGGGCCTGGCTGCGGAAGGCGGCGCGCAGGGTGTCGGCGTCGACATTGGGGTTGCCGTCGCGATCGCCGCCGACCCAGGAGCCGATGCGCACGAAGGGCGTCAGGTCCGGCGCGTCGAGCAGGCGGCGCCACTCGGCCAGCTGGGCCGGGGCGACATGAAGAAAGATGCGCTGCAGCCAGTCGACCACGGTGTCGATCTCGTCCTGCACCACCAGGGCCGAGGCGCGGGTCAGCCGCGTGGCCCACAGGATGACGATCTGGCGGCGCAGCGCGGCCTTCAGGGTGTCGGCGTCGCAGGCGATCCCGTCGCGGTCGCAGCCGTCCAGCAGTTCGCCGACCGCCGTGGTGCGGTCGATGACGCTCTTACGGCGCACCTCGGACGGGTGGGCGGTCAGCACCGGCGAGATCAGGGCCTGGGCCAGCAGGTCGCGCACGGCGTCCCTGTCGGCGCCCGCCTCGGCCAGACGCTTAAGCACGCCTTCGGGGGTGTCGGCGCGCTCGCCGGCCTCGGCCTGGGCCTGGGCGCGGCGCTTGCCTGCGCGATCCTCGGCGACGTTGGCCAGCAGGGAGAAGGCGGCGAAGCCGTGCGTCAGGCCGATGGCCTGATCCAGCGACAGCTCGCCCAGCAGCCGCTCCAGCTCCGAAGCGTCGTCCGAGGCCGGGTCGCGGTGATAGGCCACCGAGGCCCGCCGCACCGCCTCGATACGGTCGTAGAGATCCTGGCCGCCCTCGTCGCGGATCACTTCGCCCAGCAAGGCGCCCAGAAGCCGGACTTCGTCGCGGAGGCGGTCGTGGGGAAACTCGGGGGATTGGGTCATGTAGGTCGTCTCTCAGCGGGGAGGCCGGACAGGAACCGTATCAGCGGGATCCGAACGCGCCAGCCCATGCTGCAACGCAGAAACCCTTTGTGTGGTCGCCTTTCGTCGCGAGAAACGGAGTCGACATCGCCTTGCTTTTCCGCCATAAGCCGCGACTTCCGGCGCAATTGAACCTGCGCCTCCACCGGGACGACCCCATCCTTTCATGGATGGATGAGCCCGGAGAGGGCCTCTGTCGACGTGATCGTTCGCAGAGGTCGCCCGCCTATGGGCGTTTCTCATGGAGGCTGACGGCCCAGGCGCATGAAAGGGTTTGAATGTTCGAGGCTCTGAACGAGCGGCTGACAGGCGTTTTCGACCGGATCACCGGCCGCGGCGCCCTGTCCGAAAAGGATGTCGAGGAGGCCCTGCGCGAGGTCCGCGTCGCCCTGCTCGAGGCCGACGTCGCCCTGCCGGTGGTCAAGGACTTCATCGCCCGCGCCAAGACGGCCGCGACCGGCGAAGAAGTCATCCGCGCGGTCAAGCCCGCCGATCAGGTGGTCAAGATCGTCTATGACGGCCTGGTCGAGATGCTGGGCGGCGAAGAGCCGGTTCCGCTGAACACCAATGCGACCCCGCCCGCTGTCGTGCTGATGGCCGGTCTGCAGGGCTCGGGCAAGACGACGACCTCGGCCAAGCTGGCCCTGCGCCTGTCGAAGTTCGACAAGAAGAAGGTCATGATGGCCTCGCTGGACACGCGTCGTCCGGCGGCCATGGAGCAGCTGGCTACGCTCGGTCAGCAGATCGAGGTCGCGACCCTGCCCATCGTGGCGGGCGAGAGCGCGGTCCAGATCACCCGCCGCGCGCTGCAGTCGGCCAAGCTGCAGGGCTTCGACGTCCTGATCCTCGACACCGCCGGCCGCATCACCCTTGACGAAGGGCTGATGAACGAGGTGGCCGAGGTCGCCGAGATCGCCAAGCCGGTCGAGACCCTGCTGGTGGCCGACAGCCTGACGGGTCAGGACGCGGTGCGCACCGCTAGCGCCTTCCACGAGCGCCTGCCGCTGACGGGCCTGGTGCTGACCCGCGCCGACGGCGACGGGCGCGGCGGCGCCATGCTGTCGATGCGCGCCGTCACCGGCCTGCCGATCAAATATCTGGGCGCGGGCGAAAAGGTCGATGCGCTGGACGTCTTCGACGCCCGCCGCGTCGCCGGTCGGATCCTGGGGCAGGGGGACATCGTCGCCCTGGTCGAGAAGGCCGCGGGCGAGCTGGATCAGGCCAAGGCCGAGAAGATGGCCCGCAAGCTGGCCAAGGGCCAGTTCGATCTGGACGACCTGGCGGGTCAGCTGAACCAGATGAAGAAGATGGGCGGTCTTCAGGGCATCATGGGCCTGCTGCCGGGCGTGGCCAAGCTGAAGAACCAGATGGCCGAGAACAACGTCTCGGACAAGATGATCGACCGCCAGCTGGCCGTCATCAGCTCCATGACCAAGGCCGAGCGCAAGAAGCCGGACCTGCTGAACGCCAGCCGCAAGAAGCGCGTGGCCAAGGGCGCCGGCGTCGAGGTTCAGGACATCAACCGCCTGCTGAAGCAGCACCGACAGATGGCCGACATGGTCAAGTCGCTGTCCAAGGGCGGCGGCAAGAACCTGCAGAAGATGGCCTCCATGATGGGCGGCCTGCCCGGCATGGGCGGCGGCGGTCCGGATATGAACCGCCTGAAGGCCCTGGGCGGCGGCAAGATGCCGGAACCCTCGGCCGATGAAATGAAAGCCATTCAGGACCGCCTGGCGGGTCTGGGCGGCGGACAACTTCCGGGGGGCCTTCCGGGTCTGCCGGGCTTCCCCAAAAAGAACTAACGCCTTTCTAGAAAGAGACTGAAAATGCTGAAGATTCGTCTGGCCCGCGGCGGCGCCAAGAAGCGCCCCTACTACCACATCGTCATCGCCGACTCGCACAGCCCGCGCGACGGCAAGTTCATCGAGCGCGTCGGCAGCTACAACCCGATGCTGCCGAAGGACAGCGCCACCCCGCGCATCGTCCTGAAGGCTGACCGCATCTCGGAATGGCTGGCCAAGGGCGCTCAGCCGACCGACCGCGTGGCCCGCTTCATCAGCCAGAGCCAGGACGAAGTTCTGGTCGGCAAGGTCAAGTGGACCCAGAGCAACAACCCGAAGAAGGGCGAGCCGGGCAAGAAGGCCCAGGAACGCGCCGCCGAGCGCGCCCAGCGCGAAGCCGACCGCCTGGAAGCCGAAGCCGCCGCCAAGGCCGAGGCCGCTGAAGCCGCCGCCGCTGCCGCCGCCGCTCCGGCCGTGGAAGAAGCGCCGGCTGAAGAAGCCCCTGCGGCTGAAGTCGCCGCCGAGGCGACCGAAGAGCAGGCCTGAGCCTTATCTCTTCATCCGGCCCCGGCCGGTTGAAACGGGAAAGCAGCGTCCTTCCGGGGCGCTGCTTTTCTGCTATCTGGACCCATCGCATCGGCAAACGGAGCCCGGTCATGAGCAGCGAAGACAGACTGATCCTGGTCGGCCAGATCGGCGGCGCCTTCGGGGTGAAGGGCGAGGTGCGCATCAGCGCCTATACCGCCGACGCCATGGCGCTGGTCGGCTATTCGCCGCTGCTGGGCGCGGACGGCAAACCGGTGCTGACCCTGATCTCGGCGCGGCCGGACAAGGCGGGCGTGGTGGCGCGCGTCAAGGAGATCGCGACGAAGGAAGAGGCCGACGCCCGGCGCGGCCAGAAGCTGTTCGTCACCCGCGACGCCTTGCCTGAGCCTGAAGAAGACGAGTTCTACCTGACCGACCTGATCGGCCTGGAGGGGCGCGATCCGTCCG
Source organism: Brevundimonas sp. ZS04 (assembly GCF_001956865.1). Taxonomy (NCBI): domain Bacteria; kingdom Pseudomonadati; phylum Pseudomonadota; class Alphaproteobacteria; order Caulobacterales; family Caulobacteraceae; genus Brevundimonas; species Brevundimonas sp. ZS04. The sequence continues at coordinate 22,213 of NZ_MTHE01000011.1, forward strand.
ACGTGGTGCTGGGCAAGGTGAAGTCGGTTCAGAACTTCGGCGCCGACGACATGCTGGAGATCGCCCCAGCCGAGGGCGGCCCGACCTGGTATCTGCCCTTCACGCGCGAGGCGGCGCCTGAACTGCACATCAAGGAAGGCTGGCTGCGTATCGTTCGCCCGAGCGAAGTCAGCGATCTCGACGAAGACTGACGCTGACACGGTTGCGGATTGCGCGCAGGCTTCCAACATGGAGGGGGTCACACCAGCCGGAGCGCTTCATGGCCGATCTGTCCGCCTTTCCCGTCACCCGCCAGTTTCCGCCGCAGCATCCTGACCGGCTCCAGCTCTATTCCCTGACGACGCCGAACGGGGTGAAGGTCTCCATCCTGCTGGAAGAGCTGGGCCTGCCCTATGAGGCGCACCGGGTCGACATCAGCAAGGACGAGACCTGGACGCCTGAGTTCCTGTCGCTGAACCCCAACGGCAAGATCCCCGCCATCATCGACCCCGACGGTCCGGGGCATAAGCCGCTGGCCCTGTTCGAGTCCGGCGCCATCCTGGTCTATCTGGCGGAGAAGGCGGGGCGCTTCCTGCCGACCGATCCGGCGGCGCGCTATGAGACGCTGCAGTGGGTCTTCTTCCAGATGGCGGCCATCGGCCCGATGTTCGGCCAGGTCGGCTTCTTCCATAAATTCGCCGGGCGCGAGTACGAGGACAAGCGGCCGCGCGATCGCTACGTCGCGGAATCGCGGCGTCTGCTGGGCGTGCTGGAAGGGCGTCTGGAGGGCCGCCAGTGGATCATGGGCGACGACTACACCATCGCCGATATCGCCATCCTGGGGTGGGTGCGCAACCTGATCGAACACTATGGCGCGGGCGATCTGGTCGGCTATGCGGACTTCCCGCGCGTGGCCGCTTGGCTGGCGCGCGGGCTGGCCCGACCGGCCGTGCAGCGGGGCCTGAGCATCCCGGCGCAGCCTTAAAGGCGAGGTTGCGGGGGCGGGCGATGCGCCGCGCCCCCGCGCAGTCTCAGACTTCTTCGGTCGGGGCGTCGCCGACGTATTTCTTGATCGACTCGATGGCGCGCTTGGCGCCCGACTTGTCGGAATAGCCTTCGGTCGAGAAGATGATTTCCGAGTTGTATTTGAACCGGACGCGGAACTCGCCGGCCTTGTCCTGATAGACTTCGAACTTGTGCGCCATGATCGCCTCGCTCTGACGGCCGCCAGTCGGCCGAGGCGAGGAAGCTGCCACGGCCCCGCTCAAGGCGTAAAGGGCGTGAAATGTAAAAGGCCGTGAGGCGATCAGCCGCGCGCTGGAATCCAGCGCCGCGCCGCCAGGGCCAGGAAGCCGACCGCCAGGCCCCAGAAGGCCGAACCGACCCCGAACACGGCCACGCCCGACGCGGTGGCGGCGAAGGTCAGCACCGCCGCCTCGCGATCCTTGGCCGCGGCCATCATGGCGCCCAGCGATCCGGTCAGGGGCGCGATCAGGGCCAGGCCGGTGATGACTGCCAGGGCGCCGGTCGGCATGGCGATGAACAGGCCCGCCAGCGGCGCCGCGAACAGGGCGACGACCAGGTAGAACAGGCCGTAGATCACGCCCACGGTCCAGCGTTTGGAGGCGTCGGGGTGGGCGTCCGGCTCGGTGCAGATGGCGGCGGTGATGGCCGCCAGGTTGACGCCGTGCGCCCCGAACGGCGCCAGCAGGGTGCTGGTCAGCCCGCCCCAGAAGATCAGCTTTCCGGCGGGCGGGGCGTAGCCTGCGGCTCTCAACACCACCAGTCCGGGCAGGTTCTGCGAGGCCAGCGTCACCAGATAGAGCGGCAGGGCCAGGCTGACCGCCGCCTTCCAGTCGAAGGCGGGCATGACGGGCGACAGGGCGCCGAACAGGCCGGTCCCCTCGGGCAGGGCGACCTGGCCGCGTAGCGCCAGCACGGCGAAGGCGGCGACCAGAACGACGGGCAGGGTCCAGGCGGGCGCCAGACGCCGCATGACCACAAAGACCAGCAGCAGACCCGCCGCCAGCATCAGATCGGTCGGGAACACCAGGAACAGCTTGAGACAGAAGGGCAGCAGCACGCCCGCCAGCATGGCCGAGGCGACGGCGGCGGGAATGCGTTCGGCCAGCCGCCCCAGCGCCGGGACCAGTCCCGTCAGCACCATCAGCAGCCCGGCGATGACGAAGGCGCCCACGGCCGTAGACCAGCCGAGACCGAGGGTCGAGGCCGCCAACAGGGCCGCCCCCGGCGTCGACCAGGCCAGCACCACGGGCATCCTCAGCCGCCAGCTCAACACTGCGCCGGGCAGGCCGATGCCCAGGCACAGGGCGGTGACCATGGAGATGATCTGGGCGGGCGCCGCGCCCATGGCCTGTCCGGCCTGCACCACTAGGGCGACCGTGCCGCCGAAGCCGACGACGGTCGCCACGGCGGCGGCGGAGAAACTGGCGGGCGGCGGCAGGCGCAGGGCACTCATGCGTTCAAGCTAGGCCGAGGGGCGGACGCCTGAAAGTAGAAATGCGGCTTTCCGCTCATCCGGCGGACGCCGGGATGAGCGGATAGTGGGGGGAGATGCAAAAAGGGCCGCCGGTGTCCCGGCGGCCCTCTGTCTGTCCGAAACCCGGTCGGGTTCAGCCTTCCATGTCGTCGGGCAGGCCGACGGCGTGGAAGCCGGCGTCGACGTGGACGACTTCGCCCGTGGTCGAGCGGCCCAGGTCCGAGCATAGCCACAGGGCGGCGCCGGCGACGCCTTCCATCGAGGTCTCTTCCTTGATCAGCGAGAACTGCGCCGACTTGGAGTGCAGGCCGCGCCCGCCCGAGATGCCGGCCAGCGACAGGGTGCGCATGGCGCCCGCCGAGATGGCGTTGACGCGGATGTTCTTCGGCCCCAGGTCGCGCGCGATGTAGCGGGTCGCGGCTTCCAGGGCGGCCTTGGCCACGCCCATGGTGTTGTAGTTGGGGATGACCCGCTCGGACCCGAGGTAGGTCAGGGTGATCATCGAGCCGCCGTTCGGCATCAGCCGGGCCGAACGCTTGGCCACGTCGACGAAGCTGAAGGCCGAGATGTTCATGGCCAGCAGGAAGCTGTCGCGGGTGGTGTTGTCGACGAAGGAGCCCTTCAGTTCGTCCTTGTTGGCGAAGGCCACCGAGTGGACGACGAAGTCGATCGTGCCGAATTCCTTCTCCAGCTCGGCGAAGGCGGCGTCCATGGAGGCGTCGTCGGTGACGTCGGCCTGGATCAGCAGCTTGGCGCCGACGCTTTCGGCCAGCGGGCGCACGCGGCGCTCAAGACCCTCGCCCAGGTAGGTGAAGGCCAGCTCGGCGCCCTGGGCGGCCAGCTGCGAGGCGATGCCCCAGGCGATGGAGCTGGAGTTCGCGACCCCCATGATCAGGCCCTTCTTGCCCTTCATGAGGTCTCCGGTGGGCATGTCCCAGCCTTCGCTCGTCGCCATGGGTTCGTCTCCGTATCTAGAACTTGTTCCGCCTTTTGGACGGGCGCGCGGCGGGTGACAAGCGTTCAGGCCTCGGCCCGGCCTTAATCCGCGAGGCTGGCGTTTCTCCGCAGGCGGCCTAAGTTGAAGCCATGAGCTTCGACGTCGACAGTCCGAATGCGCAACCGGAGGCGGGGCCGGTCTTCTTCGACCGCCGCGAACTGGACCAGATGCTGCGGGTCTATGGGCGGATGGTGGCGGCAGGCGAATGGCGCGACTACGCCATGGCCGGCCAGAAGGACCACGCTGAGTTCGCCGTCTTTCGTCGCCACGGCGACGCGCCGCTCTATCGGATCGAGAAACGTCCGGCCCTGCGCCTGAAACAGGGACAGTGGGCTGTGATCGGCGAGGGCGGCCATGTGCTGAAGCGCGGCCGCGACTTGGCCCAGGTTCTGCGCGTCTTCGACAGCCGCAAGTTCACGGTGGTGGAGTAGGCGGCGACAAAAGAAAAAGGCCCCGGCGTTGCTGCCGGGGCCTCATTCTTTTTGGCCTATCGCCTTGCGGGCTGCTTGAGGCTTGCGCTCAAGTCGGCCGTGACCGCGTCACGGCCATAGCGCACTTGGAAAGCCCCTATTCGCGGCTGCCCATGAAGGCCAGCAGGAACTGGAACAGGTTGATGAAGTTGATGAACAGGCTCAGCGCGCCGAAGCCCGTCGCCACGCCCATCGCGTTCTTGTCGCCGCCCAGGGCGTAGTAGGTCATCTTCAGACGCTGGGTGTCATAGGCGATCAGGCCCGAGAAGATCAGCACGCCGGCGCCGGAGATGATCAGGTACATCACGCCCGATTGCATGAAGATGTTCACGATCGAGGCGATGACCAGGCCGATCACGCCCATGATCAGGAAGGTGCCCATGCCGGTCAGATCCTTCTTGGTCGTGTAGCCGACCAGGCTCAGACCCGCGAAGGCGGCGGCGGTGACGAAGAAGGTCGAGGCCAGCGAACCGTTGGTGTAGCGCAGGAACAGCACGCCCAGGCCCGCGCCGATCGTGGCGACCACGGCCCAGTAGAGCATGTTCACGCCCTTGGCGGTCGGGTTCTTCATGAAGAACATCGAGCCGAACAGCATGACCAGCGGCGAGAACTGGACGATCATGCCCAGCATCGTCAGGCCGATGCGGCCGTCGTCCATGCGGGCGAACAGCAGCTGCTGCACCGCCGGGACGTTGCCGGTGACGTAGGCCAGGGCGCCCGCGACGACCAGACCGATCGCCAGCTTGTTGTAGACGCCCAGCATGAAGGCGCGCAGACCGGCGTCGACGGACATGTCCGCCGACTGCGGAAGCGGGCGCGCATAGCCGTTGTTGAAATCGCTCATCGCGAAAGAAGTCTCCCATTCGGCCGGGAATGTCCCGACCTTTGGCTGAAATATCGGGATGCAGACGCATCCTTGCAAGAAAAACCGGACTTCCGGCCGCCTGTTCCGCCCGCTACCAAGGGTCGCATGTTGCGCCTGTTCACCGCCATTCCGATCCCCGAGGACGTCGCCGAGACCCTGGCGCGGCGTCAATCCGGCCTGCCCGGCGCGCGCTGGCGGCCGCTGGACGCCCTGCACGTCACCCTGGCCTTCTATGGCGAGGCGTCCGAGCGGACGGCCGACGACCTGGCCTCGGAACTGACCCGCGCCGAGGGCGGCGGGGCCTTCGAGATCACCCTGAACGGCGTCGGCGCCTTCGGCGACGCGCATCGCAGCCATACCTTGTGGGCCGGGCTGGAGCGGTCCGAGCGGCTGAACGTCCTGGCCGGGCGCTGTCGGTCGGCGGGCGAGCGGGCGGGCGTTCCGCCTGAGAAGCGCGAATACCGGCCGCACGTCACCCTGGCCTATCTGAAGCCCCAGGCGAACCCCGACCGCATCGGCGCCTGGATCACCGGGCACAATCTGCTGAAGTCGCCGCCGATCCGCGTGGATCGCTTCGGCCTCTATTCCAGCGTTCTGACCGGGGACGGCAGCGTCTACACCCTTGAACGCGAGTATCTGTTGTGATCGATCGCCCGACATCGCCCCTCGGTCCCACGCTGGAGACCGAACGCCTGTTCCTGCGCCCGCCGATGCTGGAGGATTTTCCGCGCTGGGCCGACTTCATGAGCGACCCCGAGACGACGCGCTTCATCGGCGGGGTGCAGTCCCGGCATGAGGTGTGGCGCGCCATGGCCTCGGTCGCGGGCATGTGGGCGCTGCACGGCGAGGGCATGTTCTCGCTGATCGAGAAGACGACCGGCCTGTGGATGGGGCGCATCGGGCCGCTGCATCCCTATGGCTGGCCGGGTCGGGAGGTGGGCTGGAGCCTGCACCGCGACGCCACGGGCAAGGGCTATGCGATCGAGGCCGCGGCGGCGACGATGGACTACGCCTGCGACGTGCTGGACTGGCCGGAAGTCATCCACTGCATCGACCCCGACAACCGGGCGTCGGAGAAGGTGGCCGAGCGGCTGGGTTCGATTAATCGCGGGCCGGGCGTCATGCCGCCGCCCTTCCATGAGCACGCGGTCAACCTGTGGGGCCAGACGCGCGAGCAATGGCGCGTAAACCGGCAGCGCTTGCGGTAGGAACATAGGCGGAACATAAAGGCGAATGCCCGCCGCCGCGCTTCACCTCGAACTGGTCTTCAGCCGCCCCGAAACGACCTTGTCCGTCACGCGGGGGGCGGCGCGGCTGATGCTGGACATGGGTTATGCGCCCCTGCTGGAGGTCTGTTTGCCCAATGGGCGGCGCGCCGACGTCATGGCCCTGGGGCCCAAGGGCGACATCGTCATCTGCGAGGTGAAGTCGGGGATCGACGACTACCGCGTCGATCGCAAATGGCAGGAGTACGGCCCCTTCTGCGACGCCTTCTACTTCGCCGTCGCGCCGGAGTTCCCCGAAGGCGTGCTGCCGGACGAGCCGGGCCTGATCGTGGCCGACGGCTTCGGCGGGGCGGTGGTGCGCGACGCGCCGGCGACGCCCCTGGCGCCCGCGCGCCGCAAGGCCCTGACCCTGGCCTTCGCCCGCCTGGGCGCGCTCAGGACGATGCGGGACTGATGCCCTATCCGCCCACCGCGTGCAGGGCTGCGCCGTGATCGCGCAGCCAGCGGCGGTGCGGGCGGTGATCTCCGACCAGGCGGGCGACCACGGCCCAATAGGCGGGGCTGTGGTCGGCGTGGACCAGGTGGGCGACCTCGTGCGCGGCCAGGTAGTCGGCGACGGCGGGCGGGGCCATGATGACGCGCCATGAATAGCGGATCGAGCGATTGTGCGGGCTGCACGAGCCCCAGCGCGAGCGGGTGTCGACGATGGACACCTTCACCGGCTTCTGGCCCAGGGTCTTCAGATGGACGTCGGTTCGCTCGACCAGGAAGTCGCGCGCGGCGCGGCGGAACCAGTTCTCGATGCGGCGCGAGAAGGCCTCGCCCTCGCCGCCCGAGCGCAGCACCGGTCCCTCCGGCGTGTCGATCAGGCGGGCCGCTCCTGCGCCCCCGCTGGCTTCCAGCCGCACGGTGCGGCCCAGCCAGGTCACGACGGCGCCCGGTTCGAACGGCTGCGTATCGAGGCGCGCGGCGAGGCGTTCGGCGATCCATCCGGCCTTGGCGCGGGCGAAGGCCACGACCTCACCCAGACGTCGCTCGCTGGGGGCCACGGCCACGGCCTCGCCCGCGCGGGCGTCGATGCGGATCGACAGCCGACGCGCGCGCGGATTGACCGACAGTCTCAGGGCGCCGCCGCCCTCAAGCGGCAGACGCTGACCGTTCCGGTATGACACTGAGGGCTTCGTTGCTGGCGATGAAGTCGCGCACGCGGGGATAGATCTCCTCGCGGAAACGGCGGCCGTTGAAGACGCCGTAGTGGCCGACCTTGGGCTGGACGTAGAGCAGGCGCCGGTCGTCGGGAATGTTGGGCGTCAGGCCGTGCGCGGCCTGGGTCTGGCCGACGCCGGAGATGTCGTCCATCTCGCCCTCGATGGTGGCCAGGCCGATGTCCGCGATCGCCGTCAGATCGACCATCTCGCCGCGATGCTGCAACAGGCCGCGGGGCAGCAGGTGCTGCTGGAAGACGATGTCGATGGTCTGGAGATAGAACTCCTCGGTCAGGTCCAGCACCGACAGATATTCGTCGTAGAACTGCTCGTGCTTCTCGACCCCGTCGCCGTCGCCTTCGACCAGGCTCTCGAAATAGCGGCGATGGGCGTCGACGTGCTTGTCCTCGTTCATCGACATGAAGCTGTAGAGCTGGACGAAGCCCGGATAGACCCGCCGTCCGACGCCCGGATAGGGCCAGGGCACGGTGTGGATCATGTTCGACCTGAACCAGGTGAAGGGCTTTTCCTCGGCCAGCTGGTTGGTCACCGTCGGCGACAGGCGGGCGTCGATGGGCGAGCCCATGAAGGTCATGGAGGCGGGCCGGTTCGGGTCGTTCTGCGCCGCCATCACCGCGCAGGCGGCCAGCACCGGCGGCCCCGGCTGGCAGACGCCGACGATGTGGGCGCGCGGCCCCACCGCCGCCAGCATGTCGCGCACGTGGTCGATGTAGTCGTTGAAGTCGAACCGCCCTTCCAGCATCGGCACCTGGCGGGCGTTGGTCCAGTCGGTGACATAGACGTCGTGGTCCTGCAGGAAGGTCTCGACCGTGCCGCGCAGCAGGGTGGCGTAGTGGCCCGACAGCGGGGCCACGATCACCACGGCGGGTGCCGCTGCGTGTTTGCCCGCGCGCTTCAGGTCGCCGATGTTGCGGGTGAACCGCACCAGTCGGCACCAGGGCGAGGACCAGACGACCTGTTCGGTGGTGCGAACCGGCTTGCCGTCGATCTCAAGCGTCTCCAGCCCCCAGTCGGGCTTGCCGTACCGGCGGGTCAGGCTCTCGAACACCTCGGCCGAGGCGTAGGCGGTGCGGCCGATGGCCGTGTCCGACGCCGGATTGAACGGAGAGGTCCAGAACTGGCGGGCCATCTGGGCCCCGATCCGGAACGGCGTCGCCGAATGATAGGCGAGCTCGTGAAAAGCGTAGAGCATGAAACCCCGACTGCGGCCCCCGCCGATGCGGAACGCCGATCATACAGAGTGCTGCGCCGCAAAAAAGACCGGCGGCGCTTCGTTCAGGGAAAGGTGATCAGCCCTTCTCCATCGCATTCTCGATCAGGGTGGCGGTGCGGCTGGGCCCCAGGTCGTGGGCGACCGCGCTGCGGAACTTTCCGTCCGGCCCCATTAGATAGACGGTCAGGCCGTGGTTCATGGTGTAGCCCTCGCCCTCGCCGACCTTCTGATAGAAGGCGCGATAGGCCTTGGCGGCCTTGGCCACCTGTTCCGGCGTGCCGGTCAGGCCGATGACGCCGTCGGGGAAGCCGTCCGACGAGAGGTAGTCCTTCAGCATCTGCGGCGTGTCGCGCTCGGGGTCGATGCTGATGAAGACGATCTGCAGATCCTCAGCCTTGTCGCCCATCCGCTCCTGCACCGCGTTCAGCACGCCCAGGGTGGTCGGGCAGTAGTCGGGGCAATAGGTGAAGCCGAAGAAGACCAGGGTCCATTTGCCGTTCAGGATCGTCTGGTCGACGATCTGGCCGTCCTGATTGGTCAGGGTGAAGTCGCCGCCGACCAGGGGCTGGCCCGTCGCGACGTCCGTGGTCTGGGTCGCCTGCTGGCGGCCGCCGACGACCACCATGGTGATCAGGCCCAGCGCCAGGGCGATGACCGCGCAGGCGGCGGCGAACAGGATCACGGGACGGCGGGGCATGGCGTCTCCTCATCGGGAACTGAAGTCGTTTCGGCGGCCGCGACACGGCGAACCGTGCAGCCGCTCTTCGCCCGGTCTATAGAAGAGCGGTGAGCCGTACAGAAGCCCCCATCCCGTCGCACGCCCATCCCCACGCCCCGCCGCATCTGCTGGCCCAGGCGGGCGGCGAACTGGCCGGTCTGCCGGAACTGCCCCGGCGCGGGCGGGGCCTGTCGCTGCGCACCTTGATCGTGCTGCGCTGGCTGGCGGTGATCGGCCAGACCTCGGCCATCCTGACCGCCTATTTCGCCCTGCACTTCCCCTTGCCCTTGTGGGAGTGCCTGACCGTGATCGGCGCGGGCGTGGTGATGAACCTGGCCACCATGGCGCGGGCGCGGCGCATCGACGGCAGCCTGCCCGACGGGCCCAGAACCGCCGCCCAGCTGGGTTTCGACATCCTGCAGCTGGCGACGTTGTTGGCCTTGACCGGCGGCCTGGCCAACCCCTTCTGCCTGCTGCTGGTCGCGCCGGTGACGATCGCGGCGGCGGCCCTGCCTGCGCGTCAGGCCGTCATTCTGGGCGTCATGGCGCTGATCGCCGTGGGCTTCCTGTTTTCCTGGTCCCTGCCGCTGCCGTGGCGGCTGCATGAGCACCTGGAGCTGCCGGGCCTCTATCGCCTGGGGCTGGGGCTGGCCCTGGTGACGGGGGTGCTGTTCACGGCCGGCTACGCCTGGAAGGTGGCGGCCGACGCCGACAAGCTGGAGCTGGCCCTCGCCACCACCCAGGACGTGCTGCAGCGCGAGCAGAGGCTGGCAGCCCTGGGCGGATTGGCCGCCGCCGCCGCCCATGAGCTGGGCACGCCCCTGGCCACCATCCAGGTTGTCGCCAAGGAGATGCTGCGCGACGCGCCCGCAGGCAGCCCGGCGGCCGAGGACGCCGCCCTGATCCTGCAACAGGCGGAACGCTGCCGCGCCATCCTCAAGCAACTGTCGTCCCAACCTGAGGAAGGCGACGCCCTGTTCGCCGACATCGGCCTGAAGGCCCTGCTGGAGGAGGTGGCGGAACCGCACCGGGGCTTCGATCTCGATTTCGACATCGCCCTGAAGATTCCGCCCGGCCAGGAGGCCCCGCGCCTGCGCCGCCTGCCCGAGATCGTCCACGGCCTGTCCACCCTGGTCGAGAACGCCGCCGATTTCGCTACCGCTCGCGTCCAGCTGACCGGGGTGGTCGACGCCGGGTGGATCGAGATCGACATCGTCGACGACGGCCCCGGCTTCGCTTCCGAAATCCTGCCGCGTCTGGGCGAGCCCTATGTGACCAGCCGTCCTCAGGCCAAGGCCCGCCGCGCCTTGGCCGCCCAGATCGCCTCGGCCACCCGTCCGGCCCGCCGCGAGCGCCGCGCGCCGCCTCCGCCGGTCACCGCCCCCATCGCTCCCAGTCAGGGCGGCATGGGCCTAGGCTTCTTCATCGCCCGCACCCTGCTGGAACGGTCCGGCGCCAAGGTTTCGGTGGGTTCAGGCGACGCCGCCAAGGGTCAACCGGGGGGCGCCCGCGTCTCGGTCCGCTGGCCGCGCCAGGCCCTGGAAGTCACGGCCTCGGCCATGGAAGGCGATGGAACCTGATGTCGCAGTCGCGAGCTTGGCCCTTGACCCTGCGTCCCTGACGCACGACCTGAACCCGCAGGAGAATTTCATGTCCGAACTCGAGACCCAGATCACGGAACAGATTGCGGCCCTCAGCGACAAGTCCTTGTTGCTGCTGGACGATGATCAGGCCTTGCGCACCCGCCTGGGTCGGGCGCTGGAATCGCGCGGTTTCGTCGTCGCCCTCGCCGGCTCCGTGGCCGAGGCGAACGACGCCCTGCGCCAGTCGGTCCCCGCCTTCGCCGTGCTGGACATGCGTCTGGAGGACGGCAACGGCCTGAAGGTGGTCGAAATGATCCGCGAGCGGCGCGAGGACGCCCGCATCGTCATGTTGACCGGCTACGGCGCCATCGCCACGGCCGTCGCGGCGGTCAAGGCCGGCGCCGTCGACTATCTGCAGAAACCCGCCGACGCCGACGACGTGGTCAAGGCTCTGCTGTCGACCGGCGAGGCGCCCGAGCCGCCGGAAAACCCCATGTCGGCCGACCGGGTGCGCTGGGAGCATATCCAGCGCGTCTATGAGCTGTGCGACCACAACGTGTCGGAGACCGCTCGCCGCCTGGGCATGCACCGCCGCACCCTGCAGCGCATCCTGGCCAAGCGCGCGCCGCGATAGGCCTTTTTGCGCGCTATGCTCGCGACGTGGTCGCTCACGGCTTGAGGGCGCGCCTTATTGTCCTTCTCCCCTTGTGGGAGAAGGTGGCAGGCGAAGCCTGACGGATGAGGGGTCTTGCGCCCTCAATCCGTCTGCCTGTTTTCAGCGTGCAGAAACCACTCATCCGGCCCTGGCGGGCCATCTTCTCCCACAAGAGGAGAAGGGAGAATCTAGAAGAACAGCGCGTCCGGTTGGCGCTCTTGCGGCGGGCTGGGGCGCGCCGCCGGGGGCTGTTGCGGCTGCGTGGCTTGGCCGTCGATGACGATGGGCGGCGGCGCGTCCTCATAGGGCTGGGCCGTGGCGTAGGGATCCTCGACCTGACCCATCAGGTCGCCGACGGGATCGGGCGGGATCCAGCCTTCGGGCAGGGGCGGGCCGTTGGGGATGGCCTGAACCGCCAGCTTGGGCAGGGCCGCCTCCATGAAGCCGCGCCAGATGGCGGCGGGCGAGGAGCCGCCGGTGACGCGGGCCATCGGCTTGTTGTCGTCCTTGCCGACCCAGACGGCGGCGACGAAGCCGCCCGTGTAGCCGACGAACCAGGCGTCCTTATAGTCCGAGGTGGTGCCGGTCTTGCCTGCGATGTCGCGCCCGCCGATGGCGGCCGAACGACCGCTGCCCGAGGTGATCACCCCGCGCAGCATCTGGTTCATGTAGTAGAGCGGCGGATTGTTGATGGCCTGACCGCCTTCGGATGGGCCGTGGGTGTAGATGACCCGGCCGGACGGGGTGCGGATGCGGCTGATGCCATAGGCGTCGACGCGGCGGCCGCCGTTGGCGAAGGCGTCATAGGCCTGAGCCATCTCCAACGGGCTGACCTCGACGGCGCCCAGGGCCATGGACGGCTGCAGGCCGATTTCACTGCTGATCCCCAGACGGCGCGCGGCGCGGGCCACGCTGTCGCGCCCGACCTGATCGGCGACATAGGCGGCGACGGTGTTGGTCGACTGGGCCACGGCCTGGGCCAGGGTCATCTGACCGGAGAAGCGGCCGGAATAGTTGCGCGGCGACCAGCCGCCGATGGTCACGGGCTGGTCGACCACCGGGGTCTCGGGCGTGTAGCCGGCCTCGACCGCCGCCAGATAGACGAAGGGCTTCCAGGCCGAACCGGACTGGCGACGCGCATCGACGGCGCGGTTGAACTGGCTGTCGCCGTAAGAGGCGCCGCCGATCATGGCGCGCACCCGGCCGTCGCCGTCCAGGGCGACCAGGGCGGCCTGTTCGACGCCCTTGCCCTTGTCGCGATCCAGGATGCGGCGCACGGCGCGCTCGGCGTCGGTCTGCAAGGTCAGGTCCAGGGTGGTCTCGACCACGAGGTCTTCGGTCGGCTCGCCGACCAGGCCGCGGATCTGCTTGTCCAGCCAGTCGATGAAGTATTGGGCGTGCTGGCTGGCCAGGGTCTTGGACACCCGCACCGGCTCGGCCACGGCGGCCTCGCGCTGGGCCGGGGTGATGGCGCCGACCTCGACCATTTCGTTCAGCACGACATTGGCGCGGGTGGCGGCGCGCTCGCTCTCGGATACCGGCGAATAGCGCGAGGGCGCCTTCAGCAGGCCCGCCAGCAGGGCCGCCTCGCCGACCGTCAGCTTGTCGGCGCTCTTGTCGAAATAGCGTTGCGAAGCGGATTCGATGCCATAGGCGCCGGCGCCGAAATAGACGCGGTTCAGATAAAGGGCGAGGATCTCCTTCTTGGAGAACTTCATCTCCAGCCACACGGCCAGCATCAGCTCCTGAACCTTGCGCTTCATGTTCTGATCGGGCGTCAGGAACAGGTTCTTGGCCAGCTGCTGGGTGATGGTCGAGCCGCCCTGGACCACGCGCCCGGCCTTCAGGTTCGAGGCCATGGCGCGGCTCATGCCGATCGGGTCGAAGCCGGGGTGGTGGTAGAAGCGGCGGTCCTCGATGGCCACGAAGGCCGCGGGGACGTAGTCGGGCAGGGCGTCCAGATCGACCGGCGGCGCCATCTGGGTGCCGCGCACCGCGATCAGGGCGCCGGAGCGGTCCAGATAGGTGATCGAGGGCTGGCGATCGACCTCATACAGGCTGGAGGTGTCCGGCAGGTCGCGCGCGAAGACGGCGAAGAAGACGACGGCGAAGATCAGGCCCCAGACGGCCAGCACCGCGCCCCAGTAGAAGAGGCGGCCCATGAAGGTCCGGCGTGGTTTTCTTCCGCCCTGATCGTTCCCGTCGGGTCCGCGGTCTTTGCGCGCCATGAATATCCCTCTATGCCAGCGGCGCGAACCCTAGCCGTTCGCATCGCCGACGAAAACGCCCCCGTTTCCGATCACGGCAGCGTGAGCGCCTATTTCGCCGAAAGAATGGCGCGCCGGGCCAGCCAGACGCCTTGATCGCCGGCGTTCTCCACCGTCAGATCAGCCTCGGTCAGCAGGGCGCGATAGGCGTCGGGGTCCAGGCTGCCGTGATAGAGCGCCTCGCCGCGCCATTCGCCGATCGCCTCGCCGTGGGCGGGACCGGCGGTGAACATCAGCCGCCCGCCCGGACCGACGCGGGCGGCCAGGGCGGGCAGGACCGCCGCCTGCGCCTCAGGCGTCAGATGGAACAGGCTGTGCCAGGCCAGAACGCCGTGAAAGGCGCCGTCCGGCAGGCCGTCGCGCATGTCGCCGATGCGCCAGTCGCCTTTGGGCAGGGTCTCGCGCGCATGGGCGATCAGGCCGGGCGAGGCGTCCAGGCCGACGATTTCAAAGCCGCGCTCCAGCAGGGCGGCGCCCATCGGCCAGCCCGAGCCGCAACCGACGTCCAGCACGCGAGCGCCGGGCGGCCAGCCTTCTGTGAAGCGATCCAGCCACGCGGCCTCGTCCCAGTCGCCTTCATGACGGCGAAGGGCGTCGCCCCGGTCGCGAATCCAGTCCGCCGCCTTGTCCTGATACAGGCCGACGATCCGATCCGCGGCCGGGTGGCTCATTTGGCCAGGAAGGCGTCCAGTTCGCCGTAGAAGGCCGTCGGCTGGTCGAACATGATGAAGTGGGCGCTGTCGTCGATGCGCTTCAGCTTGGCGCCAGGCAGGGTCGCGAACGACATCTGATAGATGGCGTCGGTGACGGCGTCGGTCATGCGGGCGTCGTTGAACTTGACGTAGAGCACCTCGGTCGGGGCGGTGATCTTCGCCAGTTCGGGGCGCAGGTCGGTGGTGACCAGTTCGCGGAAGGCGGCGGCCGAGACCTTCTGGTCGCTGTCGCGCATGTCCTGAAGCGCCTCTTTGCGGCGGCTTTCCGTATTGATCATCCCGTTGATGGCGGTGGTGGCCTGGGCGACGTAGGCCTCGCGCGGGCTGGCCGACTGGGCGGTCCAGATCTGATCGGCGACGGGGGTCACGCTTTCGGCTGTTGCACCGGGCGCGCCGAACATGGCGCCCATGAAGGGGATCATGTCCACGACCATCAGCTTGCCGACCAGCTCGGGGTGACGCGCGGCCAGCATCATGCCCATGGTCCCGCCCATGGAGTGGCCGACGACGGCGGGCTTGTTCAGATGCTGTTCGCGGATGTAGCGGGCGATCTCCTCGGCCACGGGGGCGCCGACCGGCTGGGGCGCATCGCCTTGCGCATTGGCCTGCGGCGCGGCGCCCGCGAAGCCGGCGAGGTGGATGCGGTGGACGCGATAGCGCCCGGCCAGGTGATCGACCGTGCCCTGCCAGATGTCGGGCGAGGACGACAGGCCGGGGATCAGGATCAGATCGGGCGCGCCCTCCGGCCCGTCGACGCGGACGCTGAGGCGGTCGGAGGCGAAGGCGGCGTGCGCCGCGTCGTGGGCCGCATGGTTGACGTGACCGTCCTGAGCCAGGGCGGGCGCAGCGGCCAGCAACAGGGCGGCGGCGATGAAGGCGGCTGAGGCGGTGCGGATCAAGGCGTCTCTCCCAAAGAGAATTTGCGCCAGATTAATTCATCGGCTGAGGAAGGGAATGGCCTTTGGACGGCCGCCCGTCCCTGCTGCTACAAGGCGGCCATGATCGCAGACGCCGCGCCCGCACCTTCCGCCACGCCCGAAGCCAAAGCCCCGCCGACCGCCTTCGGCAAGGGCTTCATCACCGACGCCTGGTATTTCGTCGCCCTGGCGCGCGACGTGCCGGTCGCCAGCCTGAAACGCTATGAGATCATGGGCGAGCCGGTCTTGATCGGCCGCACCCGCGCGGGCGAGGTCTATGGCATGCGCGACATCTGCCCCCATCGCGCGGCGCCGCTGTCGGCCGGGCGGCTGGTCGAAAAGCCCGGCGAGGGCGAGACGATCGAATGCCCCTATCACGGCTGGCGCTTCCGGCCGGACGGCGTCTGCGCGGCCATCCCGTCGCTGGTCGAGGATCAGGCGTTCGAGGCCAACCGCATCAAGGTGCGCGTCTATCCGGTGCGCGAGAGCCAGGGGATGGTCTTCGTCTGGATGGCGGCCGACGCCCGCAACCCGTCCGAGCCGGATCAGGAACCGCCGCAGTTTCCGGGCGCAGTCAGCCAGCCGCGTCTGGTCGAGTGGATGGATTTCGACAGCCATATCGACCACGCCGTCGTCGGCCTGATGGACCCCGCCCACGGGCCTTACGTCCATCAGCAGTGGTGGTGGCGTTCCGAACATTCGATGCACGAGAAGGCCAAGACCTTCGCCCCGGTCGACTTCGGCTGGGCCATGGTGCGTCACGCGCCGTCGTCGAACAGCCGCCTCTATAAGGTGCTGGGCGGGGCGCCCGCGACGGAGATCACCTTCCGCCTGCCGGGCTATCGCTGGGAGCATATCCAGGTGGGCGAAAAGCAGGTGCTGGCCCTGACCTGCTTGACGCCGGTGAATGAGACCAAGACCCGCATCACCCAGATCTTCTGGTCCGACCACTGGGTGTTCGGCATCGCCAAGCCCTTCCTGCGCATGGGCGTCGTGGCCTTCCTGAAGCAGGACGGCGGCATGGTGAACCTGCAGAACGAGGGGCTGAAATACGACCCGGCCCTGATCTGGATCGACGACGCCGACAAACAGGCGAAATGGTACCAGCAGCTGAAGCGCGAATGGCTGAAGAGCCGCGCCGAGGGCCGCGCCTTCGCCAATCCGATCAAGGAGACGGTGCTGCGCTGGAAGAGCTGACGGTCAGGGCGGGCGGGGGCTCTGGTCGGCGGCGCGGAACCGCGTAATCATGCGGCCATGAAGCGGATCGCGCGCATCTTCCGTCTGCATTTCGCCCTGTGGCTGGGGCTCGCCGTCCTGGCGGTCGCGGTGATTTTAACGCCTGCCGCGTGGGACTGGCCGATGCGGATCGCCGCCGCCTGGGACGCCAGCGTCTGCATCTTCCTGACGCTCACCTTCATCCGCCTGTATCGCCATCGCACGACGGCGGCTATCCGCAAGCGAGCGGCGGACCTGGATCAGGCGGGCGGCGCCGTCCTGCCGCTCAGTTTGCTGGCGGCGGCGGCCAGCGTTTTCGTGATCGTCATGGAGACGGCGGACGGCGGCAAGCCGAGCCTGGGCGAGGCGTTGTTCTCCATCGGCACCATCGCCGCCTCCTGGCTGTTCACTCACGTCCTGTTCGCCCTGCACTACGCCCATGAATTCTATGCGCCCGCCCACGGCGGCGGCGATCGGCGCGGGCTGATCTTTCCCGGCGAAGAAGAGGCGGACTACGGCGACTTCCTGCATTTCTCCTTGATCATCGGCGTGGCCAACCAGACGGCCGACATCCAGATCAGCAGCCGTAAACTGCGCCGGATCGCCACCGTGCACAGCCTGATCGCCTTCGTCTTCAACACGGTGATCCTGGCCCTGGCGGTGAATATGGCCGTGAGCCTGCTCTAGGCTTTCGCACGCCCATTCCAGCCGGGCGCCTTGACTTGGCCGCTATTGAGGCCCATCTGCGCTGCATCGCACAATGCGATGACCGGCGCGTTCCAGCGCGTGTTGGGCTTCCCTCCCCGGAAGGCCTGTCTGTCGAGCGGCCGGATCATTCGATTTCATACGTCGTCCATACACGCGGGGCGGCGCCCGTTCCCCGCCCGAACTTCGGGCAGGCGACGTGCGCCCTTTGTGAAACCGGCCCTGTCCGGCTGCGCCCGTCGTCGTTCGTGAAAGATAGACGTGAGCGAAATTACCTTTGAATCCATGGGCCTGAATAAGGCTCTCCTGACCGCCCTGGCCGCGACCGGCTATGAGAAGCCGACGCCGATCCAGGCCAAGGCCATCCCCGACGTGATGAAGGGCAAGGATCTGCTGGGCATCGCCCAGACGGGCACCGGCAAGACGGCGGCCTTCGCCCTGCCGATCCTGCATCGCCTGGCCGAGAACCGCGTGGCGCCGCGCCCGCGCACCACGCGCGCCCTGATCCTGAGCCCGACGCGCGAGCTGGCCACTCAGATCGGCGACAGCTTCAAACAGTACGGCGCCCACCTGGGCTTCCGCGTGGCGGTCATCTTCGGCGGCGTGAAATACGGCGCCCAGGAACGCGCCCTGCAGCAGGGTCTGGACGTTCTGGTGGCCGCGCCCGGCCGCCTGCTGGACCACATCCAGCAAAAGACTCTGGACCTGTCGACCTGCGAGATCTTCGTTCTGGACGAAGCCGATCAGATGCTGGACCTGGGCTTCATCAAGCCGATCCGCCAGATCGTCAGCCGCATCCCGGCCAAGCGTCAGAACCTGTTCTTCTCGGCCACCATGCCGTCGGAGATCGGCAAGCTGGCCGGCGAGCTGCTGAAGGACCCGGTCAAGGTCCAGGTCACGCCGCAGGCCACCACGGTCGAGCGCATCAAGCAGTCGGTGATCTGGGTCGAGCAGGGCAAGAAGCGCGCCCTGCTGACCGAGCTGTTCTCTGACCCCGCCTATACGCGCTGCCTGGTCTTCACCAAGACCAAGCACGGCGCCGACAAGGTCGCGGCCTATCTGGAAGCGGGCGGCGTCGAGGCCGGCGCCATCCACGGCAACAAGAGCCAGCCGCAACGCGAGCGCGCGCTTGAGGCGTTCAAGAACGGCAAGCTGCGCGTCCTGGTCGCCACCGACATCGCCGCGCGCGGCATCGACGTGGACAAGGTCACTCACGTGGTGAACTTCGAGCTGCCCTATGTGCCGGAAGCCTATGTCCACCGCATCGGCCGCACGGCCCGCGCGGGCAAGGACGGCACCGCCATCAGCTTTGTCGCCGGCGACGAGATGAAGTTGCTGAAGGACATCGAGAAGGTCACGCGCCAGAAGATCCCCGCGATCGACCGCCGCAACGACAAGGCGCTGGCCCAGCTGGACGCCTCCATCATGTCGGCGGGCGTGGCCAAGAAGGCGACCCTGCCCGAGCGTGAAGGCAAGCCGCAGGGCGAAGGCCGGGGCGGCCGTGGTCGCGGCGGTCGCAATCCGCACCGCGAGGGCGTCAAGCTGGAGGGCGGCGGTCAGCCGCACCGTCAGCGTCGCGGCCGCAACGGCGCGCCTGCGGCCGAGCGTCCGGCGGCGGCCTATGATCCGATGGCGGGCGACCGCGCCCGTTCGGCCGCGCGCGCGACGCCTGCGGCCGAGCCCAAGCCGGTCGGCGAACTGCAGCGCCGCCCGCGTCGTCGTCGCCCGTCGAACGGCGGCAAGGGCCACGCCGCCCAGGGCTGACGCTCTCGGCATGAGGCGAATAAAAACGGCGGCTCCTTTGCGGGAGCCGCCGTTTCCTTGTCCGCCGTCAAGCCGGGATCAGAAGGCCCAGCGCGCGCCGATCGAGGCGACCAGGGCCGAGCCTTCGGCCTCGCCGCGCAGGTGCGAGGTCACGGCCGCCGGGGTGCCGGCGTAGAAGGTGCGGTCGTCGTGGATGGTCGAGTCGCTGAAGGCGATGTAGGTCAGACCGGCGTCGAAGGTGACGCCTTCGGTCACTTCGGTCGAGCCGCCGACCGAGAACAGCCAGCGGTCGGCGTCGGGGATGCGGGCCGTGCGCAGGCTGTCGCGGGTCGGGGTCGGGTCATAGCCGACGCCGGCGCGCAGAGTGGTCTTGTCGCTGAGGGCGTAGTCCAGGCCGATGGCGCCGGTGGTCACGTCCTTGTAGTTCTGATGGATGACGTCGCCGCCGCCCGTGTATTCGACGGTGATGGCGTCGAACTCGGACCAGCCGATGCGATTGACCTGGGCGTTCAGGGTCAGCTTGTCGTTGACGGCGTAGCGGACCGAGGCCGAGGCGAACCACGGGGTGTTGAAGCCGGCCTTGCCGCCGGTCGAGACGTTGGCGCCCGCCAGCGGACCCAGCAGGCCGGCCACGGTTACGTCGCCTTCCAGCTCATGCTCGATCTTGGAGCGGTAGCTGAGACCGAAGTCCCAAGGCCCCTTGTGCACCTGGGCGCCGACGTTCCAGCCGAAGTCCCAGCCGTCGCCTTCCAGGCTGTTGGAGCCATCGGGCAGCAGCGGCGACAGGTTCGGCATGGCCGAGGTCAGCTTGGCCTTGACGAACTGGGCGTTCAGCCCGGCGCCGACGTCCAGCCAGTCGTTGACCTGGTAGGCCACGGTCAGGCTGGCGTCGCCTGAACGCAACTCCGACGTCAGGGCGTCGTAGCGGGCGAAGGAGCCCTGTTCGTACTTGGTGGTGAAGTTGTAGGGGGCGGCCACCGAGACGCCGACGGCGAAGCGGTCGCCGATCGGCGTGGCGAAGGCGAAGTTCGGCACCAGGCCGCTTTCGATCGGATCGACTTCGGTGTTGCGCGGGTTGCGCACCGGCGCGTCCACGCCGCCCGGATAGGTCAGGTAGGAGCCGGCGTTCTTCACTTCGGAATCGATGCGGATGGCGTGCAGTCCGACGGAGACTTCGCGGCCGCTGCGGGCGATGGAGGCGGGGTTCCACCACATCGAGCCGACGCCGCGATCGGCGGCTTCGCCCGAGAAGGCGCGTCCAGCGCCGCGCACGGACTGTTCCTGCAGATAGAAGGAGCCGGCGAAGGCCGGGGCGGCGACGCCCGTCATCAGGGCGGTGGTCAGTGCCAGGCCGCCGAGGCGGGCCATATTCCTGGGGGTCATTACGCTTCACCTATGTCGTGGGCCGGCCATTGGAAAAGCGGACGGCCTTGGTTCGGGGAGAGCCGCCACGCTACTCATCACAGCGTCCGTGTCATGAAAGCGTTGCGTCCGAGGCCGGTGTCGGACCGCTTCTCGGCGAAAGAGTGGCGCAAAAATCGCACAATTTCACACCTTGGTGAGGTTACGTAGCGGCAATTTCGATGCCTGAAGAACGCAGGTTTGCAGCAAGATCGTGTTCCGCTGCGTCAACTTCGGCCGAATCCCGTCCCCGGATCACCAGGTGGGTTCCGACCTGGCCAGGCGTCTGATCGACGCTGAATCCGAAGGGGTAGGAGCCGAAGGACAGGTGCGGCCGCGCCTCGGCCGCGGCGCGCAGGATGTCGGCCACCGCGCCTTCGCCGACGCCGGTGACGCGCAACGAACGGCTATGGACCGGGACGCCCGTCTTCAGGCGAGGCGCCACGTCGTCCAGCATGGCCTCCATGATCTTGGGCACGCCGGCCATGACGAAGACGTTTTCGACCTGAAAGCCCGGCGCGCCGCTGACCGGGTTGGCGATCAGCACGCCGCCGTCGGGCACGCGGGCCATGCGGCGCCGCGCGGCGTTGAACTCGCCCGGCGCATAGCGGCGCGCGAGGATGGCGAGCGCCTCGGGGTGTTCGCTGACCGGAACGCCGAAGGCGGCGCCGACCGCATCGGCGGTGATGTCGTCATGGGTCGGGCCGATGCCGCCGGTGGTGAAGACATAGTCGTGGGCTGCACGCAGGGCGTTCAGGGCCCCGACGATCTGATCCTGACGGTCGCCGACCACCCGCGCCTCCATCAGATCGACGCCCAGCGGCGCCAGAAACCGGGCCAGGGTGGTCAGATTGGTGTCGCGCGTGCGGCCCGACAGGATTTCGTCGCCGATGATCAGGACGGCGGCGGTGGGGGAGGGGGCGATCTGGGGCATGGCTCGTAGATAGGATGGGCGCGGCCCTGCGTCAGCGGCGAACCCTGACGGGCTTGAGGTTTTGTGCTAGTCTGACCATCTGAAGTCCTGAAAGCAGCCTCTTCGCCCGTTCCGCGCCCTTGCGGAGCGCGCGCCTCCCCGAAAGCCGAGCATGTACGAGACCCCCGACCTGGAAACCGACGTCTTCGTCCGCAGCCACGAAATCCGCATCTATGACGCGGAAGGGTTCGAGGGCATGCGCAAGGCCGGCCGTCTGGTCGCCGAGGCGCTGGACATGATCGGCGAGCATGTGAAGCCGGGCGTGACCACGGGCGAGTTGGACGACCTGGTGCGCGAGTTCACCCTGAACAACGGCGGCGTCCCCGCCTGCCTGGGCTACAAGGGTTACACCAAGACGGTTTGCACCTCGATCAACCACGTCGTCTGCCACGGCATTCCGGGCGACAAGGTTCTGAAGGAAGGCGACATCGTCAACATCGACCACACCGTCATCGTCGACGGTTGGCATGGCGATAGCAGCCGCATGTATCCGGTCGGCGAGATCAACGCCCGCGCCAAGAAGCTGATCGACGTCACCTATGACTCGCTGGACCTGGGCCTGGCCCAGATCAAGCCGGGGAACACCTTCGGCGACATCGGCTTCGCCATTCAGAAATTCGTCGAGGCCCAGCGCATGAGCGTGGTGCGCGACTTCTGCGGCCACGGCATCGGCCGGGTCTTCCACGACAGCCCCAACGTCCTGCACTACGGCCGTCGCGGCGAAGGCGCGGTGCTGAAGCCGGGCATGTTCTTCACCGTCGAGCCGATGGTGAACCTGGGCAAGCCGGCGGTGAAGGTGCTGTCGGACGGCTGGACCGCCGTGACGCGCGACAAGTCGCTGTCGTCCCAGTGCGAACATTCGATCGGCGTGACCGAGGACGGGCTGGAAATCTTCACCGCCTCGCCGAAGGGCCTGTTCCGCCCGAAATTCTGAGCTAGTCTCCCTTCGGGGGAGGCTGATGCTGGATCAACCGCCGGAACAACCGAAGGCCAAGCCGCACCACGCCGGGCATCGCGAGCGGCTGCGCGAACGCGCGCGCACGGCGGGCCTCCATCATCTGCCGGACTATGAGCTGCTGGAGCTGTTCCTGTTCCGCAGCCAGCCGCAGGGCGACGTCAAGCCGGTGGCCAAGGCCCTGCTGGCGCGGTTCGGGTCGCTGGCGGCGGTGCTGGCGGCCTCGGTCGAGGATCTGATGACGGTCAGGGCCGAGGATTCGCGCGGGCGGCCCAAGGGGGTGGGCGCCGAGACGGCGCTGGACCTGGCCGCCCTGCATGAAGTCTCGCGCCGGGTGGCCAAGGAAGAGGCGAACAAGCGCACCGTCATCTCGTCGTGGACGGCCCTGCTGGCCTATGTGCGCCTGTCGTTGCAACACGAGCCGCGCGAGCAGTTCCGTGTCCTCTATCTCGACAAGAAGAACCAGTTGATCCTCGACGAGATCCAGAACCGGGGCACGGTCGACCATGCCCCTGTCTATCCGCGCGAGGTGGTGCGCCGGGCGTTGGAGCTGTCGGCCAGCGCCATGATCATCGTTCACAACCACCCCTCGGGCGATCCGACGCCCAGCCGGGCCGACATCGACATGACCAAGCAGGTGGTCGAGGCGGCGCGCGCCCTGTCGGTCCAGGTTCACGACCACCTCATCGTCGGCCGCGAAGGCGTGGCCAGCTTCAAGCAACTGGGATTGATGTGACTGTTCTTTCGACCGCGCGCCTGACGCTGACGCCCGTCACCGTCGGCGACATGAACGACCTGACCGCCCTGTGGGCCGACGCCGAGTTCACCCGCCACATCATGGGGCGTGGACTGTCGGAGGAGGAGGTCTGGTTCCGCCTGCTGCGCGACATCGGCCACTGGCAGGCCAAGGGCTATGGCAACTGGTCGATCCGCGAGACGACGACGGGCGCCTATGTCGGCAGCGTCGGGGTGCTGGACTACCGCCGCGAGATCGACCCGCCCTTCGACGCGCCGGAGCTGGGCTGGGGCGTGGCGCCCGCCTTCCAGGGCGCGGGCCTGGCGCGCGAGGCGCTGGAGGCGGCCCTGGCCTGGACCGACGCCTATCGGCTGGAGCCGCGTACGGTCTGCATGATCTCGCCCGAGAACGCGCCTTCGGTGCGTCTGGCCGAACGGGTGGGCTATCGCCCCTACGCCCGCGCCGACTACAAGGGATCGACCGTCGACCTGTATGAGCGTCCCCGCGCCGGATGACCGGCTGACAGAAGGGACGCGGGGCGATAAGCTTTACAATTCAGGCCCTGAGACGGCCTTCTGCCTTCTAGGAGTTCTGTGATGCCCATGTCCGTCGACGACCTTCGCGCCCATCTGGTCGAGGCCTTCCCCGACGCGGACATCGCCATTGAGGATCTGGCGGGCGACGGCGACCACTATCGCGCCCGTATCGTGTCCGAGGTCTTTCGCGGCATGAACCGCGTGCGCCAGCACCAGACCGTCTACGCCGCGCTCAAGGGCAAGATGGGCGGCGAACTGCACGCCCTGGCGCTGGAGACCTCGGCGCCGGTCGAGGCCGGCTGATCCCGTGCGCTATCGCCCCTTCGGCGCCACAGGGGCCGCGGTCTCCAGCCTGACGCTCAGCCTGGGGGCAGAGGCGACGGCGCGCGGGCCGAACCATGTCCGCGACCTGGTGTTCGCGGGGCTGGAGGCGGGGGTGAACGCCTATCATCTGGAGCGGCTGGACCCGACGTTGCTGCAGGCTGTCGGCGAGGCCTTGGGCCATGTCGAGCGGCGGTTGGTATGGGTCAGCGTCAGCCTGGGGGCCGACCGGGATTTCTCGGCGATGGCCCTGGGGCGTTCGATCGAACAGGGGCTGCACGCCTCGGGCCTGGGCTGGTTCGACATGGCGGTGCTGGAGCGCCCGGCCGAGAATGAGCTGCCGCAGACCTCCCTGACCGCCCTGAAGGCCATGCGGAAGGCCGAATATGTGCGGATGCTGGGGGTGTCCGGCGACGAGCCGGTGACGGATCTCTATGTCTCGACCGGGGCCTTCGACGTCCTGTTCACGCCTTTCCATGTCAATGTGCCCTGGCAGGTGCGCTCGCGCATGAGGGCCGCGCGCGATCGGGAGATGAGCCTGTTCGCCGACGACTACTTCCCCGACAGTCTGGCGACCGAGCGCCGCGCGGCTGATGCGGGCGGGCCGAAGAAGCGGGGCCTGTTCGGCGCCTGGGGCGCGGGGCGCGGCGAGGCCGATTTGGAGCGGCCGGGCAGCTTCGCCTTCCTGCACCGGACGCCGGGCTGGACTGGCGAGGCCATCTGCCTGGCCTACGCCCTGGCTGATCCGTCGGTGGCCAGCGTGCTGGTCCGGCCCAAGGATCGGGCGCATCTGGAGGAACTGGCGAGCGTGCCCGAGCGCGACCTGCCCGCCGGTCTCTCGGCTCAGATCGAGATGGCGCGGGTGGACGCTTCGGCCTGACCGCCCTCAGGCGCCGATGGCGGAGAAGGGGCCGTTGAGGAAGCCGGGCTTGCCATAGGCCAGGGGACGGCCGTCCTCGGCCAGGACGCGGCCGCCAGCCGCCTCCAGCACGGCCTGGCCGGCGGCGGTGTCCCATTCGCTGGTCGGGCCGGTGCGCGGATAGGCGTCGAAGCGGCCCTCGGCGATCAGGCAGAACTTCAGCGAGGAATCCATGCCCTGCCACTGGATGCAGCCGTTGCGGGCGGCCAGGCGTCGGGCGTCGTCTTCGCTGATGCTGTGGCTGACCAGGGCGACGGCGTCGGCCGGGCGTTCGCGCACCCGGATCGGGCGCCACGGCTCGCCGAAGGCGCGGCGAAGGGCCCCCTGGCCCGGCGCAGCCGAGCGCCAGCTGATCCCCAGGGCCGGAGCCGTCACCACGCCCGCGACGGGCGCGTCGTCGCGGATCAGGGCGATATTGACCGAATAGCTCTCGCGCCCTTGAACAAAGCCCTTGGTGCCGTCCAGCGGGTCGATCAGCCAGAACCACTCGCCGACCGACGGCGGGGCGCCGTCGGCGGCGACGGCCTCTTCGGCGACGGCCTCGACCTGGGGCCAGTGTTCGGCCAGCCGAGCCAGGATCAGGGCCTCGGCGGCGCGGTCGGCTTCGGTGACGGGGCTGGCGTCGGCCTTGGTCTCCACGGCCGTATCGGCCCGCCAGTAGGGCAGGATCAGGCGCGCGGCCTCCTCGGCGATGTCGGCGATGACCTCGGCCAGGCGGCCGGAGGCGAGGGCGGTTTCGAGGTCGGCGTAGGCGGAGACGATCATGAAGCGCTCGATAGACCATGCGGCCGGTTTAACGAACCGGCAAATCAGGCCACCTTGGCCTTAACCTTTCTGAAAACCTGCGCGCCGCGCCCTTGGCATCATGACCGTTTCCGACGACCCTGCCTCTCTATCCGCCGCCGATCTGCCTGTGGACGGCGCCGAACTGGCCGCCTTCATCGCGGCCAAGCTGTGCCACGACTTCATCAGCCCGGCGGGCGCGGTGATGTCGGGCCTGGACCTGCTGGACGACCCCACCGCTCAGGACATGCGCGACGACGCCTTGGGCCTGATCCGTCAGAGCGCGGCCAAGATGGTGGCCCTGGTGCATTTCGCGCGCGTGGCCTTCGGCGCGGCGACCAGCAGCGAACAGTTCTCCGGCGCCGAACTGCACGGCCTGGTCGCGGGCCTGACCGACGGCGGGCGCGCCACGCTGGACTGGCGCGTCGGCGAGGAAACCTTCACCAAGATTCAGGCTCGCGCCCTGATCAACCTGGCCTACCTGACCGTTTCGGCCCTGCCGATGGGCGGGGCGGCGGTGGTGACGGTCCGCCGCGAAGGGGACCAGCTGTTCCTGGTCGGTTCGGCCGAGGGCGCCCGCGCCCGGTTCAAGCCCGAGGCCGTGGTCGGCCTGAAGGGCGAGCGGCTGACCGAGGGTCTGGCGGGCCAGTGGATCCAGCCCTATTGGCTGTGGCTGACGGCGCGCGAGGCGGGCGGACGGCTGGACCTGGCGACCGAAGAGGGCCGCGTGGCCTTGATGGCGCGTCTGCCGGGCGCTAATGAGCAAACCGCGTTCGTCGATCCAACGCTCCGTTAACCCGCCTGAACGACTATGGCGAGAGCGTGATTTCGATCTCGCGCGAAACGGGAAACGACCCAGTGGACCCCAGAACCTGTCTGATCGTCGATGACAGCCGCATCATCCGCAAGGTGGCGCGCCGCATCCTGGAGGATCTGTCCTTCGACGTGGCCGAGGCGGCCGACGGCGCCGAGGCGCTGGACTATTGCCAGGCCGCCATGCCGCAGGTGGTGCTGCTGGACTGGCAGATGCCGGTGATGGACGGCCTGGCCTTCCTGCGTCGTCTGCGCGATCTGCCGGAAGGGCGCGCGCCCAAGGTTCTGTTCTGCTCAGTCGAGACGCGGGCCGACCGAATCGCCGAAGCCCTGTCCGCAGGGGCCGACGAATATGTTATGAAGCCCTTCGACGGCGAGATCCTGCAAGCCAAGCTCGCCGAAGTGGGAGTGGTGCAGTCGCCGTCATGACGCCGGAGGATTTCGATCGTCTTCAGACCTTGCTGGCGTCCCGCGCCGGCTTCCGGCTGACCCGAGACCGGATGCAGCTGGCCGAGCACCGGCTGGGGCCTGTGGCGCGGCGCGAAGGCTATCACAACGTCGAGGCCATGCTGACCAGTCTGTGGAGCCGCCCGGTCGCTTCCCTGGGCTGGAGCGTGATCGAGGCCCTGCTGAACGGCGAGACCTGGTTCCGGCGCGACCGCGCGGCCTTCGAAGTGATGGAGCGCGAACTGCTGCCCGCCCTGACGGCGGCGCGGCCGGGCGGCCGGGTGCGCATCTGGTGCGCTGGCGCCTCGACCGGGCAGGAGGCCTATTCCCTGGCCATCGCCGCCCTGGAGGCGGGGGCTCAGGTGGAGATCGAGGCCACGGACCTGTCGCGCCAGGCGATCGAGAAGGCCATGTCGGGCCTCTACACCTCGTTCGAGATTCAGCGCGGCCTGTCGGCGCGCGCCATGCTGCGCTGGTTCGAACAGGTCGACGACCAGTGGCGGGCGCGCCCCGAATTGCGCGCCGCCATCGCCTTTACGCGCGCCAACCTGCTGGACGAGCCGACGGATGAGGGTCGGTTCGATGTGGTCTTCTGCCGCAACGTCCTGGGCGACATGGCGCCGGAGCGTCGCGCCCGGGTGCTGGACGGGCTGGAGCGGCGGATGGTCGACGACGGCTGCCTGTTCCTGGGCCACGACGAGCGGCCGGACGGCGACAGCGTGGCCTTCCGCCCGGTGGCCGGGCGCAAGGGGCTCTATGTGAAGAGCGCGGCCGCCGCGCGCCGCGCCGCCTGAACCGTCAGGCGACCGACAGCAGGCCCTGGGCGGCGACGGCCTTGACGCCGGGACCGGGAACCTCGGCGAAGGCTAAGTCCGTGACGCCGAAATACTCATGCTGGTTCAGCGCGCACCAGTCGGTGGTGACGATGCGGACCGTCTCGCGTTGTTCGCCGCCTTCGACCGCGCCATAGACGAAGTCGCCGGTGCGGCGTGCGAAGGGCATGACCCGGTCCTGATTGGCCAGGGCGGTCAGTTCGGCCAGGCGCGCGGCCGGAACCTCGGCCATCATCAGCTTGCCGTCGAAACGCACCACGGCGTCGAAGGCGTAGCGGCTGACCGGACCGGCGGCCAGGCCCGTGCCCAGGGTGGTGTGGCCGATGAAGCCCGCCTGGGCCCCGGCGAAGCGGGCGAAGGTTGCGGCCACGGCGCGGCCGGTGTCGCCCAGCGACAGGGAGGTCGAACTGATCCCGAGGACGGCGCGCTCCTGATCGGTCAGATGCCGGTCCAGCGTCGTGCGGATCAGGGCGGCCAGGGCCGGGTCGGCGGGGCCGTCCAGGGCGACGGTGCGCGACTGCGCCCGCACGCTTCCGTCGCTGAGATAGTCGGCCGCCGTATAGGCGTTGCTCCACGATCCGGTGTGGGCGTAGAGGCCGCGCCCCAGCTTCTCCTGGAACAGCAGGTGGTTGTGCCCCCCGATCATCAGGGCGCCGTCGGGCAGGGCGGACAGCATCCCACGATCGCCCGCCACCCCGGCGTGGCTCATCACCAGGGTCAGGTTCGCGTCGTCCGTCAGGGTCGGCAGCTGAGCGTTCGCCCATTCGCTCGGCTCGGGGATCGACAGCCAGTCGCGGCTGGCCTTGGGATAGGTGTTCAGCGCGTTCGTGCCGAAGCCGATGATGCGCAGCCGTCGATCGCCGAAGGCCAGTTCAGTCGCCGCCGGCGCATAGGGCTGACCGGTTCGCGCGTCGACGATGTTGCTGATGACGGTGATCCCCAGGCCGCGCATCCGCGCGACCACCTCATGCAGGTCCGGCGTCAGATCGTTGTCGTGGTTGCCCAGATTGACCACCGTCGGGGCGATGGCGGGCAGGGCGGCCAGGAAGGCCCAGTCGATCGCGCCTTCGGACCGCACCGAGACGACGTTGCCGTGCTCGAAGATGTCGCCGTCGATCGCGATCAGATGCGGAACCGGCCGGCTGCGGACCTCGGCGCGCAGGGCGGCCAGCAACTGGGCGCTGCGCTCATAGGCGGAGTGCAGGTCGGACATGGCCAGGACGCGGCCGACGACGGCGCTTTCGCGAGTCTGACCAAAGGCGGGCAGGGCGCCGCCGATCAGCGGCAACACGGCTGCGGCGCCCAAGAAGCGGCGACGGGAGGGGAAGGCGAAGGTCATCTGAAAGTCTCCGGTGCGCGACCCTGCGGGAGACGACGCAGCCGATCTGCATGGCACGGCGGGTTGCACTGCACAACTTGAGGGGTGTCTCATATGTGAAACGAACGGCGGTTTGTTCCGGCCTGTGTCCCTGTCGCGAAAGGTTCACGGTGAAGGGCGCTTCGGTGCTGGAACCGACGGCGCTTCAGGCCTAGGGGCTGCGGCGATTCACCCGCCCAAGATCATCAAGAAGGGGATATCTCGATGACGCGTCTCTCGGTTCTCGCCGCCTCCGCCAGCGGTCTGGCCCTGCTGCTTTCCACGCCGGCCCTGGCGCAATCCGCCGATGTCCAGGTCGAACAGGCCGCCGCTGTCGGCGACATCGTCGTCACCGCCCAGCGTCGCAGCGAAAGCATCCGCGACGTGCCCTTCGCCGTCACGGCGATGAACACCGAGACGCTGAACGCCGTGAACGCCGGCGGCGGCGACATCCTGCAGCTGTCGGGCCGCGTGCCCAGCCTGCAGGTCGAAAGCTCCAACGGCCGCTACGCCCCGCGCTTCTACATCCGCGGCCTGGGCAATGTGGACTTCGACTTCACGGCCTCGCAGCCGGTGTCGATGGTGATGGACGAGCTGGTTCTGGAAAGCGTCTATCTGAAGGGCTTCCCCCTGTTCGACGTGAAGCAGCTGGAAGTGCTGCGCGGGCCGCAGGGCACCCTGTTCGGCCGCAACACCCCGGCGGGCGTCATCAAGATCGACACGACCAAGCCCGGCGACGAGTTCACCGGCTTCGGCTCGCTGACCTACGGAAACTACGGTTCGACCCGCGCGGAGGCGGCCGTGACCCTGCCGGCGTCGGACACCCTGTCGGTGCGCGTCGCCGCCCTGTGGAACCACCGCGACGACTGGATCAACAACGCCTATGACGCCCCCTTCGCCAAGAAGGACGGCAAGGATCTGGGCTCCTTCGACGATGTGGCGGGCCGCATCCACGTCGCCTGGACCCCGACCGACCGCCTGTCGACCCTGCTGACCCTGCAGGCGCGCGACTATGTGGGCACGGGCACGATGAACCGGGCCAACGTCCTGACCAAGGGCTCGAACAAGCTGAACGACAACTTCGACCGCGACACGGTCTGGTATGACGGCGGCCGCAACAACTTCCAGAAGCAGAAGACCACCTCGCAGTCGCTGCAGGTCGCCTATGACTTCGGTCCCGCGACCCTGACCGGCGTGGTCGGCTCCTTCCAGGGCTGGTCGCAGGGCAATGGCGACATCGACGGCGGCGTCTCGAAGGGCGCGCCGGCCGGCGCCGGCTATAAGACCCCGTTCGCGGTCGAGTCCGGCACCCTGTCCAGCGACCTGCTGCAAAACACCTATGAGCTGCGCCTGACCTCGAACGGCGCGGGCCGCCTGGGCTGGCAGGTCGGCGCCTTCTATTGGGACGAGCGCATCAACCTGGTGTCGGGCGGCTTTGACGGCGTCGGCGGCGTCATGCCGACCAAGGTCACGGACATCGTGCAGAAGTCGGACTCCTGGTCGGTCTTCGGTCAGGCCAACTATCAGGTCACGGAGGCTCTGAAGCTGACCGGCGGCCTGCGCTACACCGACGACAGCCGCGACTATCACGGCCGCCTTCTGGTCGGCACGCCGGCCGGCGCCGAGGGCAAGGTCTCGGTCGGCGACGAGCAGGTCAGCTGGGACGTGAGCGCCCTGTACGAAGTCAACGACAGCCTGAACCTGTTCGCCCGCGTGGCCAGCGGCTATCGCGGCCCGTCGATCCAGGGCCGCAACCTGCCGGTTCTGACCACGGCGGATTCGGAAACCGTCATGTCCTATGAGGCCGGTTTCAAGGCCCGCCTGTGGGACGGCCGCGCCCGCCTGAACGCCACCGCCTATCTGTATGACGTCAAGGACATGCAGTTCACGGCCATCGGCGGCATCGACAACTCCAACCGCCTGATCAACGCCGACAAGGGTCAGGGCTACGGTCTGGAGATCGACGGCGACGTCTATCTGGGCGCGGGCTTCACCCTGGCCGGCGGCGTGGCGTGGAACCATACCGAGATCAAGGACAAGGATCTGCTGGTCGCCATCTGCGGCAACCACCTGTGCACCATCACCGATCCGATCGTGAAGGTCGGCGCCAATGACCGCGCCAACATCGACGGCAACCCCTTCCCCCAGGCGCCGGAGTATTCGGCCAACCTGACCCTGTCCTACGTCCGCCCCATCGGCGACGCTCAGGAGCTGTTCGCCTCGACCGACTGGGTGATGCAGAAGGATTTCAACCTGTTCCTCTATGAGGCGGTCGAGTTCCGTCAGGACACCAACTTCGAAGGCGGCCTGCGTGCGGGCTGGCGCGACCTGAACCAAGGTCTCGAGGCGGCCGTCTACGTCCGCAACATCACGGACGAAGCCAATGTCATCGGCGCCATCGACTTCAACAACCTGACGGCCTTCGTCAACGAACCGCGCATGTACGGCGTGGAGCTGTCGAAGCGCTTCTAAGCTTCTACGGCGGATCGCATCGGAGGGCGGCGGCGGAGAGACCTGTCGCCGCCCTCTTGCCATTCCGGCCCAGCTTGGTCCTATTGCCGGACGGATCGGGGAGGATCTCACATGCGGCTGGCCTTGCTGTTCGGATCGCTGACGCTCGCCTTCTTGCTGGCGGTGTGGACCTCCCAGGCGCCGAAGCCGCGCGCGGCGGACGCACCCGCCGTCGCCTTCTCGGCCGCGCGGGCCATGACCGACATCGAACAGATCGCCCGCGCTCCGCACCCGGTCGGTTCGCCCGAGCACGCGCGGGTCCGCGCCTATATGAGCGCGCGGCTGACGCAGTTGGGGCTGGAAGTCAGCGAGCAGGCGGGACCGTTGTCGCCCGCCTCGGTCAAGCGGCTGGCGCGCGCAGGGGGCGATCCGGCGGCGGCGAACAATCAGGCGGTCAATCTGATCGGCGTCCTGCCCGGAAAAGACCGCAGCCAGCCCGCCGTCATGCTGATGGCCCACTATGACACCGTGGTCGGCTCGCCCGGCGCAGCCGACGATTCCGCCGGGGTCGCCGCCATTCTGGAAACGGTGCGGGCGATCAAGGCGCGCGGTCCGGTCGAGCGTGATCTGGTCGTCCTGCTGACCGACGCCGAGGAGCTGGGTCTGGACGGGGCGCGGGTCTTCTTCGGCGGCCATCCACTGCGCGATCGCATCGGGGCGGTGGTGAACCTCGAGGCGCGCGGCGGCGGCGGCCGCGCCGCCATGTTCGAGACTGGGCGCGAGGCCGGGCCGACCGTGCAGCTGTTCCGTCGTGCGGCGGCCAGGGCCGACGGCGGGACCACCGCCACCTCCATCGCCGCTTTCATGTATGAGCGGATGCCCAACGGCACCGATTTCACCGTGCCCAAGGACCGGGGGATCGGCGGGTTGAACCTGGCCTTCATCGGCCGCCCGGATCAGTACCATTCGGCCAACGCCACGCCCGCCAACCTGGATCGGGGCGCGGTCCAGCATCTGGGCTCTCAGGCGCTGGAGGCGGCGGACGCGTTGGCGCGTGCGCCCAGCCTGCCGGCCAAGGGCGAGAACCTGGTCTACTCAGACGTCTTCGGCCGCTGGATGATCGCCCATGCGCAAGGAACCGGCTGGGTTCTGCTGGCGCTGGCGGCGGCGTTGGGCGGTTTCGCCGCCTGGCGGGCGCGGCGCCGGGCGGGACTGACGGCGGGGCAGGTCGGCCTGGGCGTGTTGGATGGACTGTGGTTCCTGACCGGGGGCGTGATCCTGGTGCAGGCGACGCGCCTGCTGGTCGGGCCGCTATCGAGCCGCGCCGATTCGCCGGACGTCTACTACACCCTGCTGCGCCGCCTGCCGTGGATGGAGGCGGGGGCGACGCTGGCGATCGTCGCCCTGGCCCTGGTCCTGCTGACCGGCGCGCGCCGGGCGCGGCCGCGCGTAATCGGCGGGGCGTTCGCCGTCCTGACCGCCGTCGTCCTGCTGGTCGGCGGGTTCAGTCCGGTGATGCTGGGGCTGGGCGTGGCCGCCATCATCCTGTCGCTGTGGCCAGGGCGCGCCGAGCGTTTGGCCTGGGGCGGCTGGCTGGGTCTGATCGCCCTGATCTTCGTCTTCGGTTGCGCCTTGCAGGGCGCAGCGCCTGAAGCGGCCCTGCTGTTCGTCTGGCCGGTGTTGCTGGCCGCGACGGCAGCGGCCCTGGCGGCCTTGATCGACCCCGACCTGACGCGGCCGCTCGGCCTTCTGCCCGTCGCTGTGGCGACCGTGCTGGGCGGCGCCTGGCTGCTGGGGATCGGCCATTTCGTCTTCCTGGGCGTCGGGATGGACATGCCGGGCGCCCTGGCCTTGATCGCCTTGCTGGTCCTGCTGTTCGCCCGCCCTCTGGCGCCGGGCGCGAAGGCGTCGCGCCTGGTGCTGTTGGCGGCGGCGGCCTGTCTGATCGCGGGCGTCGGGCTGAACATCTCGGCCCAGCTGTTGGAGCCGTCGCCCGCCGTGGCGGAGGCCTTGCCCTAGACGGACGCTGGCGTCCGGCCGCGCGACCGTTTATCGCAGCCGATCATGAGCGATCCCGTCCTGGTCACCGGCTCCGCCGGCTTCATCGGCTTCCACACCGCCCGGCGTCTGCTGGAGCGGGGCGAACGCGTCATCGGCCTGGACAACCTCAACGCCTATTACGATCCGGCGCTGAAGCAGGCGCGCCTGGCCCAGCTTCAGGCCTATCCGAACTATCGTCATTACACGCTGGATCTGGCCGACCGCGACGGCGTCGCCGCCCTGTTCGCCGAGCACAAGCCGCGCCGGGTGGTTCACCTCGCCGCCCAGGCGGGGGTCCGCTACAGCCTGGAAGCGCCCGAGACCTATGTCGATTCCAACGTCGTCGGCTTCCTCAGCATCCTGGAAGGCTGCCGCGCGGTCGAGGCGGCCAACCTGGTCTTCGCCTCGACCAGTTCGGTGTTCGGGGCCAACCGCGCCCTGCCGTTCTCAGTGCGCCAGCCCGCCGATCATCCGCTGACCGTCTATGCGGCGACCAAGCTGGCTAATGAGGCCATGGCCCATTCCTACGCCCACCTGTTCGGCTTTCCGGCGACGGGGCTGCGCTTCTTCACCGTCTACGGGCCGTGGGGCCGCCCGGACATGGCCCTGTTCAAATTCACCCGCGCCATCCTGAAGGACGAGCCGATCGACGTGTATGGCGAGGGACGGATGAGCCGCGACTTCACCTATGTCGACGACATCGTCACCGGCGTGATCGCCGCTCTGGACCGTCCCGCCGCGATCGATCCGGCGTGGGATGCGACCGCCCCCAATCCGGCGACCAGCGGCGTCGCGCCCTGGCGCATCCTGAACCTGGGCGCGGGCCGTCCCGTGCCGCTGATGCGCTACATCGAAGTGCTGGAGACCAAGCTGGGCCGCAAGGCCAAGCTGAACCTGATGCCCATGCAGGACGGCGACGTGGCCGATACCGAAGCCAACGTGACCGACACCCTGGCCGCCCTCGACTACGCTCCTACGACCCCGGTGGAGGAGGGCGTTGCACGCTTCGTCGACTGGTACTGCAACTTCTACCGCGAAAATTGAGGCGCAGAGGCGGTCGCCCTGGAGGGCTGGCTCACGTAATGATTTCGCGGAGATGCCCTGGTGGAGCCGAGGGGAGTCGAACCCCTGACCTCGTCATTGCGAACGACGCGCTCTACCAACTGAGCTACGGCCCCGACCGACAGGCAGGGGCGGGACATAGAAGCGTCCAGGGGGGCGTGTCAACGGGCCGCGCACGAATCCTTGGCGATCCGCGGCGGGGCCGCTAGAAGCGGCGTGAACGAAGCAGGAGTTTCTCATGGGTTTCGCCCTTGTCTGGCTGGTGAACGCCGTCGTCACCTTGATGATCTGGTGCATCATCGCCTCGGCGATCCTGAGCTGGCTGTTCGCCTTCGACGTGATCAATCCGCGCAATCGCTTCGTGGGCCAGATCGCCTATGTGCTGGATACGGTGACGCGGCCGATCCTGGGACCGCTCCAGCGGGTGGTGCCGTCGCTGGGCGGCATCGACATCACGCCGATCATCGCCTTGCTGGCGCTGCAGTTCCTGAGCGTGCTGTTCAATCGGACGGTCGCGCCCATGCTCATCATGTCGCTGGGCTAAGGCGGGCGAGACGGGGCGCCGTTGAATGCGGGCCACGGGGGCGAGGGATTCGGCGTTCGGCCTCCATTTCCGCCCTTGCGTGGCGCGAACGGGCTCCTAAGGTGCCGAGGATGGGTTCCCTAACGGACCGGATTTTACGCGTAATTCATGACCACGATCAGGACAGTCGCCGTCATCGGCGCCGGGCAAATGGGTTCGGGCATCGCTCAGGTGGTGGCCGCCGGCGGCTATGAGGTGAAGCTGTACGACATCGCGTCGGACCGCGTGACCCTGGCCCTGGGCGAGATCGCGGCCAGCCTGGCGCGACGCGCGGCGCGCGGTCTGTCGAGCGAGGCGGAGGCCCAGGCCGCGCTTCAGCGCATCACCGCGGTGAAAACCCTGGCCGAGGCGGCTGAGGCGGATCTGATCATCGAGGCCGCCTCCGAGGAGGAAGCGGTCAAGAAGGGCGTCTTCACCGAGCTGACGCCGCTTCTGGGGCCCGATACGCTGCTGGCGTCCAACACCTCCTCGATCTCTATCACCCGCCTGGCCTCGGTTACCGATCGGCCTGAGCGCTTCATCGGCCTGCACTTCATGAAGCCGGCGCCGACGATGAAGTTGGTCGAACTGGTGCGCGGCATCGCCACCTCGGCCTCGACCTTCGAGACGGCGGTCGCCTTCGCCGAGAGCCTGGGCAAGATCATCACGGAGTCCGAGGACTTCCCCGCCTTCATCGTCAACCGCATCCTGGTGCCGATGATGAACGAGGCGGTCTATGTGCTGTACGAAGGCGTCGGCGACGTGGTCTCGATCGACAAGGCGCTGAAGCTGGGCGCCAACCATCCGATGGGACCGCTGGAGCTGGCCGACTTCATGGGGCTGGACGTGGCCCTGGCCATCATGAACGTGCTGTATGACGGCCTGGCCGACAGCAAGTATCGGCCCTGTCCGCTGCTGGTGAAGTATGTCGAGGCCGGCTGGCTGGGCAAGAAGAGCGGGCGCGGCTTCTACGACTATTCCGGCGAGACGCCGGTTCCGACCCGCTGATGGCCGTCGCTTTTCCTTCTCTTCCGGGCCTGAAGCGCGTGGCGCCGCGGCGCGGCGCGGGCGCCCTGGTTCCCGCCGCCTTGGCGGCGGCGGCCTGGCCGCCGGTGATCCTGACCCTGTTCATCTGGCCGCCCGAGAATTGGTGGTCAGGCGTGGATACGGACTGGCGGCTGGTGATGCTGGCCGTCGGACTGATCGCGGCGCCGGCGGGGCTGTGGCTGCTGCTCGACAGCCACGGCAAGACCGGGCGCCCGTCGACGCGACTGGGCGTGGTGTGCCGCTTCACCGTCTTCGGCGGCCTGCTGGCGGCGGCGATGCAGACGATCATGGCCGTGGTCATGGCGGGTCTGGCGGGCGCCGCCTCGCAGAGCCTGGTTCAGGGCCTGGGCGCGATCGAGACGGCCTTGCTGATCTATGGCGTCGGCGGTCTGCCGCTGGCGGTCATGATGGGCGTCAGCTACGCCCTGTGGGGCGGTCTGTGCGTGGCCTATCTGGGCTTTGTCCCGGCGCCGGTGGTCAACAACCGCATGGGCGTCCTGGCCGAACGGGACGTTACGGGGATTTAACGTGAAGCGAAGCGGCCGTCCCGACTAAGCCTCGACCTCTTCACCAGAACAGGGGCGAGCATGAGGGATCAGGTCGAGACGGTTCAGCCGAAGCCGGTGGCGGCGGATCAGCGGGTCGTGACGCTGGACGTGCTGCGCGGCGCGGCGGTTCTCGGAATCCTAGCGGTCAATGCCGCCTTCTTCTCCTTGCCGCTGGAAGCTCTGGACATGGCGCCGGAGCAGTCGCCTTTTCCCGCCGTGCCGGGCGCGTCGGGCGTGGCGCAATGGGTCGTCGACGTCTTCTTCACCCAGAAGTTCGTGACCCTGTTCTCCATGCTGTTCGGCGTGTCCATCTTCCTGGTTGGCGGCGAGCGCGGTGATGAGGCGAAGGGGCGCGTTCTACGCCGTCGCCTGATGTTCCTGGCCCTGTTCGGCCTGATTCATGGTGCGGCCTTCTGGTACGGCGACATCCTGCTGCTCTACGCCTGGTCGGGGCTGTTCGTGATGTTGATGCGATCCATGTCGGCCAAGTCCCTGATCTGGATCGGCGCGGGCGCCACAGTGTTTCTGGCGACCTTGCAGGCGGCCTTTGTGCTGGCCATGGTTCATTTCCCGGAGGTTATGGCCGGCCTGAACGAAAGCGTATCCGACACCGCGGTCGCCGATGCGATCGCCGCCTATCAGAGCGGCTGGGCGGGGGCGATGCTGCAGAACCTGAAGGCCTGGGGTTTCGCAACGACTGCGAGCCTGTTGATGTATGTCTTCTCGATCGTGCCGTTGATGATGCTGGGGATGGGCCTGTTCAAGGCCGGCTTCTTCCACGGCCGGGTTCCGACGTGGATCTATCTGGCGCTGATCGCCGGCGGGGCGACGGTGCTGACTCTTCTGGGCGTGCTGCAATGGCGCGAGCTTCAGGTCGGGCCGGTTGCGGAGGGGACGGGCGGATGGGCCGCCGTGGCGGAGTCCTATCCGTTGATCATCACCCTGGCCTACGCTTCGGCGCTGATCCTGGCGACGACGCGGGGCGTGGGTTGGCTGCGCAAGGCGTTGGCGCCGGTGGGGCGGATGGCCTTCACCAACTATCTGACCCAGACCCTGATCATGACGACGATCTTCTACATGCCGTGGGGGCCGCGTCTGTTCGGCCAGGTCGACTATCCGATGCAGTGGGCCATCGTCGTCGGCGTGTGGGCGCTGCAGCTGATCTGGTCGCCGCTGTGGCTGTCGAAGTTCACCATGGGGCCGTTGGAGTGGCTGTGGCGGCGTCTGAGCTATGGACGCGGTCTGCCCCTGCGCCGTACGGCTTGAGCGGGAAGGGGCGGCGGCGAGTTGCGGCGACGGAACTGATGGCTTAATCGCCGCTTCATGACCGACGAAGCCTCCAACCGCCCCGAAGCTCGCGCGCCGCGCGGGTTCGCCGACCGTCGCGGCCGCGACCTGACCGCCGAGCGCCGAATCGTCGCGCGCGTGTCCGAGGTCTATGAGCGCTGGGGCTTCGAGGCGCTGGAGACTCCGGCGTTCGAATACGCCGACGCCCTGGGCAAATTCCTGCCGGACGCCGACCGTCCGAACGAGGGCGTCTTCGCGCTTCAGGACGACGACGATCAGTGGATGGCCCTGCGCTACGACCACACCGCGCCTCTGGCCCGTTTCGCCGCCCAGAGCTGGGAGACCCTGCCCAAGCCGTTCCGCCGCTACGCCTATGGGCCGGTGTGGCGCAATGAGAAGCCGGGGCCGGGCCGCTTCCGCGAGTTCTGGCAGTGCGACGCCGACACGGTCGGCTCCGACCGACCCGAGGCCGACGCCGAGATCATCGCCATGGGCTGCGAGGGCCTGCGCGCCGCGGGTCTGGCGGCCGGGCAGGCGGTGATCCGCGTCTCCAACCGCAAGCTGTTCGACGGCCTGTTCGACGCGGGCGGGATCACGGATCCGGCGCAGCGGCTGACGGCTTTACGCGCCGTGGACAAATACGACCGCCTCGGCGTCGAGGGCGTGCGCCTGCTGCTGGGCGAAGGCCGTCTGGACGAGTCCGGCGACTACACCAAGGGCGCGAACCTGCCTTCCTCGGTGATCGGGGCGATCGAAGCGTTTCTGGCTTCGGCCGAGACGCCGGGGCTCAGCCGCGCGGGCGTGCTGGACGCCGTGTCCGGCGCGGCCTTGGGCGCGGCGGGCGAAGAGGCGCTGAAGGAGCTGGCCGCCATCGACCGCGCCCTGAACGCCATGGGCGTGTCGCAGGACGACGTGCGCTTCGACCCGACCATCGTGCGCGGGCTGGAATACTACACCGGCGCGGTGTTCGAGGCCGAACTGCTGCTCGACACCAAGGACGAGAAGGGCCGCACAGTGCGCTTCGGCTCGATCGGCGGCGGCGGGCGCTATGACGACCTGGTGTCGCGTTTCACCGGCCAGTCGACCCCGGCGACGGGTTTCTCGTTCGGCGTGTCGCGTCTGGCCTCGGCCCTGCGCGCGGCCGGTCGCGGCGCCGAGGACGAGACGCGCGGGCCGGTGGTGGCCATCGTCTTCTCCGAGGACGACATGCAGCACTATCTCGACGCCGTATCCGAACTGCGCGCGGCGGGCATTCCGGCCGAGCTGTATCTGGGGCGGGCGGGCATGAAGGCGCAGATGAAATACGCCGACCGTCGCGGAGCCCCGGCCGCCGTCATCCTGGGCGGAGACGAGATCGCCGCCGGGCAGGTGACGATCAAGGATCTGGACGCCGGACGCGCCCGCGCCGCCGCCATCAGGGACAATAACGCCTGGAAGGCCGAGCGTCCGGGGCAGCAGACCGTGGCCCGCGATCAGCTGGTCGCGGTGGTCCGTTCTATTATCGAATAAGTTTCGATAAAAACCATGACGAAGACCTGACTTATCAACGTTCAGTTACGAAATAACGCTCTTTCGATAGAGGCTTGATTGACTTGACCCCCTCGATGGCGTCATTTGGTCTCACTCAAGAGGCGCAGCGCTCAGCCGCAGCGACATCTTGAAGGCGTTTCGGGGAGGAAACGTCCGCTCCTGAGAGAGCGAGAAGGCCCGCTGCGATGTATCCCCCGCAGCGGGCTTTTTCATGCCTGGAAGCCAAGAATTTTATCGAAGGGTGTTCGATATGGGGCGGTTTTGGCATGGAGGAGCGTCGGGAGACGGCGCCATGAAAAAGGGCCGAAGCGTCGCCGCTCCGGCCCTCTTCGTTCAGCAGGCGCGGCGTCCTACCAGATGCGGACGCGCTCTTCCGGCGACAGGTAGTATTTGGTCCCCGGCTTGACGCCGAAGGCGTCGTACCAGGCGTCGATGTTGCGGACCGGGCCGATTACGCGGAATTCGGCCGGGCTGTGCGGATCGGTGGCGATCTGATTGATCAGCGCGTCGTGACGGTATTTGGACTGCCAGACCTGGGCCCAGCCGTAGAAGAAGCGCTGGTCGCCGGTCGTGCCGTCGATCACCGGGGCGGGCTGGCCCTTCAATGACAGGTGATAGGCCTCCAGACCGACCGCCGTCCCGGCGGCGTCGCCGATGTTCTCGCCCATGGTCAGGCCGCCCTGGACGGGGTGGCCGGGGACGGGTTCGAACTGGTCGTACTGGGCGCCCAGACGCTTGGTCAGGCTCTGGAAATTGGCCTTGTCCTGTTCCGTCCACCAGTTGCGAAGCACGCCGTCGCCGTCGGACTTGGAGCCCTGGTCGTCGAAGCCGTGGCCGATCTCGTGGCCGATCACGCCGCCGATGCCGCCGTAGTTGACAGCCGGGTCCGCATCCGGGTCGAAGAAGGGCGGCTGCAGGATGGCGGCGGGGAAGACGATCTCGTTATTGGCCGAGTTGTAATAGGCGTTCACCGTCTGGGGCGTCATGCCCCACTCGTCCTTGTCGACCGGCTGGTCCAGGCGCGACAGGCGGTAGTTCCACTGGAACTGGCCCATGCGCTGGCTGTTGCCAAACAGGTCGTCGGCCTTGATCTCGAGCGCCGTATAGTCGCGCCACTTGTTCGGATAGCCGATCTTGACGGTGAACTTCCGGAGCTTCTCCTGAGCCGCCGCCTTGGTCTCCACGCCCATCCAGGTCAGGTTGTCGATGCGGTGCGATAGGGCGGTGCGCAGGTTGGCGACCAGCTCTTCCATCTTGGCCTTGGATTCGGCCGGGAAGTATTCGGCGACATAGAGACGGCCCGCGGCCTCGCCCAGGGCGCCCTCGGCGAAGCTGATGGCGCGCTTTTCACGGCTGCGCTGTTCGGGCTGGCCGGCCAGGTCGCGCGAATGGAACGCCCACTGGGCGTCCGAGAAGCGTTGCGACAGCATGGGGGCGGCGTCGTCCGTGGTGTGGAAGGCCTGCCACGCCTGCAGGGTCGCCACCGGCGTCTCGGCGAAGATGGCGGCCATCTTCGGCATGGCCGTGTTCTGGCGCACGATCACGCGGTCGACCGCGCCCAGACCGGCGGCGTTGAAATAGCCGGCCCAATCGAAGCCGGGCGCTTCGGCGGCCAGGGTCTGGATCGAATAGGGGTTGTAGGTCTTGTCGCGGTTGCGGTTCTCGATCGGGGTCCAGTGCGCCTCGGCGATCCGGTCTTCCAGGGCGACGATGGCGGCGGCCGAAGCGGCCGGGTCGGTCCAGCCGATGTAGGTCAGCATCTGCTCGATATAGGCCTGATACTTCTGCTTCTTGTCGGCGAAGCGGGCGTCCAGATAGTAGTCGCGGTTGGGCATCCCTAGGCCTGACTGGCCCGTGGTCACGGCGTAACGAGTGGGGTTCTTCTGGTCGATGGTGATGCCGGTTCCGAAGAAGGAGCCGCCTGCGCGTCCTTGCGTCTGACCCATGTAGGCGGCGATCTTCTCATGGCTGTCCGCGGCGCGGATGGCGGCCAGATAGGGGGCCAGCGGCTGGGCGTCCAACTGGTCGACGCGGGCCTGATCGATGAAGGCGCGGTAGGCGTCGGCGATCTTCTGCTCGTCCGAACCGGAGGCCAGATCGGTGCGCGCGGCCAGGTCCGTCACCAGCTTCTTCATGCGGTTGTCCGACAGTTCGCGCAGCAGGGCGAACGAGCCGTAGGAGGTGCGGTCCGACGGGATGGTCAACTGGTCCAGCGCCGCGCCGTTAGCGTAGCGGAAGAAGCTGTCGCCCGGATCGACCGAGGTGTCGCGACCGGCCAGGTCGAAGCCCCAGGTTCCATATCGGGGCGCATCCGTGCCCTGCCAGCCGGAGGCGCCGCCCTGGGCGGCCGGTGTCTGGAACAGTTCGAAGACGGTGCAGGCCTCGTCGATGCAGGCGTGGTCATGGCCGTCGTGGGCCAGGGCGGCGGCCGGCGCCAGAAGGGCGGCCGCAGCGACCCCCGCGAACAGTTTCTTCATTCTTGCTTCCTCATCTCGGACCCCAAGGGGCGCGCTGCCCAAAGCCTAGAGGCAGGGGCGATCCAGCGGTCTTAAAAAATTTTAGCGCGCCGCGCGAGGGCGGACTGAATTCCCTCTTCTGGGCCTTTGACCGCCGCAATGATGCTGAAGCGAAATAGACTGAGGCATAAAGCCAAGCTTTGAGCTGGAGAGCTTTCCTGACCTTGCGGCATCAGTAGAACTCCTTAGTCGTGTTGAACTCCTAAGCGTGGTGCGGCAGAGTTTTCTGCCGCCTGTGACCCATTTTGGTCATTGTTCGGTGATGAAAGTTCACCACTTCCTCCTAGGAGCGTTCTCCCTTGTCCCAAGCTCGCGTCAGATCGACGGCGAGCCGCGATGAGGCGAACGCCGCACATAGATGAGTTTAGAGCCGCCGCCGATGCGTGAATCTTCCCAGTCCGCCCCTGCCGTCGCCGAAGCCGAAGTCCAGCCTCGGCTGAACCGCCGCCAGGCCGCCAAGGTGCGCACGCGTCAGAAGGTTCTGGACGCCGCCCGCACCCTCTTCGCCGAGCGCGGCTATGACGCCGCCACCATTCGCGATATCGCCAAGGGCGCCGGCATGTCGACCGGCGCGGTCTTCGCCAACTTCCAGGACAAGGCCGAGCTGTTCGAAGCCGTCTTCTCCGAAGAGATGGAAGGCCTGCTGCTCGACATCCGCACCGCCGCCGCCGAAGGCCGCGTCCTGGACCGCCTGTCGAACGGGCTGACGGCGGGCTATCACCGCTCGCTGGGCCATCTGCCGCTGATGCAGGCCATGGTGGCGCGTTCGTGGTTCCAGCCGGAAGACGCCGATTTGCGCTCGCGCGCGTTCGTCCGTCCCCTGGTCGAGGCCGTGGCCGAGATTCTGCAGGCCGGCGTGCGTGAAGGCGAGCTGCGCCAGGACGTGGACCTGCCCATGTTGGCGCGTCTGATCTGGGACGTCTTCATCAACAACTTCCGCTTCGCCGCCTATGACAACTGGGGCATCGAAGAGCTGACGCCGCATATCCGCAAGCAGCTGGAACTGATCCTGTCCAGCCAGCTGGCGCGCCAGTAAGGCTTAGCCAGAACCTGATTGAGGGCCGTACGCCGAACTGGCGTGCGGCCCTTTTTCCATGCGCTGATCGGATCGACTGGCGGTTTCTCCCGCCCCGATGGAACGGCGGTCTTGCTGGCGGGTTGCAGTCAAAGGCCAAGCTGAACGATGGGAGGGCGCCATGTCGTCCATTGAGCGCGGACGGGGCTTCGGCAGCGTTCTTGTCAGACTTCTAGGGATCATCATGGCCCTGATCGGGCTGGCGCTGACCATCGGCGGAGGCCAGCTGATCATGCTTGGCGGCTCGGCCTACTATCTGATTGTCGGTCTGTTGATGATCGTGTCGGGCGGGTTACTGGCCCTGCTCAGACCGTTCGGCGCATGGCTCTATGTCGCCATCTTCATCGGCACTGTAGTGTGGGCGCTGTGGGAGGTCGGGCTGAACGGCTGGGCTCTGGTCCCACGCGTGGTGGCGCCGCTGGTGCTGCTGATCGCCGTGGTGTGCAGCTTCCCGGTTCTAAAGCGCGAAGACGGCGGAGGCCGGCTGATGCTGGGCGGTCTGGCGGCCGTCGTGGTCTTCGGCCTGATCTCCGGCGTAGTGGTGGCCCAGGCGAACAAGGCGCGGGTGCTCAGCCCGGTTCCGGGCGCATCGAACGGCGGCGTGGGCGATCCTGCGATCCTGAAGGTCGGCGCCGACTGGCCCGCCTGGGGCGGCTCGGACAGCGCCCAGCGTTATTCCCCCCTGAAACAGATCAACAGGGACAATGTGAAGGGCCTTCAACGGGCCTGGACCTTCCGCACGGGCGACCTGCCGGATGAACGCTGGGGCGCCGAAACGACGCCGCTGAAGATCGGCGACACCCTTTACATGTGCTCGGCGCGTAACCGGCTGTTCGCGATCGACGCGGCGACGGGCAAGCAGAAGTGGACCTATGATCC
Organism: Brevundimonas sp. ZS04; assembly: GCF_001956865.1. Classification (NCBI taxonomy): domain Bacteria; kingdom Pseudomonadati; phylum Pseudomonadota; class Alphaproteobacteria; order Caulobacterales; family Caulobacteraceae; genus Brevundimonas; species Brevundimonas sp. ZS04. The sequence goes on from NZ_MTHE01000011.1 coordinate 66,297, forward strand.
CAAGGTCGCTGACGACCAGATTCCCTATACCGCCGCCTGCCGGGGCGTGACCTATTACGCCGCGCCTAATGTTGATGCGGCCCAGCCCTGCGCCACGCGGATTATCGAGGGCACGCTGGACGGGCGGTTGGTGGCGGTGGACGCGCGCACGGGCCTTCCCTGCGCGGGTTTCGGGACCAATGGCTCTGTCAGCATCAAGCACGGCATGGGCGACCCCTATCCGGGGATGGTGTCGATCACTTCGGCGCCGGTCATAGTGCGCGGCGTGGTGGTTACGGGCCATCAGGTGCTGGACGGTCAGAAGCGGTGGAACGCCTCCGGCGTGATCCAAGGCTTTGACGCGGTGACGGGCGAGCTGCGCTTCGCCTGGGACATGATGCGGCCGGACATCACGACCCTGCCGCCGGAAGGCGAGACCTATACGCCGGGCACGCCGAACATGTGGACTACGGCCACGGCGGATGAGGCGCTGGGTCTGGTCTTCCTGCCGATGGGCAATTCCTCGGCTGACTATTATTCCGGCCTGCGCCGCCCGGCGGAGAACGAATACTCGACCTCACTGGTCGCGTTGGACGTGACCACGGGCAAGCCGCGCTGGCATTTCCAGACGGTGCGCAAGGATGTCTGGGACTATGACCTCGGCTCGCAGGCGACCCTGGTCGACATGCCGATCAACGGAGCCATGGTTCCGGCGGTGATTCTGCCGTCCAAGCAGGGCGACCTCTACATCCTGGATCGTCGCACCGGCCAACCGCTGCATAAGGTCGAGGAGCGTCGCGTGCCCCAAGGCGGCGTCGAGCCGTCGCAGCGCAGCCCGACCCAGCCCTTCTCCCTGTTCCACACGCTGAGGAAGGCCGACCTGACCGAGCGTGACATGTGGGGTATGTCGCCCATCGACCAGATGGTCTGCCGCATCCAGTTCCGTCAGGCGGCCTATGACGGCTATTTCACCCCGCCGACGGCGGACCGCCATTGGATTCAGTATCCGGGCTACAACGGCGGTTCGGACTGGGGCGGCGTGGCGGTTGATCCGGCGCGCGGCGTGATCGTGGCGAACTACAACGACATGCCCAACCACAACCGCCTGGTGCCCCGCGCCGAGGCCGAACGTCTGGGCTGGTTCGCGCGCGACGATCCCCGCTATATCGAACGCGAGAAGGTTGCGGCGAACCGCGGCGGCAGTCTGTCGAAATCCAAGGCAGAGGGCGCGGGCGATCCGCAGATGGGCGTGCCCTACGCCATCGACGTCAACGCGGGCTGGCGGGTCAAGTTCACCGGCCTGCTGTGCAAACAGCCGCCTTATGGCGGGATGCGCGTGATCGACCTGAAGAGCGGCCGCACCCTGTGGGATCGGCCATTCGGCACGGCTAGGAAGAACGGGCCGTTCGGCATTCCGTCGATGTTGCCGCTGGAGATCGGCACGCCGAACAACGGCGGCTCGGCGGTGACGGCGGGCGGACTGATCTTCATCGGCGCCGCGACGGACGACCTCATCCGCGCTATCGACATCGAGACCGGCAAGACGGTGTGGTCGGACGTGCTTCCGGCAGGCGGCCAGGCCAATCCGATGATCTATGAGCAGAACGGCCGCCAGTATCTGGTCATCATGGCCGGCGGGCATCACTTCATGGAAACGCCGCGCGGGGACTACGTCGTCGCCTATGCGCTGCCGGAGAACAGATAGCCTTCACCCTCCCCTTCATGGGGAGGGTGGTTGAGATCGTTAGGCCGGAGCCGGGTGGGGCGCCCAGGGAGATCGAGCGCCGAGGCCAAGCTTGTTTGGTCCTCCCCACCCGGTCTCCGCTTCGCGTCGACATCCCTCCCCATGAAGCGGAGAGAGAAGGCGCATTACGGCCGAGTCTGCCCTTCGCCGCGCACCACATATTTGTAGGTCGTCAGTTGTTCGGCGCCGACCGGGCCGCGTGCGTGCAGCTTTGACGTTGAAATGCCGATCTCGCCGCCGAAGCCGAACTCTCCGCCGTCGGCGAACTGGGTCGAGGCGTTGATCAGGACGATGGCGCTGTCCACGCCCTCAGCGAAGCGGTCAACCGCCTTCTCGTCGGTGGTGACGATGGCCTCTGTGTGGCCCGAGCCGTATGCGCGGATGTGTGCGATCGCGCCGTCCACGCCGTCCACCACGCGCACGGACAGGATGGGGGCCAGGTATTCGGTCGTCCAGTCGGTCTCGACCGCCTCGACCATGTTCGGAACCAGTGCGCGCGCTTCGGCGTCGCCGCGCAGTTCGCATCCGGCGGCCGTCAGGTCGGCGGCGATGGCGGGCAGCAGGCGGCCCGCCGCCGCGCGGTCCACCAGCAGGGTTTCGGTCGCGCCGCAGACGGAAACGCGGCGCATCTTGGCGTTCAGGGTCACGCGGCGGGCGACATCGAGGTCTGCGGCGGCGTCCAGATAGGTGTGGCACAGGCCTTCCAGATGGCCCAGCACCGGCGCCTTCGCCTCGGCCTGAATACGGGCGACCAGACTCTTGCCGCCGCGCGGGATGATCAGGTCGACGGCGCCGTTCAGACCCGACAGGATGGCGCCGACAGCCTCGCGGTCGGGGACAGGGACCAACTGGATCGTATCGGCGGGCAGGCCCGCTTCGGCCACGGCGCGGGCGACGACGACGGCGATGGCGCGCGACGTATCCAGACAGTCAGAGCCGCAGCGCAGGATCGCCGCATTGCCGGACCGGATGCACAGGGCGGCGGCGTCGGCGGTGACGTTCGGGCGGCTCTCATAGATGACGGCCAGCACGCCGATCGGGGTGCGGACGCGGGCGATGTCCAGGCCGTTGGCGGGGGTCCAGCGGGCCATTTCGACGCCGACGGGATCGGGCTGGACGGCGATGGTTTCGACCGCGACGGCCATGCCCTCGATACGGGCAGGCGTCAGGGCCAGGCGGTCGATCAGGGCTTCGGACAGGCCGCCGTCGCGGGCGCGGGCCACATCGCGGGCGTTGGCGGCCAGGATGTCGGCCTCGGCGGCGCGCAAGGCTGTGGCGAGCCGGTGAAGCGCCTCGGTGCGGGCGTCGGGCGTCGTGGCGCGCAAGGCGTCGGCGGCGGCGCGGGCGCGGCGGCCCATGTCCAGCATGGCGGCGTCGAGGTCGCTCATCGGTCCTCCAGAACCAGATCGTCGCGGTGAATGACGACCGAGGGGCCGCGATAGCCCAGCAGGCTTTCGATCGCGTCGGAATGACGGCCGCGGATCAGGGCGATCTCCTCGGCGGCGTAGGACGCCAGACCGACGCCCAGTCGCGCGCCGTCAGGCCCCGTCAGGCGTACGCTGTCGCCCTTGCCGAAATCGCCGCTGACGGCGACGACGCCGGAGGGCAGCAGGCTCTTTCCGGCCTGGAGAGCGGCGACGGCTCCGGCGTCCAGCGTGAGGGCGCCGCCGGGCGCCACGCTGCCCGCGATCCACTGCTTCCACGCCGCCAGGGGAGTGGCGGGGGCCGGGATCAGGCTCGCGCGGGCGCCGTCCAGCACCGCCCTCAACGGATGGTCGGTCAGGCCCGAGGCGATGACGGTGGCGCATCCGGCCGAGGCGGCGATCTGGGCCGCCGCCAGCTTGGTCGCCATGCCGCCTGTGCCGACCCCGGCCTGGGCGTTGGCGCCGGACGCCATCGACAGCACCTCGGGCGTCAAACGTTCGACCAGCGGCAGGTGTCGGGCGTGCGGGTCGCGACGCGGGTCGGCGGTGTAAAGGCCGTCCACATCGGACAGCAGGATCAGCAGATCGGCTCGGCCGAGTTGGGCCGCGCGGGCGGCCAGTCGGTCGTTGTCGCCATAGCGGATCTCTTCGGTGGCGACGGTGTCGTTTTCGTTGACCACAGGGATGACGCCGAGGGCCAGCAGGGCCTCCAGCGTGGCGCGGCCGTTGAGCCAGCGGCGCCGCCGTTCGGTGTCGTCGCGGGTCAGCAGCACCTGGCCCGCCATCAGGCCGTGGGGCGCCAGGGCCTCTTCCCAGGCGTGCATCAGCAGGGATTGGCCCACGGCGGCGGCGGCCTGTTTGTCCTGAAGGCGGCTGGTCGAGAGGTTCAGGCGTCCGCGTCCCAAGGCGACGGCGCCGGAGGAGACGACGATCACCTCGCGTCCGTCGCGGCGCAACTCGGCGATGTCGCCGGCCAGGTCGGCCAGCCAGTCGGCGGCGACGGCGCGACGCGCAGCGTCGAACAGCAGGGACGAGCCGATCTTGATCACCACCCGGCGCGCCTGGGCCAGGGCGGCGGCAGGCGAGGCGGCGGCCTCAAAGGCTGCGGGGAGGGGCGCTAAGGAGGTCACACAGCCTCCCTATCGCAAGATCGTCGCTTAAGCCAAGCTGTAAGCGACGATTATTCATATGATTGCTGGTTTGTCGGCACTTGAATGAAGAATATTCTGTTTGTGCGGCGGCTTGGCGGAAAACCGCCAAAGAAAACGCCCGGCGGGCGAACCAGCCGGGCGTCCTAGTTTCAGCTCGAGGCTGAAGGTCAGGCTTCGGGATCGGGAGCCTGTTCCCAACCACCCGCCAGAGCCTTGAACAGGCCGATCTGGTAGGTGACGACCTGGGCTTCCGAAGCGGCCAGGGCGGCGTCGGCGCCGGCCAGGGTGCGCTCGGAATCGAGCACCGTCAGGAAGCTGTCGGCGCCCGCGTCGAAACGCAGACGCGACAGGCGGGCGGCGGTGGCCGCCTGATCCCGCGCGGTGCGCAGGGCCGTGCGTCGGTCCAGTTCGTTGGCGTAGGCGCTGAGCGCCGTCTCGGTCTCCTGCAGCGCCGTCAGCACGGTCTGGTCGAAGGTCGCCAGGGCCGCGTCCGACTGGGCGCCGGCCTGCTTGATCCGGGCCCGTGCCGCCCAGACGTTGGGGAAGGACCAGGAGATCAGCGGGCCGACGCTGAAGCGGAAGTTGGCGTCCTCGCCCAGGTCCGAGGCGTCGAGCGCCGTCGAGCCCAGCGACCCGCCCAGGCGGATGCTTGGGTAGAGGCCGGCGGTGGCGACGTTGACGCGGGCGGCGGCGGCCGACAGGCGGGCCTCCGCCTGACGCACGTCGGGACGACGGGCTAGAAGCGCGGCGCCGTCGCCGACCGGAATCGGCTGCGACAGCTGCGGCGGGGACTGGCAGGCGCGAGCCGCCTCGCTGGCCTCGCCCGGGGTGCGGCCGGTCAGGGTGGCCAGGCGGAACAGAGCGCTGTCGCGCGACGCCCGCAGGGGCGGCAGGCTGGCGCGGGTCTGTTCCAGGGCGGCGCGGGCGCGGGCGACGTCCAGACCATTGCCGGCGCCCCCGTCCAGCAGGCGCTGGGTCAGGTCGACCGTTTTGGCCTGCAGGTCGATGGTCCGTTCGGCCACGGCGATCTGGGCGTTGGCCGAGCAGGTGTCGGCGTAGGCCCGGGCCGTTTCGGCCGCGACCGTCACCCCCACGACCTCCAGGGCGGCGGCGGCGGCGGCCACGTCGCCCCGCGCGGCGCGGATGGAGGACTCCACCCGGCCGAACAGGTCGATCTCATAGGCCACGTCCAGGCCGACGTCATAGGTGTCGACTTCCGGCAGCTTGGCGCCGCCGGCGGTCGGCACGGTGTCGGTCGAGGCCCGGCTGCGGTTGTAGGCGGCCGAGGCGGTGGTGGTCGGGAACCGGCCCGAGCGGGCTTCGGACAGCGAGGCCCGGACGGCGCGCAGATTGGCCGCGGCCGCCTCCAGCTCGTTGTTCTCGGTCAGGGCCTGCTGGATCAGGCCGTCGAGGGTCGGATCCTGATACAGCCGCCACCAGTCGTCGCGGGCCGCCTCGGTCGAAACCGAGGCGGATTGCGAGCCGACGAAGGCGCCCTGGCCTTCGGCCGGGATCGTGGGGAGCGGCGCCTTGGGGCCCACCGCGCAAGCGGCGAGCAGGGCCGCCGACCCCGCGGCGGTCAGCAGAGTGCGGAGTTTGCCGTTCATTTTACGCATCTCCCTGGCGCGGAGCGGCGGGAGCCGGTTCCGGGCCGTCGGGGTCAAAGGGGTCGTGCGGCGGAGCGCCGAAGCTGGTCGGGAGCTCGCGCTCCTTGCCCGGCGCCTTGGGCAGCTTGCCCGCCATCCAGCGACAGATGACGTAGAAGACGGGGGTGAAGATCAGACCGAAAAAGGTCACCCCCAGCATCCCATAGACCACCGCGATGCCCAGGGCGTTCTGCATCTCCGAGCCGGGGCCCGTGGCGATGGCCAGGGGCAGCACGCCGAAGATGAAGGCGAACGAGGTCATCAGGATGGGGCGCAGACGCTGGCGCGCGGCCTGGACGGCGGCGTCCCAACGGTTCAGGCCCTCTTCGTCCTCGGCCTGTTTGGCGAACTCCACGATCAGGATGGCGTTCTTGGCCGCCAGGGCGATCAGGACCACCAGGCCGACCTGGGTCAGGATGTTGTTGTCCAGGCCATGCAGGTTCACCCCGATAATGGCCGCCAGGATACACATCGGCACGATCAGGATGACCGCCAGCGGCAGGGTGAAGGCCTCATACTGAGCGGCCAGCACCAGGAAGACGAACACCACCGCCATGATGAAGATGATGGTCGCGCCGCCCGCCGCCTGCTTCTCCTGCAGGGCGATTTCGGTCCACTCGTAGCTGAAGCCTTCCGGCAGGGTCTGGGCCGCCAGCTGCTCCATCGTGGCGATGGCGTCGCCGGTCGACACGCCGGGCGCCGCTTCACCCTGCAGTTCCGAAGCCGGGAACAGGTTGTAGCGGACCACGCGCGCCGGGCCGGAATCGTCGGCCAGGGTCGCCACCGAACCGATCGGCACCATCCCGCCCGAGCCCGAACGGACCTTCAGGTTGGCGATATCGGCCAGCTCGTCGCGATAGGCGGGCTCAGCCTGGGCGGTCACACGGAAGGTGCGGCCCAGGAAGTTGAAGTCGTTGACGTAGGTCGAGCCGAGGTAGGTGCCCAGGGTGCTGAACACGGTCGAGGGCTGGACGCCCATCAGCAGGGCCTTGTCGCGGTCGACTTCGGCGGCGATGCGCGGCGAGCCGGTGTTGTAGAGGCTGAACACCTGCTGCACCTGATCCGGCGCCTGGGCGGCCGCGCCCATCATGGCGAAGGTCGCGCCTTCCAGAGCCTTGAAGCCGGCGCCGGAACGGTCCTGGATCATCATCTTGAAGCCCGAGCCGGTGCCCATGCCCTGAACGGGCGGGGGCGACAGCATGAAGATGCTGGCTTCCTCGATGACGCCGGTCGCCCCGCTGAGCGCGCCGGCCAGGGCCGAGGCCTCCAGTTCGGGCGTGGTGCGCTCTTCATAGTCCTTGAGCTTGATGAACATGGTGGCGGCGTTGGACGACAGCGAGAAGCTGGAGCCGTCCAGGCCGGCGAAGGCGGTGACTTCCTGCACGCCGTCGGCCTTGCGGACGATGTCCACGGCCTTGTTCATGGCGGCCTTGGTGCGTTCCAGCGAGGCGCCCGGCGGAAGCTGGACGACGCCGATCAGCACGCCCTGGTCCTGGTCCGGAATGAAGCCGGTCGGGGTGTCGGCCATGCGCCAGCCCGTCAGCGCCAGCAGGGCGGCGTAGATGACGAGCATGATGGTGACCATGCGGATCAGCTTGGCCGTCAGGCGGCCGTAGCGGTCCGAGACCCAGTCGAAGCCTTCGTTGAACTTGGCCCCGGCCCAGCCGAGGTAATAAGTCACCGTGCCGAACAGGCCCGGCTTGCGGTGATGGTCGTGCTCCTTGTGCGGCTTCAGCAGAAGCGCGGCCAGGGCCGGCGACAGCGTCAGCGACACCAGAAGCGAGATCAGAGTCGCCGAGGCGATGGTGACGGCGAACTGACGGAAGAAGATGCCGGGGATGCCGGGCACGAAGGCCGTCGGCACGAACACCGACGTCAGCACCAGGGAGATGGCGATCAGGGCGCCCGACACTTCCTGCATCGAGCGGTAGGCCGCCTCCTTGGGCGTCAGGCCCTCGCGGATGTAGCGCTCGACGTTCTCGACCACGATGATGGCGTCGTCGACGACGATGCCGACGGCCAGAACCAGGGCGAACAGCGACAGGGAGTTGATGGAATAGCCCAGGGCCAGCTGCACCGCGAAGGTGCCGACCAGGGCCACCGGGATGGCGATGATGGGGATGATGGCCGCGCGCCAGGTCTGCAGGAAGACCAGGATGACGATCATCACCAGGAAGACGGCTTCGATCAGCACGTGCTCCACGGCCGAGACCGAGGCGGCGACGTATTCCGTCGGGTTATAGGGGATGGCGTACTTCACGCCGGGCGGGAAGTCGGCCTTGATTGCGTCCAGCTCGGCGATGACCGCCTTGGCGGTCGACAGGGCGTTGGAGCCCGGCTGCTGGATGACGGCGATGCCGACGCCGCGCTGGCCGTTGAAGTAGCCTTCGACGCCGTAGATTTCCGAACCCAGCTCGATGCGGGCGACGTCGCTGACGCGGGTCACGCGGCCTTGAGCGTCGGTCTTGAGCACGACCTTGCCGAACTCTTCCGGAGCCGACAGACGGCCCTCGACCTGAACCGGCAGCTCGAAGGCGGCAGCGTTGGTCGGGAAGGGAGGCTGGCCGATCGAACCGCCGGCGGCCTGGACGTTCTGGGCCTGCAGGGCGGCGACGATCTCGGGCGCGGTCAGGTCGCGTGCGGCCGCCTTGGCCGGATCGATCCAGATGCGCATGGAGTAGTTGCCGCCGCCAAAGACCTGGATGCCGCCGACGCCGTCGATCCGCAGCAGGCGGTCGCGGATCGTCGACTGGGCCATGTTGCCCAGATAGTCGCTGTCGATGCCGGGATCGTCGGACGTCAGCGAGGCCAGCATCAGGAAGCCGGTCGACTCCTTGTTGACGACGACGCCGACCTGACGGACCTGCGCCGGAAGGCGCGGCTCGGCCAGGGCGACCCGGTTCTGGACCAGCACCTGAGCGGTGTCGAGGTCGGTGCCGGGCTGGAAAGTCACGGTCACGGTGACCCGGCCGTCCGAGGTGGACGACGAGGTCATGTAAAGCATGTTCTCGACGCCGTTGATCTCCTGTTCGAGCGGCGCGGCGACCGTTTCGGACAGGGTTTCAGCCGAGGCGCCGGCGTAGGAGGCGTTCACGCTGATCGTCGGCGGCGCGATGTCCGGATACTGCGCGAGCGGCAGCATCGGCATGGCGAAGGCGCCGATCAGGGTGATGAAGACCGAGATCACGATCGCGAAGATCGGCCGGTCGATGAAGAAGCGGGATATGTTCATGGATCAGGTTCCGGCTCGTGAGCCTCCTCCTCAGCCGGCGCTGGCGACGAAGGTGGCGGACGAAGCGACGGGGGCCGTGGTCACGGGCGCGTCGGCCTTGGTTTCCTCAGCCTTGATGGTTCCGTTCTGGGCGGTGACCTTCTGGCCCGGGCGGGCGCGCTGAAGGCCGTTGATGATGACGCGGTCGTCCGGCGTCAGGCCCGTGCGCACGACGCGCAGGCCGTTGGCCAGCGGACCCAGCTGGACCGGCTTGGCGCCGACCGTGCCATCCTTGGCGACGACGTAGACCACCTTGCGCGGACCGTCGGTGACGACGGCGGAATCCGGCACCAGCATGGCGGCGTACCCGCCCGAACCGGCCAGTTGGGCGTGACCGAACATGCCGGGCTTCAGGAAGCCGTCGGCGTTCTGCACCACGGCGCGCAGGCGGATGGTGCCCGAGGAGGCGTCGATGGCGTTGTCGGTGAAGTCCAGCGTACCGGTGCGGTCGTAGCTGGTCTCGTCCTGCAGGCGGATGCGGATCGGGGCCGAACCGTTGCGGGCGTCGCGCTGGTACTTCAACGCCAGGGCTTCGGAGCCGTCGAAGACGAAGTAGATCGGCGAGGACGAGACGATGGTGGTCAGGACGTCGCCGGCCGACGAGCCGCCGCCGATCAGGTTGCCCGGATCGACCCGGCGGTCGGACACGCGGCCCGAGATCGGGGCGGTGACGCGGGTGAACTCCACGTCCAGCTGACGGGCGCGGATGGCGGCGTTGGCGGCGGCCACGGCGGCCTCGGCGGTCTGGACGGCGCCGCGCTTGGCGTCGACCTCAGCCTGGGACACGGCCTGCGAGGCCAGCAGGCCCTCGGCGCGAGTCAGTTCCGTGCGGGCCAGCGTCAGCTGGGCCTGGCCCTGGGCCAGTTGTGCGCGGGCCGAGGCCAGGGCGGCCTGGGCCGGACGCGGGTCCAGGGTGAACAGCAGCTGGCCCTGGCGCACGAAGTCGCCGTCCTTGAAGTGGACCGACTGGATGTAGCCGCCGACACGCGCCCGTACGTCGACCGAGCGAGGCGCCTCGAAGCGGCCGGTGAATTCGTCCCAGTCGACGACCTGTTGCGACAGGGGCGCGGCCACCGTGACGGGCGGCGCGCCCTGGGCGGGCGCCTCCTGTCCCTTGGAACAGCCATAGAGGGCGGCCGCCATCAAAGCGGACGCGGCCGCGATCTTAACCGTGCGCATCGGCGCAATCTCCTTGGGAGTAACGTGATCAGAGAGACTGTCGCTCTTTGGGGAGAAGGCGTCCAGTCAACACCGGCTGACTTAAAGACGACGAAGGCGACGCTTGTCAACGCCTGATGACAAGGCCATATAGTCCGTAAGGTTTATTGGAGTGCGACCAATTGGTCCTTTGCGACGTTCCCCGGCCGCGTAACGCCAACGCCACCCGCCAGGCCATTCTGGAGGCGGCGCGCGAGCGTTTCTGCGCGGAAAGCTATGATGATGTCGGCATGCGCGACGTGGCGCGCGACGTCGGCGTCGATGCGGCGCTGATCAGCCGCTATTTCGGCTCGAAGGAAGATCTGTTCCTGGCGGTGCTGGACAGCTGCAAGAACGGGCGTGACCTGATGGAAGGCGACCGCGCCGATTTCGGCCAGCGCCTGGCGACGGAAGTCGTCTATGGCGAGGCGGCTCGGTGCGAGGCTGACCCGACCGGCGAGAAGATGCGCGGCTTGCTGATCCTGTTGCGCTCGATCGGCTCGACCAAGGCGATGGACGTGGTGCAGCGCACGGCGAACAACCGCTTCTTCGATCCCCTGACTCAGTGGATCGGCGGCGAGGACGCGGCCGTGCGGGCGCGCCTCGCGTCAGGCCTGATCATGGGCATGGCCATCGGCCGCGAACTGTCGGACGGCTTTTCGGCTCTGACGGATGAACAGCGGGGCCGCCTGCGCGACCGTATGGCCAAGGCGCTTCAGGGCCTGATCGACGGCTGAATTGAAAAGAGGCGGACCGCGGCCCGCCTCTTGTCTCTGTCTTATGGCAACCCCGTCTAGGCCCAGTGCATCGGCACATGGCGCGCCGCCGCCCAGTGGATGGCGCGGATGGCGTCGACGATGGCGCGGGTGGCCGACACCGTGCCCAGCGGCCCGCCCAGATCGGCGGTGACGGCGCCCGAGGCCAGGACGGCGGCGACCGCCGCCTCGATGGAATCGGCCTCATCCTCCAGATCGAAGCTGTGGCGCAGCATCATGGCCGCCGACAGCACCATGCCGACCGGATTGGCCAGATCCTGTCCGGCGATGTCGGGCGCCGAGCCGTGGATCGGCTCGAACAGGCCCGGCCCGTCGGCGCCCAGGGAGGCCGAGGGCAGCAGGCCGATGGAGCCGCCCAGCACAGAGATCTCGTCTGACAGGATGTCGCCGAACATGTTCTCGGTCAGGATGACGTCATAGTCGCGCGGCTTGCGGATCAGGTGCATGGCCATGGAGTCGACCAGGGCGTGCTCCAGGGTGATCTGCGGATATTCCTCGGCGTGGATGCGGGTCACGACCTCGCGCCACAGGCGGCTGGTCTCCATGACGTTGGCCTTGTCGACCGAAGTGACCTTGCCGCGGCGCTGTTCGGCGGCCTGGAAGGCGGCGCGGGCGACGCGCTCGATCTCCTCGACCGTATAGACGCACAGGTCGGACGCCTGGGTTTCGGTGCGGGTGCGCTCGCCGAAATAGACGCCGCTGGTCAGTTCGCGGAAGACGATCAGATCGACGCCCTCGACGATCTCCTTCTTCAGCGGCGAGCGGTGGGCCAGGACCGGCGAGACCTGCAACGGGCGCAGGTTGGCGTACAGGCCCATGGCCTTGCGGATGGCCAGCAGGCCCTGTTCCGGACGCACCGGGGCGCCGTCCCACTTGGGCCCGCCGACCGCGCCCAGCAGCACGGCGTCGGAGGCCAGACAGGCGGCTTTCGTCTCTTCCGGCAGGGAGTCGCCCGTCGCGTCGATGGCGGCGCCGCCGATCAGGTGTTCGGTGAAGTTGAAGCGGTGCCCGTAGATGTCGCCGATGCAGGTCAACACCCGCTGGGCGGCCAGGGCGACTTCGGGACCGACCCCGTCGCCAGGCAGGACGGCGATGTCGAAGGTGCGGGCGACGGGCGTTTCATGGGCGGTCATCAGGCGGTCTCCGGCTGAAAGGCGTCGTTTCTCAGGCGTTCAAAGGTGGTGACGTAGGGCAGTTTCGACTGAAGCCAGCCGAGGGCGTCGACCCCGTCCAGCAGGCACTGGCGGGCGAAGGACTCGACCTTGAACGGCACGGCCGGGGCGTTGCCGCGCCGGATATCATTGGCGTCCAGATCAATCGTCACCGGCTGTTCCGGATGGGCGGCCAGGTCGTCCCAAGTCGCCTGATCGACGACGATGGGCAGGAAGCCGTTTTTCAGGGCGTTGGAGGTGAAGATGTCGGCGATCTCGGTCGAGATCACCGCCCGAAAGCCGTAGTCCAGCAGGGCCCACGGCGCGTGTTCGCGCGACGAGCCGCAGGCGAAGTTCGGCCCCGCCAACAGGATGCGCTGTTCGGTCGGGTCGATGCGGTTCAGCACCGCCTCGGGCTTGGGCGAGCCGTCGGCCTCATAGCGCCAGTCGTGGAAGGCGTGGGCGCCCAGACCTTCGCGCGTGGTGGTGGTCAGGAAGCGCGCGGGGATGATCTGGTCGGTGTCGATGTTGGCCTGACTCAGGGTCAGGGTCTTCGACGTCAGGGTCTTGAACGCTTCAGACATTTTGGGTCTCCCCTATCGCCTCGCGCGCGGCGCTCGACTGCTTGAGGGGAGCCGTCCCCGACAGATAGACGCGCGGGTCGGTCAACACCCCGGCGACGGCGCTGGCGGCGGCGGTGGCGGGGCTGGCCAGTATGGTGCGGGCGCCCTTGCCCTGACGGCCCTCGAAATTGCGGTTGGAGGTTGAGACGGCCAACTGGCCCGGCGCGACGAAGTCCCCGTTCATGGCGATGCACATGGAGCAGCCGGGGATGCGCCATTCGGCCCCCGCCTCGGTGAAGACCCGGTCCAGACCTTCGGCCTCGGCGTCGCGGCGGACGGCTTCCGATCCGGGGACGACCAGCATCCGCACGCCCGGCTGGACCTTGCGGCCGCGCAGGACCTCGGCGGCGGCGCGCAGGTCGGGCAGGCGGCCGTTGGTGCAGCTGCCGATGAAGACCACGTCGACCTTGTGGCCGGTGGTCGCCTCGCCGGCGGTGAAGCCCATGTAGTCGATGGCCTTCTGGTCCGAGGCCGAGCGCGGCTGCGGCACGGGCGCGCCGACGGGGGCGCCTGCGTCCGGGGTGGTGCCCCAGGTGGCCATCGGGCGGATGGCGGCGCCGTCCAGCACGACCTCCTTGTCGAAGACCGCGTCGGGGTCCGAGGCCAGACTCAGCCAGTCGGCTGCGGCGGCCTCATAGTCGGCGGGGACATGGCGACGGCCGCGCAGCCAGTCGACAGTGGTCTGGTCAGGGGCGATCATGCCCGCCCGCGCGCCCGCCTCGATGGACATGTTGCACAGGGTCATGCGACCTTCCATGTCCAGCGACCGGACGGCTTGGCCGGCGTATTCGATGACGTAGCCGGTGCCGCCGCCGAAGCCGATGGCGGCGATGACGGCCAACGCCACGTCCTTGCCGGACACGCCGGGGCGCAAGGCTCCGTCGACCGTCACCCGCATGGCCTTGGCCCGTCGCTGCAGCAGACACTGGGTCGCCAGCACATGGCCGACTTCCGAGGTGCCGATGCCGAAGGCCAGCGCCCCGAAGGCGCCGTGGGTGGCGGTGTGGCTGTCGCCGCAGACGACGGTCATGCCCGGCTGGGTCAGGCCCAGCTCCGGCCCCATGACGTGGACGACGCCGCGCTGGTCCGAGCCCCAGCCCGCCAGTTCGACGTTATGACGGGCGCAGTTGGCCTCCAGCGTCTCGACCTGACGGCGCGCCTGTTCGGTGACATAGGGGCGTTTCCCGTCCGGCCCGGCGGGCAGGGTGGGGGTCGAGTGGTCCAGGGTGGCGAAGGTGCGGTCGGGACGGCGGACCTTCAGCCCGCGCGCTTCGATTTCGGAGAAGGCCTGGGGCGAGGTGACTTCGTGGACCAGATGCAGGTCCACATACATGACGCCCGGAGTCTCGGCGGTTTCCGGCACCACGACGTGCCGGTCCCAGACCTTCTGATACAGGGTTTTAGGCTGGCTCATGCGCGCGCTCCTTCGTCGGGGCGGCGTTCTCTGCCTCGCCGATGGGCTCCAGCCAGCCGAAGCGGTCGGGCGTCGTGCCGTCGAACAGGCCGCGGAAGGCCTTGTTCACCGCCTTGGTCACCGGGCCGGGGCCGCCTGCGCGGGTCATGATGCCGTCGATGGAGCGGACGGGGGTGATCTCGGCCGCCGTGCCGGTCATGAAGACCTCGTCGGCGACATAGAGGGCTTCGCGCGGCAGCACCTGTTCGCGCGCCTCATAGCCCAGGCCGCGCGCCAGCTTCATCACGCTGTCGCGGGTGATGCCCTGCAGGATGGAGGCGGCGGCGGGCGGGGTCATCAGCACCCCGTCCTTGACGATGAACAGGTTCTCGCCTGCACCCTCGGACAGCAGGCCGTCGGCGCCCAGGGCGATGCCTTCGCCGAAGCCGCGCACGCGGGCCTCGCGTCCGATCAGATAGGAGGACAGATAGTTGCCGCCCGCCTTGGCGCCCGCCGGGACGGTGTTCGGGGCCACGCGGTTCCAGCTGGAGATGCAGGCGTCGACGCCCTTCTCCAGCGCTTCTTCGCCCAGATAGGCGCCCCAGGCGAAGGCCGAGATCATCACATCGCTGCGGATCGCCTCGGCCGAGGGGCTGACGCCCATGCCGCACTCGCCCAGGAAGGCCAGCGGCCGCAGATAGGCCGAACGGAGACCCTCGGCGCGCACCACCTCCTTGCAGGCCTGAACCAGCTCGCCCTCATTATAAGGCATGGGGAAGTGGTAGATGCGCGCGCTGTCGAACAGGCGACGGATGTGGTCGGTTAGGCGGAAGCCGCACGGACCGTTGGGGGTGTCATAGACGCGGATGCCCTCGAACACCGAGGTGCCGTAGTGCAGGGCGTGGCTCATGACATGAACCGTGGCGTTCTCCCACGCCGTCAGTTCGCCGTTGATCCAGATGTTCTTAGCCAGCGGTTGCATAGGTCGTATCCTGTGGTGCGGAGGCCGTGACGGCCGCGATGATGGCGGTCAGTTCCGCGTCATTGATTTCGCCGATTTGGTCGGCGCGTTGCTTGAAGCCGGCGAAGACGTCGGCCAGGCGCTGGCCTTCCAGCACATGGCCCAGAGCCTCGGCCCGCTTGCCGACCGCGTGGCGGCCGGAATGTTTGCCCAGCACGAAGTAGCTGCCCTCGAAACCGACGTCCTCGGGACGCATGATCTCGTAGGTGCGGGCGTCGGCCATCATGCCGTGCTGGTGGATCCCTGCCTCGTGGGCGAAGGCGTTCAGGCCGACGATGGCCTTGTTGCGGGCGATGACCGTCTCGGTCACGTCGCGCAGGGTCTGGGAGGCGCGCACCAGATGGCGGCTCTCGGCGGCGACCGTCGCCCCATAGCGGTCCGCGCGGGTGCGCAGGGCCATGATGACTTCTTCGATCGAGGCGTTGCCCGCCCGTTCGCCGATGCCGTTGATGGCGCCCTCGATCTGGCGCGCCCCGCCCTCGACCGCGGCCAGGGAGTTGGCCACGGCCAGACCCAGGTCGTTGTGGCAGTGCGAGGAGAAGATGATGTCCGCGTGGCGCGGGCGGATGATCCCGTCCAGATAGGCGAACCGCTGGCGCGCTTCTTCCGGCGTGGCGTAGCCGACGGTGTCGGGCACGTTCAGCGTCTGCGCGCCCGCGTCGGCGGCGGCCGTCAGCGCCTCGGCCAGGAACTCGGGTTCCGTGCGGAAGGCGTCCTCTGCCGAGAACTCCACGTCGTCGAACATCGAGGCGGCGTATTCCACCGTGCGCGAAATCGTGGCCAGCACCTCGTTGGTGCTCATGCGCAGCTTGGCCGAGCGGTGAATCGGGCTGGTGGCCAGGAAGACGTGGCAGCGACGATGCGATTTCGGCGCCGGAGCCAGGGCGCGGAAGGAGGCGTCGATGTCCTTCTCGTTGGCGCGCGACAGGGAGGCGAAGACCGGGCCCTCGATCTCGCCCGCCACACGGCGGATGCATTCCTCGTCGCCCGGCGAGGCGGCGGCGAAGCCCGCCTCGATCACGTCCACGCCCAGGTCGCGCAGAACATGGGCCATCTTCAGCTTGGCCTCGGCCGACATGGAGAAGCCGGGGGCCTGTTCGCCGTCGCGCAGGGTGGTGTCGAAGATGATGACGCGGTTGGGGTCGGACGCCGCAATCTGGGCGGTTTTGGATACGCGTTCTACTCGGGACATTACGCCGCCTCGGACTGGAAGGTTTGGGCCTGGATGCGCGCGACGCCGATCAGGCGGTCGATCTGGCGGCCCAGGTTGTCGATGGAGCGGGCGGCGTCACGCCCGCGAACGGTCAGGGCGATGCGGCGCATCGCGCCTTCATCGGCCATGCTCATGCCGTCGATGTGGAAGCCGCGGCGCTCCACCAGGCCGATGAGACGCTGAAGCGAGCCGTCGGCTCGGTCGATCTGGATGTGAATGGTGTCGCTCATGATCATGCGCCTTCCATCATTTCAGCGTTGCTCTTGCCCGGCGGCACCAGCGGCCAGACGTTTTCCTTGGGGTCGATGACGACGTGGGCCAGACAGGCGCCTTCGGCGGCCAGCAGGCGGGCCAGACCGGCCTCGACCTGATCGCGGCGGTCGATGCGGAAGGCCTCGACGCCGAAGGCCTCGGCCACCCTCACGAAGTCCGGATTGTCGGACAGGTCGATCTCGGAATAGTTCTCTTCGAAGAATAGCTCCTGCCACTGGCGCACCAGGCCCAGGGAAGAGTTGTCCAGCAGGACGATCTTCAGCGGCACGCCGTAGCGGCGCAGGGTCGCCAGCTCCTGAACGTTCATCATGAAGCCGCCGTCGCCGGCGATGGTGACGACGACCGCATCGGGGTCGGCCATCTGGGCGCCCAGACCGGCGGGCAGGCCGAAGCCCATGGCGCCCAGACCGCCCGAGGTGATGTGGGCTTCGGGCCGGGCGAAGCGGCAGTGCTGGGCGGCCCACATCTGATGCTGGCCGACGTCGCAGGCGGCGACGAAGCGGTCGCCCGCCATTTCGGACAACTGCTTCAGCAGGGCCGGGGCGTAGACGCCTTCGCCCGGCGCGTCATAGCGGGCGGCGTGACGCTCGGCCGCCGAGGCGCAGCGGATGACCCAAGGGTCGATCGCCAGCGGCGCCGCCGACATGCGCGCGGTCAGGGCCTCGATGGCCGGGCGGATCTCGCCGCCGACGGCGACGTGGGTTTCGCGCAGCTTGCCGATCTCCGAGGCGTCGACGTCGAAGTGGACGACGCGGGCATGAGGGGCGAACTCGGCCAGCTTGCCCGTGGCGCGGTCGTCGAAGCGGGCGCCCATGACGATCAGCAGGTCGGACGCCTGAACCGCTTCATTGGCCGCGCGCGCGCCGTGCATCCCCAACATCCCCAGGAAGCCGGGCGCGTCCGTCGGCACCGTGCCCAGGGCGTTCAGGGTGGCGACGGCGGGAATGCCGGTGGTCTCGGCGAAGGCGCGCAGGGCCTCGGTCGCGCGGCCGATCTTCACCCCGCCGCCGATGTAGATCAGCGGGCGCTCGGCGGCGCGGATGAAGCGTTCGGCCTCGGCGATGGCGTCGGGATCGGCCTCAGTCGTCTCATTGGGAATGTTGAAGCCGAACGGGACGACCGTTTCGGCGAACTGGACGTCCTTGGGCAGGTCGACCAGCACCGGGCCGGGGCGGCCCGAGGCGGCGATGTGGAAGGCCTGTTCGATGGCGGCCGGAATCTCGGCCGCGTCACGGACCAGGATGGAGTGTTTCACGATCGGCAGGGTGACGCCCAGGATGTCGATCTCCTGAAAGGCGTCGGTCCCCATGACCCCTTGGGGGACATTGCCGGTGATGCAGACCATCGGCGCCGAATCCATCATGGCGTTGGCGATGCCGGTGATCAGATTGGTGGCGCCGGGGCCTGAGGTGGCCATGCAGACCCCGACCTTGCCGCTCAGCCGGGCATAGGCGTCGGCGGCGAAGGCGGCGGCCTGTTCGTGGCGCACCAGGATGTGCTTCAGCGACGAGCCGGTCAGGGCGTCGTAGATCGGCATGATGGCGCCGCCGGGGTAGCCGAACACCACCTCCACGCCCATCCGCTCCAGGCTGGAGACAAGCAGGCGCGCGCCGGTCATGACGGCCGGGGCGGGGGGTGTTTTCAGGGCGGGCGCGGCGGCGCTCATCGGATCAGTCTCTCTTTATATATACAGAGGGTCAGGCGGCGGCCTGTTTGGCCGTCTGCAGCCAGGCCATGCGGTCGCGCAGACGGGCGCCGACCTGTTCGATCTGGCTGTTGCGGTCGGCGTCCAGCAGGGCCTCGTACTTCGGCTTGCCGGCGTCGTTCTCGGCGATCCATTCGCGGGCGAACTGGCCGCTCTGGATCTCGTCCAGCACGGTCTTCATGCGGGCGCGGGTCTCGTCGGTGATGACGCGCGGACCGCTGGCGACGGCGCCCCATTTGGCCGTTTCCGAGATGAAGTGGTGCATCTTGGAGATGCCGCCTTCGTAGAACAGGTCCACGATCAGCTTCAGCTCGTGCAGGCATTCGAAATAGGCGATCTCGGGCTGGTAGCCGGCCTCGACCAGGGTGTTGAAGCCCTGGATGACCAGCTCCTTGGCGCCGCCGCATAGGACGGCCTGTTCGCCGAACAGGTCGGTCTCCGTCTCTTCGCGGAACGACGTCTCGAGCAGGCCGCCGGTCGCGCCGCCGATGCCCTTGGCGTAGCCCATGGCGCGGTCGCGCGCCTTGCCGGTCGCGTCCTTTTCGATGGCGAACAGGGAGGGGACGCCGCGGCCGCGCGCGAACTCACGACGGACCAGATCGCCCGGCCCCTTGGGCGCCACCAGGATGACGTCCATGTCGTCGCGCGGGGTGATGCGGTCATAGATGATCGAGAAGCCGTGCGCGAACAGCAGGGCCGAGCCGGGCTTGGCGTTCGGCTCGATGACGTCGCGATAGATCTCGTTCTGGATCATGTCGGGCGTCAGGATGGCGATGATGTCAGCGCCGCGAACGGCTTCGGCAGGCTCGGCCGTGGCCAGGCCGTCCTCGGTCGCGTGCTTCCAGCCCGTGCCGCCGTGACGGACGCCGACGATCACGTCGTGGTCCGAATCCTTCAGGTTCTGGGCGTGGGCGCGGCCCTGCGACCCATAGCCGATGACGGCGATGCGTTGCCCGGCGATGGCGCCCGGCTTGATGTCTTCATTGGTGTAGATGGTGATGGCCATGGAAGGACGTCCTTAAGAAGCAGCGGTTTCGGTGGGGCGCGCGGCCAGATCGGCGGGGATCTGAGCCGGCGGCGGATTGGGAATGGTCACGGCCCCTTGCGAGGCGGAGGCGACGGCGGCGCGGTACTTCGCGAAAACGCCTTGCGCCGGGCGGACACGGTTGGGGGCGAAGTCCGCCCGGCGCGCCTCCAGATCGACGAGCACGTCGATCCTTCGGTTGGTGACGTCGATGACGATCGGATCGCCATCGCGAATGAGAGCAATGGGGCCGCCCGCCGCCGCCTCGGGCGAGACGTGGCCGGCGACGAAGCCGTAGGAGGCGCCCGAAAAGCGGCCGTCGGTCAGCAGGGCGACGTTCTCGACCTTGCGGCCCTTCAGGGCGGCGGTGACCTGCAGCATCTCGCGCATGCCGGGGCCGCCCTTGGGGCCTTCGTAGCGGATGATGATGACGTCGCCTTCGCCGACCGAACCATCCTGAACCGCGTGGAAGGCGTCTTCCTCGCAGTCGAAGACGGCGGCCGGGCCTTCGAAACGATCGACCTTATGGCCGGTCAGCTTGATGACCGCGCCTTCCGGCGCGACATCGCCATAGATGACGGCGTAGGAGCCGCGCGCCATGACCGGCGCGTCGAAGTCGGTCACGACCTGTTGGCCGGGTTGCTCTTCGGCGTCGCCGGCTTCGGCGAACAGGCTGCGGCCCGAGACGGTCGGGACGTTGGCGATCTTGCCCGCCTCGGCCAGACGTTGAGCGACCAGGCGCGTGCCGCCCGCCGCATACAGGTGCGAGGCCAGGAAACGCCCGCCCGGCTTCAGGTCGCAGATGACCGGCGCCTCGACGCAGGCCTGGTGGCAGTCCTCGACGCCGAAATCGACGCCCGCCTCGGCCGCGATGGCGGTCAGGTGCATGACGGCGTTGGTCGATCCCCCCGAGGCCGAGACGGCGATGGCCGCGTTCTTCAGGCTGGCGCGGGTGATGTATTTGCGGGCGGTGTCTCCGGCGAAGACGCGCTCGACGATCAGGCGGCCGCAGCGCTCGCCTTCCGCGCCCTTGGCCGGGTCGACGGCGGGCACGTCATTGGCGCCCATGGGGCTGATCCCCATCATCGATAGGGCCATGGCCATGGTGTTGGCCGTGAACTGGCCGCCGCAGGCGCCGGCGCCGGGGCAGACCGCGCTCTCGACCGCCTTCAGGCCCGCATCGTCCAGCGAACCGGCGGCGTGGGCGCCGATGGCCTCGAACACTTCCTGGACCGAGACTTCCTTCGTGCCGATGACGCCGGGCAGGATGGTGCCGCCGTAATAGACCAGGCCGGGGATATCCATGCGGGCCAGGGCCATGGCCGCGGCGGGAATCGTCTTGTCGCAGCCGACGATGCAGACGACGCCGTCCAGCTGATGCCCCTCGATGGCCAGTTCGATGGAATCGGCGACGACTTCGCGGCTGATCAGCGAGGCCTTCATCCCCGCCGTGCCCATGGAGATGCCGTCAGTGACGACGATGGTGTTGAAATCGACCGGATAGCCGCCTGCGGCGACGATCCCGGCCCGCACATCCCTGGCCAGACGGTCCAGGTGCATGTTGCAGGGCGTGACGGTCGACCAGGTGTTGACGATGCCGATCATCGGCTTGTCGAAATCGGCGTCCTGCATCCCCGCCGCGCGCAGATAGGACCGCGCCGCAGCCCGGTTCGGGCCCTGGGTGACGGCCGCCGAGCGGCTGTTGGGCTGTTTCGTGCTGTCAGAAGGCGTCGTCATTGTGATTTTGGAACTTCTTGCCTGTCGGTGTTGAGCTGGGCACAAGAAAAACCCCGCGTCCGGAGCCGGAGCGGGGTGAATGGGCGAAACTGGCTGGGTTCAGGTCAGGTCGCAGGCATCCACACCGCTTGGCTAAGCGGAATGAGAATTACCGAGAGAAGGAGTACGCCCAGCGACAGCACGCGCAGATCGGCCGCCGCTTGCGCGGGGCTCGGGATCGCAGCGATGGCGGCGCGGTGGGACAAGGAAAGACCTTTCGAACTGGCGCTCTTATGCCTCGCCGAATGTTGCGGCGCAACCGCGGATGCACGAATTATGGAAGAAAGAACCCTGCGGCGGCGTCGCTGCGGGATTTGAACGCCAAAAACAGTCGCTCAAGTGCGTGTCTGGGATAAAAATTTCATCCTAAGGCCGATTTCTCTTTAGCTCTCCAGACGCGCGCGTACGTGAAGGGCGCCGGAAGTAAGGCGCGGACGACTCTGGTTCGTTGAGTTTCTTGGACTTTTTGTGAAAAGCCGCTTGCCAGTCGGAAAGAGCGGACGTATATCGCCGCCTCGCTCGGAGACGGGCTGGCCCAGCGGGCTTCGGAGACGGTGTTTTCGGGGTTTTGTTCGGGGCAAGGGTTTGAAAAAGCGTCTTGC
>NZ_MTHE01000012.1:0-71380 GCF_001956865.1 Brevundimonas sp. ZS04
GCCCCGCCCTCGGCCCGCGCCAACCGCCCGGCCGAGCCCAAGGTGGCGGCCGTCAAGGCGCCCAAGCCCGTGCGCAGCGACGCCGACCAACAGGCCTTCGACTTCGCGGGCGAAGGCGGCTTCGAACTGCCGCCGCTGGGCATTCTGGCCAAGCCCGGCCAGCGCGGCGGCGCCGTCGACGAGGAATCGCTGAAGGCCAACGCCAAGATGCTGGAGGGCGTGCTTCAGGAGTTCGGCGTGCGCGGCCAGATCGACCAGATCCGCCCCGGCCCCGTCGTCACCCTGTATGAACTGGTGCCCGCGCCCGGCGTGAAGCACGGCCGCGTCGTCGCCCTGGCGGACGACATCGCCCGCTCTATGTCGGCCCGCGCCTGCCGCATCAGCGTGGTTCAGGGCCGCAACGCCATCGGCATCGAACTGCCCAACGCCAAGCGCGAGACGGTCTTCCTGCGCGACCTGCTGGCGTCCGGCGAATACGACAAGAAGAGCCATCTGCTGCCGCTGGCGCTGGGCGAAACCATCGGCGGCGAGCCCTATGTCGCCGATCTGGCGCGGATGCCTCACCTGCTGATCGCTGGCACCACCGGCTCGGGCAAGTCGGTCGGGGTCAACGCCATGATCCTGTCGATCCTGTATCGCCACTCGCCCGCCGAGTGCCGCTTCATCATGATCGACCCCAAGATGCTGGAGCTGTCAGTCTATGACGGCATTCCGCACCTGCTGGCGCCGGTCGTGACCGATCCCAAGAAGGCGGTCGTGGCCCTGAAGTGGACCGTGCGCGAGATGGAAGACCGCTATCGTCGCATGTCCAAGCTCGGCGTCCGCAATGTCGCCAGCTACAACGAACGCGCCCGCGAGGCCCAGGAAAAGGGCGAGCATTTCGAACGCACCGTCCAGACCGGCTTCGACGAGCAGGGCCGCCCGGTTTACGAGAGCGAGAAGATCCGGCCCGAGCCCATGCCCTATCTGGTCGTGGTCATGGACGAGATGGCCGACCTGATGCTGGTCGCGGGCAAGGATGTGGAAGGCGCCGTCCAGCGTCTGGCCCAGATGGCGCGCGCGGCAGGCATCCACCTGATCATGGCGACACAGCGCCCGTCGGTGGACGTCATCACCGGCACCATCAAGGCCAACTTCCCGACCCGGATCAGCTTCCAGGTCACGTCGAAGATCGACAGCCGCACCATCCTGGGCGAACAGGGCGGCGAACAGCTGCTGGGTCAGGGCGACATGCTCTATATGGCGGGCGGCGGACGCATCACCCGCCTGCACGGCCCCTTCGTCGGGGACCAGGAGGTCGAAGAGGTCTGCAAACACCTGCGCGCCCAGGCCGAGCCGGAATACCTCGACCTGATCACCGATGAGCCGGACGGAGATGGCGACGGCGCCTATGGCGATGAAGGCGGCGGCACAGGCGACGACCTCTATGACCGCGCCGTGGCCGTGGTCACGCGCGACCGCAAGGCCTCGACCTCCTACGTCCAGCGCCGCCTGCAGATCGGCTACAACCGCGCCGCCACCCTGATCGAACGCATGGAGCAGGAAGGCGTCGTCAGCCCCGCCAACCACGCCGGCAAGCGCGAGGTGCTGGCCGGACCGCCGCCTATGTAGTTTCGGCTGCGCCGAGACGGCGGCTTTGCCGCCGGGCGCTATCGCTCGCGACGCGGTCGCTCGCTGCTTGAGCGCCAATCGCGCGCACGCCTGGGAACCCCGCGGTTCAGTCGACGCTTAAACGCCTCACGTCCTCAAGCAGCGAGCGACCGCGTCGCGAGCGCTAGGACACTAAAACAATGAACGCCGCTTCATCGGAGCGCCGGAATATGGTCAGGCTGGCGTCATCAGCCTGCCGGATGAAGCCCCCACCCTTACCGGGTCGAAAACCGTTCAGAACGGGAGAAGAAAAGACATGAGCATTTCCCGCCGCGCCTTCGGCCTCGGCTCCGCCGCCCTGGTCGCGCTCGCCGCCGCCCCCGCCGCCGTCCTGGCGCAGGCCGGGCTGTCGGCCGACGACCAAGCCGTGCTGCGCCAGGCCCAGACCTATCTGACCGCCATGACCACGGCCCAGGGGACGTTCGTCGAGACCGGGCCGAACAATCAGCGCCGCACCGGCCGCTATTATCTGCAGCGGCCCGGCAAGATGCGGTTCGAATACACCGAGCCTGCGGGCCTGCTGGTCGTCGCCGACGGCAATAACGTCAGCCGTTGGGATCCGCGCCTGAACGTCTTCCGTCAGGCGCCGCTGGGCCAGACCCCGCTGTCCACCTTCCTGGCGCGCGAGGTCCGGCTGGATCAGGGCGTGAAGATCGACCGGATCACGCGCATGGACTCCGGCGCCTTCGCCATCACCGCCCGCGACGCGCGCCGTCCCAACGAAGGCTCGGTCATCCTGGCCTTCGCCGGTTCGCCCGTGCGGCTGCAGGAATGGACCATCACCGACGCGCAAGGCTCGCGTACGCGGGTCCAGCTGACCACGCTGCAACCGGCGCCGGGCCTGGCCGCCAGTCTGTTCCAGCTGCGCGACCCGACGCGTCGCAATCGCCGCAACTGATCCGCGCCCAGAAAAAGAAGCAGGGCGAATTTGTGACAGTTTGACCTTTTTCGTCGGGCGTGACACTTTGGGCACAGGACGGCGGCGGCCGTCCCGCCCGCCACGGATTCATCCCCGCCTGGCGGCGAGAGAGACGAACTTCATGCGCCCGGACTTCGCTCCGGGCGCTTTTTTAATGCGCGCGACAACCGGCTTAGACCGCGCCCCGCCAAGCTGCTAAGCCCGCTGGCATGAGCCTTCGCATCGTCACCTGGAACATCAACTCGGTCCGCCTGCGCATTGATCAGGTCGCCCGTTTCGTCGCCGAGAACGCCCCGGACGTCCTGTGCCTGCAGGAGATCAAATGCACCGAGGACCAGTTCCCGTGTCAGGCCTTCATCGACATGGGCCTGCCCTACCTACGGATCGGCGGTCAGAAGGGCTGGCACGGGGTGGCGATCGCCAGTCGCCTGCCCATCGTCGACAGCCCCAAGCTGGACGTCTGCCGCGAGGGCCACGCCCGCTGCGTCTCGGCCGTGGTCGAGGGCGTGGAGGTGCAGAACTTCTACATCCCGGCGGGCGGCGACCTGCCCGACCGGGCGTTGAACCCCAAGTTCGATCACAAGATGGACTTCTATGAGCGGCTGACCGCCGAGATGAAGACCCGCGACCGCCAGCGGCCTCTGGTCCTGGCCGGAGATTTCAATATCGCGCCGGGCGAGAACGACGTCTGGAACCACCGCTTCATGTCCAAGGTGGTCAGCCACACCCCCGGCGAGGTCGAGACCCTGTACCGGCTTCAGGACGCAGGCGGTTTCGCCGACGTTTTGCGCGACCAGATCCCCGACCCGACAAAGCTGGCCAGCTGGTGGAGCTATCGCGCCAAGGATTTCCGCAAGTCGAACCGGGGGCTGCGCCTCGACCACCTGTGGACCTCGCCCGGCCTGACGCCCGCCGTGGTCAAGGGCAGCGCCCGCATCCTCGATACGGTGCGCGAATGGGAACGGCCCAGCGACCACGCCCCGGTCGTGATGGACCTGGACGTCTGAGGCCGCCTCAGAAGGGGAAGAAGATCGGGATGGCGACCATGGCCGCCGCCCAGGTGATCAGGTTCAGCGGCGTGCCGACGCGGACGAAGTCCATGTAGCTGTAGCCGCCCATCTGATAGACGAGGACGTTGGTCTGATAGCCGAAGGGCGTGGCGAAGGCGGCCGAGGCGGCCATCATCACCGCCACCAGGAAGGGGCGCGGATCGACCCCTAGGCTCTCGGCCAGGGCGACCGCGATCGGCGTCACGAGCACCGCCACCGTGGCGTTGGACAGAAGCTCGGTCGCGAACAGGGTCACGCCGTAGAGCACGATCAGGGCGCCCAGAGGCCCGAACGGGCGGATCACCTCGATCAGCAGGCCCGCCCCCTGCGCCGCCAGCCCCGTCACCTCGATCGCCGTGCCGACCACCACCATGCCGGCGATCAGCAGCAGGATGTCCGGCTTCAACCCCGAATAGGCCTCTTCCGGCGTCAGCACGCCCAGCAGGATCAGGGCCACCGCCCCGGCGAAGGCCGCCGCCGCGATGGGCGCGATTCCCAGGCCCGCCGCGGCCACCACCAGGACGAAGACCGCCAGGGCAATCAGCGCCCGCTTCCACTGCAACGGGCGGTCTGCTGAAGAATAGAGATCAACGTCGCCCAGGTGGGCGTCGCCGGTGCCGTCGCGCTGGTTGCGGCTTTCGCCGAGCCGGGCCAGCGACGGCAGGGAGAAGGGCAGACGCCACCGACGCGCTCCCTTGACCGCCTGCGCTTCCGCAGCGAGGCGCTCCCGTTCAGCTTCAGCTTCTTCCTCAGCCGTGGCCGAGCGGCCCAATTGGCGCGCGCCGAAAAAATAGAGCCACAGCCCGCCGACCAGGGCGATGATCAGACCCACGGGCGTGATCTCGAACAGGCTGAACACCGGCTGACCGGCGTTTCGCGCCATGTCGTTGACCAAAAGATTGGTCGAGGTGCCGATCAGGGTCAGCAGGCCGCCCAGCACCGTCACATGGCTGAGCGGCATCAGGAACCGCTTGGGCGACAGCTTCAGCGACTTGGCCATGTCGCGCACGACCGGCGCGGCCAGCACCACCACCGGCGTATTGTTCAGAAAGCCGCCGACCGAGCCGCACAGGCCGATCACCACCCAGATGCCCGTCGCGCCAAAACGCTGACACAAGGACGTCGCCTTGCGGATTATCAGGCCCAGCAGACCCGACAGTTCGATGGCGTAGGCGATGACGAACAGCCCGGCCAGGGCGATGACCGCCGGACTGGCGAAGGCGCTCTGCACCTCGACCGGGCGAACCACGCCGAACAGCAGCAAGGTCGCCGCCCCGCTGAGCGCCACCACGTCCGAACGCATCCGCCCGTGAATCATCACCCCGACCACGGCGATCAGAACGATGAGAGCGATGATCTGGTCCAGCGTCACCCGCGCAAGACCCCCTTTTTTCAGCCCAGCCTCGACCGCGATCACGGGCCGGGGCGCCAATCAGCGTTTCTCGTGTTAGGCTGGTTCCATGTCGATCACAACGACCCGTCTGGCCGCGCCGCTCGCCCTAGCGGCGGCCCTGCCGCTTCTGACCTGGTGCCAGCGGCCGCCGGAACCTGCCCCCCCTGCGGATCCGGCCCCGCCGCCGACGGTCGTGCTGGACTCCTCCCTGAACCGCGCCGCCCTGCTGGCCGCCCTGACCGAGGCCGGAACCGCTCTGGCCGACGGCCAGACCCGCGACGCCGCCCTTACCGGCCGAACGGTGTCGGTGCGCCTGCCCTTCGGTTGCGGCGGCGAGGCGGCCGTCGCCGGCGAGGCGGGCGGCCTGCCCCGCCTCGTTCGTAATGCCGACGGAAGCCTGACCCTGACGGTCACGCCGGAAGACCTGGGCGCGTCGGCCCTGGTCCCCGCGACCCGCGAAGGGGCGGTCGACAAGTGGGAGGCGGTCGAAGGTTTCTGGATCGCCCGGCCATGGAGCGGCCTGGACGCCTGTCCGGCGTCAGCGGCTCTGGCCGCCCCCGCCCCGGAACTCGCGCCTTCGCCGGCTCAAACGGCGATCAAGACGCCCGCCGAGGACAAGACGACTGAGGCCAAGACCGTTGACGACGTCGCGGCGCCGCCAATCGTCCAGCTTGAGCGCAGCGCCGGGCTGGCCGCCGTGTTTGAAACGGGCGGATCACGCCTGGGCCGTCGTCAGGGCCAGGCCTATATCCATGTCATTCGGGGAGAAAAGGGCGTCGCGCCGACGCCGGCGCCGGGCGGCTATGCGCTGCGGCTGGAAGGACGGCTGACCGCCTTCGCGGACGGCAAGGCCGTCCATTGCGTCCAGAAGGACGCCGAAAGCCGGCCGGTCTGCATCGCCGCTCTGCGGCTGGACCGGCTGGCCTTCGAGGATGGGGCCACGGGCGCCCTTCTCAGCGAATGGCGCCCGCGTTAATTTAAGCTCAGGCTGCGCCCAGCAGCTTGGCCCCGGCCAGCACGCCCATCAGGATCAGGGTGACGCTGCCGGTGAAGACGACGACGCCTTCGAACGAAAAGCTCGAAGCGCGAGGATGCACGAGTTTCATGACTTGGTTCCTTTCGGCGGGGGAGTTCCGAACGGTCTCAAGATAGGCGGCTCGACTGTACGGGACAAACCACGGTTAGGCCGCGTCGGGTGATCTCAGATCACCCGATCCGCATCCGCGTCCTCATCCAGCCGCGATTCCGCCACGATCCAGTTGAGGAAGCGCCGCAGCTTGGGTTCGTCCGCCCGTTCGGGCAGGACCACCGCCCAATAGGCCAGGTCGTTGGTCAGGGCGTGATCGACCGGCTGAATCAGCCGCCCCTCGCGCAGGTCGTCCGCCGCCAGGGGCGCCGAGGTCAGGGCCACGCCGCGTCCCGACAGGGCCGCTTCCAGCGCCAGGTGGCTATGGCTGAAATGGGGGCCGCGCAAGTGGTTCACCCGCGGATCATCAACCCCGGCGCTCTCGAACCAGGCCTTCCAGCCCATGCGGTCGGCGTAGGGCATGTCGTGCCAGGTCTCATGGATCAGCACCACGTCCAGCAGGTCGGACGGCTGGTTCAACCGCCGCGCGGCGGCGAAGGACGGAGCGCAGACCGGGATCAGCCGCTCATTGACCAGCCGCCGCGCCACCTGCCCCGGATAGGGGCCTTCTCCGTAGCGCAGGGCCACGTCGGCCTCGCCGTTCGACAGGTCGGCGATGCGGTCCTCGGCGAAGACGATCAGGTCGAGATCCGGATTTTCCTCGCTGAAGCGATGCAGGCGCGGCGACAGCCATTTGCTGGCCAGCGACGGCAGGGCGGTGATGCGCAGCTGGCGCGAGCGGCCGGGGCGCACGGCCTCCAACGCGCTTTCCAGCCGCTCGAAAGCGTCGGCCACGCCCTGGGCCAGGCGCTTGCCGTCGGCGGTCAGGCGCACCGAGCGGTTGAAACGGTCGAACAGGCGCAGGCCCAGCCGCATCTCCAGCGCCTTCACATGGCGGCTGACGGCGCCGGGGGTGACGCCCAACTCCTCGGCCGCCTCACGAAAGCTGCCGAGGCGGGCCGCTGCGTCGAACGCCCGAAGCGCCACCAGCGGCGGGGTCGGGCGACGCTCGCTCATCTGGATGTCAGGGCTGGAGGCGGTAGCCGCCGGCGTCGGTCAGCAACAGGCGGGCCTGGCCCGGCTCGACCTCGATCTTCTGACGCAGGCGATAGATGTGGGTTTCCAGGGTGTGGGTGGTGACCCCGGCGTTGTAGCCCCAGACCTCGGTCAGCAGCTCTTCGCGCGACACCGGCTTGGCCCCGGCGCGATAGAGGTACTTGAGGATGTTGGTTTCCTTCTCGGTCAGCCGGACCTTCTTGCCCTTGTCGTCGACCATCAGCTTGGAGGCCGGACGGAACTCATAGGGGCCGACCTGGAAGACGGCGTCCTCGGACTGTTCGTGGCTGCGCAGATGGGCGCGGATGCGCGCCAGCAGGACCGCGAAGCGGAAGGGCTTGGTGACATAGTCGTTGGCGCCGGAGTCGAGGCCGAGGATGGCGTCCGAATCCGACGACTGCGCGGTCAGCATGATGACCGGGGTGGACACGCCCGCCTTGCGGATCAGGCGACAGGCCTCGCGGCCGTCCATGTCGGGCAGGTCGACGTCGAGCAGGATCAGATCGGCCCGCGCCTCCTTGGCCTGGCGCACGCCGTCGGTCGCCGTCGCGGCCTGGGCCGGGCGGAATTCCTCATGAAGCGCCAACTGCTCGGCCAAGGCCTCGCGCAGGTCGTTGTCGTCATCGATGATCAGAATGGTCTTGGGCGTGCGCATGGTCTCTTTAGAATGGCGAGGCTTGAGCCTGACGCCAAGGGCGCCAAACGCGATATTGCGTCCTAAGAGGTCGCAGGGACCATATTTCGTTCCCCGAACAGGGCCGAACCCACTCGAACATGGGTCGCCCCCGCCTCGATCGCCGTCAAATAGTCGCCGCTCATGCCCATCGACAGGACCGAGAGGCTGTTACGCGCAGCGATAGCGGCCAGCACAGCGAAGTGCGGCGCGGGGTCTTCATCGGCCGGGGGAATGCACATCAGCCCTTCGACCGTCAGGCCGTGAACGTCGCGCGCGGCGGCGATCAGGGCGTCGGCGTCGTCCGGCAGGACGCCCGCCTTCTGCGGCTCGGCGCCCGTATTGACCTGAACCAGCATGCGAGGGCGACGGCCCGTCTTGCGCGCGGCGGCGGCCAGGGCGGCGGCGAGGCGTTCGCGATCCAGAGTCTCGATGACGTCGAACAGTTCGACCGCGTCTTGCGCCTTATTGGTCTGCAGGGGGCCGATCAGGCGCAGCTCCAGATCCGGCAGGGCGGCGCGACGCTCATCCCAGTGGGCCTTGGCCTCCTGCACCCGGTTCTCGCCGAACACCCGCTGGCCGGCCGCCAGGGCGGCGTCGAGGGCGGCGTCGCCCTGCGTCTTGGACACAGCCGTCAGCACCACGGAAGCAGGGTCGCGGCCCGCCGCCAGGGCCGCGTCATGGATGCGGCGACGCACCTCGGCGAAGCGGTCGGCGATGGACGAAACGGCGAAAGCGGGCGTAGTGGCGGTCATGACCCTGTCCGAACTCATGGCCGAGGACGCGCGCACCCTTTGGGCGGCGGCCCAGACCCTGTCGCAGTCTGTAGCCCTCGCGGCGGCGCCTGTCAGCCCGCGCCCCCTGCCGCCCCTGCTGTTCTTCACCGATCCAGAGCGGACGCCCCGGCCGTGGGAGACGGCGGCGCGGCTGCCTGCGGGCGCTGGGGTCGTGTACCGCGCCTTCGGCGCCGCCGACGCCGTCGAGACCGGGCTTCGTCTGCGCGAGGCGACGCGGGCGGCAGGCGCATTGCTGCTGGTCGGGCTGGACGCCGCCCTGGCCGAGCGGGTGGAGGCTGACGGCGTACACCTGCCCGAACGCGCCCTCTCGTCGGCCTACGCCCTGTCGGGACGGCGGCCAGACTGGCTGCTGACCGGCGCGGCGCATTCGGAAGCGGCGGTGCGCGGCGCGCGCGACCTGCACGCCCTGGTGCTGTCGCCGGTCTTCCCGGCCGGCGGCGCTTCAGCGGCCAAGCCCGCGCTGGGCGTGGAGCGGTTCTCCGCCTTGGTCACCATGGCCCCCTGCCCGGTCTACGCCCTGGGCGGCGTCACGGCGCGCAACGCGCAAGCCCTCAGCGAATCAGGCGCGTGCGGTCTAGCGGGCGTGGAGGCGATCCAAGCGGCGTTCACCTCTCGCTGAGAGAGCGCCCAGGATCAGAACTTGAAGATGGTCTCGAGGCGCACGCGCGGGGCGGCGCGGCGATCAGCGGCGCTTTCGGGCGCACGGGCCGGATCGACTTCCGGCGAGGCCAAGTTGGCGGCGGCGCCGACGCGCAGGCGCGGGCTGAGGCGGTAATAGGCCCCGGCCTCGACGTCGCCCCAGTCGGCTTCGCGGCCGACGGGCTGGTTCAGGTTGAAGTTCAGGCCCCAGCGGCCGTTCTCGTTCCAGCGCAGGCCGCGGCGCTGGGCGGCGGTCGGGGTGCTGGGCGACTGGGCGGCGATGTCGGTCAGGCTGACGGCAGGGGCGCGGCCGCGCGTCTGCGCAGCGGCGTCGGTCGCCGCCCCGGCCAAGGCCAGGGCGCCCACGCTTGCAGCGATGACGGCGACGAAACGCATTTCACCCACCCTATGGACCGCTCGTTTTCTGCGGCGA
Source organism: Brevundimonas sp. ZS04 (assembly GCF_001956865.1). Taxonomy (NCBI): domain Bacteria; kingdom Pseudomonadati; phylum Pseudomonadota; class Alphaproteobacteria; order Caulobacterales; family Caulobacteraceae; genus Brevundimonas; species Brevundimonas sp. ZS04. The sequence goes on from NZ_MTHE01000012.1 coordinate 9,736, forward strand.
TCCTCGTTGACGACCTCAGAACGCCTGAACGAGCCGCGTCTGATCTGGGGATAAGATATGGACTGCATTCCTACGGTCAACGGAACGTGGCCCTATGGTACAGGTTCCAGGCGACTCCGGCGCGGGCTGTGGCGCCCTTGTCACGCAGAAGGGCGAGACCGAGGCCTCTATCGGTCGAGTCTGATGCCAGATCGCCTTGTCATCGCCCCTTTTCGCCGTGTTATAGAGCGTTGCTGACGCGAACGTGCGTGGGCGTCGCCAGGCGACGTTCCCTCACGCGCCGTCAAACCCTTTCACGGAGATCACGGAATGGCTCTTGTTCGCGGCGCTGCGGTCGCCCTGATCGCCTCGGGCCTGCTGCTCGGGGGCTGCTCCAGCCTGCCGTTCGGCGGCTCTAAGGCCAAGGCGCCCACCATGGAGGCCCAGCTGGGCATCGGCGTGAACGCCTATCTGTGGCGCGCCACCCTGGACACCCTGTCCTTCATGCCCCTGACCAGCGCCGATCCGTGGGGCGGCGTGGTCAACTATGACTGGTACGTCAATCCGCAGGCGCCGAACGAGCGCTTCAAGGCGACCGTCTTCATCCTGGATCGCCGCCTGCGCGCCGACGCCCTGAACGTCGCCGTGACCAAGGAAGTCAAGGACGCCGCCGGCGCCTGGGTCTCCGCCCCGGTCGCGGCCCAGACCGAAACCGATCTGGAGAACGCCATCCTGACCAAGGCGCGCCAGCTCAACCTCGCCAACGCGGCCCGTCGCTAAAGACCGGCCGCCCCTCACCTTTCGTCTTCAACGCGTCCTCAGGCCCGCCTCAAGCTTCGCGCCTGAGGCGCCGCCTCAGGATACGCCGTGGCCCGCTACGAGCCCAAGACCGCCGAACCCCGCCAGCAGGCCCGATGGGCTGCGGCCGACGCCTTCTCGGTGTCCAACGCCGACACCGGCCGTCCGAAATACTACGTCCTGGAGATGTTCCCCTATCCGTCGGGCAACATCCACATGGGCCACGCCCGCAACTATGTGATGGGCGACGTGGTGGCGCGTCACAAGCGGGCGCAGGGTTTCGACGTTCTGCATCCGATGGGCTGGGACGCCTTCGGCATGCCGGCCGAGAACGCGGCCATGGAGCGCGGCGTCCACCCCGGCGACTGGACCTGGTCCAACATCGCCGCCATGCGCGACCAGCTGAAGCTGCTGGGCCTGTCGCTGGACTGGTCGCGTGAGTTCGCCACCTGCGACCCCGACTACTACGGCAAACAGCAAGCCTGGTTCCTGGAGCTGTTCAAGCGCGGCCTGGTCTATCGCAAGGACGGCGTGGTCAACTGGGATCCGGTCGATAACACCGTCCTGGCTAATGAGCAGGTCATTGACGGGCGCGGCTGGCGTTCGGGCGCCGTGGTCGAGAAGCGCAAGCTGAACCAGTGGTTCCTGCGTATTACTCAGTATGCGGATGATCTGATCGACGGTCTGGCCGAGCTGGAAGGCCGCTGGCCCGAGAAGGTGCGCCTGATGCAGGAAAACTGGATCGGCCGATCCAAGGGTCTGCAGATGAAATGGGCCTGGGCGGACGTCACCCCGGCCGGATTCGACGACGGGCTGGAGATCTACACCACCCGCCCGGACACCCTGTTCGGCGCCAGCTTCATGGGTCTGGCCCCCGATCATCCGATCTCGAAGCAACTGGCCGAGGCCGACCCCAAGGTCGCCGCCTTCGTCGCCGAATGCCGCAAGGGCGGCGCCAGTCAGGCCGACATCGAACAGGCCGAGAAGATCGGCTGGGACACGGGCCTGAAGGTCGTCCATCCCTTCACCGGGGCCGAAGTCTCGGTGTGGATCGCCAACTTCATCCTGTCCGACTACGGTACGGGCGCCATCTTCGCCTGCCCGGCGCATGACCAGCGCGACCTGGACTTCGCCCGCAAATACGACCTGCCGGTGATCCCCGTCGTCCGCCCCGAGGGCGCGGGCGACGACTTCGCCGTGGCGGACGAGGCCTATACCGGCCCCGGCTCCATCTTCCATTCCGACTTCCTGAACGGTCTGGACATCGAGGCCGCCAAGGCCGAGGCCATCCGCCGCATCGAGGCCGCCGGAACGGGCGAAGGCGCGACCATCTATCGCCTGCGCGACTGGGGCGTCAGCCGCCAGCGCTATTGGGGCTGCCCCATCCCGGTCATCCACTGCGAGGCCTGCGGCGTCGTGCCGGTTCCGGCCGACCAACTGCCGGTCGAACTGCCCAAGGACGTCACCTTCGACGTACCGGGCAACCCGCTGGACCGTCACCCGACCTGGAAGCACGTCAACTGCCCGTCGTGCGGCGCCGCCGCCCGACGCGAGACGGACACGCTCGACACCTTCGTCGACAGCTCCTGGTATTTCGCCCGCTTCGCCGACCCCAAGGCGGCCGAACCGATCAACAAGGCCGCCGCCGCCAAATGGCTGCCGGTCGATCAGTATATCGGCGGCGTCGAACACGCGGTCCTGCACCTGCTCTACGCCCGCTTCATCACCCGCGCCCTGTCGGACGCCGGTCTGATGGACGTGAAGGAGCCGTTCGCGGGCCTGTTCACCCAAGGCATGGTGGTCCACGAGACCTATTTCGACGGCCATGAAGACAGCGGCAAACCGCGCTGGGTCGAGCCGTCGGACGTCCGCATCGAGACGGTGGACGGCCAGCGCGTCGCCACCCGCCTGTCCACCGGCGCCGCCGTCACGATCGGCGACATCGAAAAGATGTCGAAGTCCAAGAAGAACGTGGTCGCGCCCCAGGACATCATTACCGCCTATGGCGTAGACGCCGGCCGCCTGTTCATCCTGTCCGACAGCCCGCCTGAGCGCGACATCCAGTGGTCGACCGGGGGCGTTGAAGGCGCCGCCCGCTTCGTCCAGCGCGTCTGGGGCGAGTTCGACGGCTTTGACGCCGCCGCGCCCGCGAACCCCGATGCGGACGCCGCCCTGATCCGCGAGACGCACAAGGCCATCAAGGCCGTCAGCGAAGGCGTCAAGCATTTCCGCTTCAACTCGGCCGTGGCCAAGCTCTACGCCTTCCTGGCGACCATCCGCCAACACGACAAGGCGGGCTCCGAAGCGAAGAAGACCGCCCTGGCCGCCCTGGCGCGGCTGATGGCGCCCTTCACCCCGCACCTGGCCGAGGAATGCTGGACCCGGCTGGGCGAGGCCGGAATGGTGCTGGACGCGCCCTGGCCCGTCTATGACGCCGCCCTGGCCGCCGACGACCAGGTCACCTTGCCCGTGCAGATCGGCGGCAAACGTCGCGGCGAGGTCGTCCTGCCGCGCGGATCGGACAATGCGACGGTCGAGGCCGCCGCCCTCGCCAATCCGACGGTTCAGGCCTACCTTGCCGCCAACAACCTCAGCGTTCGCAAGGTGATCGTGGTGCCCGACCGTATCGTCAATCTGGTGGCCGGCTGATGCGCCGCCTGGCCCTGCTCGGCGTCCTGGCGGGCGCAAGCCTGCTGTCCGCCTGCGGCTTCACGCCCATGTACGGCGAGACCGGCGTCAGCGGCGGCCTGTCGCGCATCGCCGTGACCACGCCGGACGACCGGCTGGGCTATCGCCTGCGCGAGCAGCTGGAGGACGCCTTCGGCCGCGACGGCGCACAGGCCCCCCTCTATCGCCTGACGACCGAGGTCGAGCAGAGCCGTCGCCCTCTGGGCCGCCGCATCGACGACACCGCCAGCCGCTATGAGCTGACGGTCAAGGCCGCCTGGGCCCTGACCCCCGCCGCTGGCGGCGAGACGATCAAGGGCGTGCAGACCACGACCGTCACCTACGCCGCTGCGGATCAGCCCTACGCCGCCATCGCCGCCCAGCAGGACGGCGAGGACCGGGCCGCCGCCGACCTGGCCCGTCTGATCCGCCTGGACATGATGCGCGTCCTGGCGGGGCTCTGAAGGCCTTCGCATGATCCTCTCCAAGCGGCCCGACGTCGACCGCTTCCTGAAGGCGCCGGACGCTGGCGTCCGCGCCGCCGTCATCCACGGCAAGGATCGTTCGGGCGTGACCGAGCGCGCCCTGACGCTGTGCCGCACGATCACCCCGGACCTCAACGACCCCTTCAACGTCACCCTGTTAACCGAAGCCGACATCGACGGCGACGCCGTGCGATTGGAAGAGGCGCTGACGGCGCTCAGCATGATCGGCGGGCGGCGCCTGGTGCGCATCCGGATGTCGGACGGCAAGGCAGGCGTGGACAAGGCCGTGGCCGCCGCCCTGACCGCCCACGCCGAGGGCGCCTATAATCCCGACGCCATGTTGGTGGTCGAGGCCGGGGCGCTGGGCCGCGAATCCGCCCTGCGCAAGGCCGCCGAAAAGGCCCAGGGCGCAGTCGCCATCGCCTGCTATGAAGACGAGGTCGGCGATGTCGCCCGCATGACGCGCGAGGCCCTGGGCGCGGACAAGGTCGGCCTGTCATCCGACGCCCTGGACCGCTTCGTCGCCCGCCTGCCCCGCGAACGCGGCCTGATGCGTCAGGAGATCGAGCGGCTGATCCTCTATATCGGCCCCGGATCGGGCCGCACCATCGATGTGGAAGAGCTGGACGCCCACCTGGGGGTCGAGCCCGACGCCTCCCTGTCAGACGCCGCCTTGCAGGCCTTCGGCGGCCGCCCCGGCCCCGCCCAGGCGGGTCTGCGCCGCGCCCTGGCCGAGGGCGAAAGCGCCGTCATGGCCGTACGCATGGCCTCGCTTCATCTCGGAAAACTACGCCGGATCAATGTCCTGCAAGCCAACGGCGCAGGCGCCAAGGAGGCCGCCAAGGCGGCCGGCGTGTTCTGGAAACAGGAAGCGGAAATGCTGCGCCAATCGCGCGCCTGGCGGCTCGAACTGCTCGACGAGGTGCAGGACAGCATCAACACCGCCGACGTCATGACCAAGACCACAGGCATGCCCGAAGCCCTGATCGCCGAACGCCTGCTGCTGGAGATCGCCGCTCGCGCCAAGCGCATGGGGCTTTAAAGCGCGCACGAGACGGCGGCAGCGTCCCTCAGCCTCGCTTGGAGGCGCGACGGAAGGCGGGCTTGTTCAAGGCCGCCGCCTGACGCTGCATCGACTGCTCCGCCTTGCGAGCTCCATCAATGCCGACGAAGCCGCCATCCTGCTGAGCCGCCTTCTTCGCGGTCAGCGCACGCTTGAGCGCCTCAGCAGCGCTCGATTTTTTGGAAATTTCGTTCATGGGCCGATCCTAGCAGCCCTGCGCGAAAAACAAGCCCTTCCACGCCCTGCGCCGCTCTTTCCGCTTAGACGTCGAGCCCTGACCAATACGCCAAATGAGCTGTATTGACACAAACGTATATAGGGGATTTCTATGGCGATGATCGGTCCTCGATCATCGATCGAGTCATGCACGTCATCACCTGCTGGCGCGTCAGCACTCGCTCTCATCCCCGACTTGCCCGTCCCGGCTTGTTCCTGGACGGGCTTTTTCGTTATGGGCGTCAGCCCCGCATCAGGCGTCGGCACAGGTCGTCGAGCTGTTCCAAAGTGCCGTATTTGACGGTGATCTCGCCCTTGCCGCCCTTGTCGGACAGCGAGACCTTCAGGCCAAGCGCGTCGGACAGATCCTGCTCCAGGGCCGCGATGTCGGCCGCGCCCTCGCCGCTCATGACCGGCCTGGCCTTGGGCGTTTTCGGACCTTCCGCCGCGCGACGCGCCAGGGCCTCGGTCTGACGCACGTTCAGCCCCTTGGCGATGACCTCGGCCGCCAGTTCCTCGGCATTCGGAGCCGTGATCAGGGCGCGGGCGTGGCCGGCCGACAGATCGCCCCGCACCACATGCTCGCGCACCGCCTCGGGCAGTTGCAGCAGGCGCAGGGTGTTGGCGACGTGGCTGCGGCTCTTGCCCACCACCCCGGCCAGGGCGTCCTGGGTACGGCCGAACCGCTCCATCAGAACGGCATAGGCGTTGGCCTCTTCCATCGGGTTTAGGTCGGCGCGCTGGACGTTCTCGATGACGCCGACTTCCAGCACCTCGATGTCGTCCATCTCACGCACGACGATCGGCACCTGGGTCAGGCGAGCCGCCTGGGCGGCGCGCCAGCGGCGCTCGCCGGCGATAATCTGCCACACGCCCTGCTCGCCCGGTTGCGACCGCACCAGGATGGGCTGCAGCACCCCCTTGTCGCGGATCGAGGCCGTCAGTTCATCCAGATCCGTCTTGGCGAAGATCTTGCGCGGCTGGTCCGGATTCGGCTTCAGCGCCTCGATCGGCGCGCGTTGCACGCCGGCCGGCGCCGGGCCGGTCGCGTCGACGGCGACAGGTTCCTGCGCGTTTTCTCCCAGAAGCGCCGAGAGACCCCGGCCCAGACCACGCTGACGTTCGGACAAGATATCGATTCCGTTACTGTTTATCGGATCAGACCGCCCATCAGGCGGCCAGGGCCTGACGACGCTGACGCTCACGCGCCACCAGTTCACGGGCCAGCTTCAGATAAGCCTGGCTGCCCGCACATTTCAGATCATAGATGAGCGCAGGCTTGCCGAAGGACGGCGCCTCGGACACCCGGACGTTGCGAGGGATGACGCTGTCATAGACCTTGTCGCCGAAATGGGCGCGCACATCGGCCGCCACCTGACCCGACAGGGCGTTGCGGCGGTCATACATGGTCAGGACCAGCCCCTGAATCTCCAGCGCCGGATTCAGGCTCTGGCGCACCATGTCGATGGTCCGCATCAACTGGGTCAGGCCCTCCAGGGCGAAGAACTCGCACTGCAGCGGCACCAGGACGGCGTCGGCCGCCGCCATGGCGTTCAGCGTCAGAAGGTTCAGCGACGGCGGGCAGTCGATCAGCACATAGTCAAACCGGGCATGACCATTGCCCCCCTGCTTCGCCAGGGCGTCGCGCAGGCGATAGGACCGGCGATCCGCCTGGCTCAGCTCGATCTCGACGCCCGACATGTCGGCGTCGGCGGCGACGATGAACAGTCCCGGCACGGCGGTCTCAATGGCGGCCTCGTCTACCGGGCGGCCGTCGACGATGACGTCATAGATCGTCACCCGTCGTGTTTCACGTGGAACACCCAGACCCGTGGAGGCATTGCCCTGCGGGTCCATGTCGACGATCAGCACCTTCTCCCCGATCGCCGCCAGGGCCGTGCCCAAGTTGATGGCGGTCGTGGTCTTGCCCACCCCGCCTTTCTGGTTGGAGACCGCCAGGACGCGGGTTTCATGCACACGGGGCTGCTTTACGGACTCAACGGACACGGCGAAGGCTCCCCAGTGAAACGATGCGGCCGCGCGGATCGCTGCGCGAGACCGTAAGCTCAGCCTCAAACTGCCAGACCCGGCGGGCCTCTTTCAACTCAGCCTCGGCCTTCTCTCCCTTGAGAAACAGGCCTTTTGCACCGCGTTGGAAGTAGGGCTGTGCATAACCCAGCAGCTTGTCCATCGCCGCCACTGCGCGCGCGGTGACGATGTCGACGGAAATCGTCTGCTCTTCGGCCCGCCCGTTGACGACGGTCGCGGGCAGATCGAGCGCATCCACGATCGTCTGCAAGAAACGACAGCGCTTGCCCAGGCTGTCGACCAGCCAGACATGGGCGCCCGGACGGCCCTTCAACAGGATGGCCAGGACCACGCCGGGAAAGCCCGCCCCCGCCCCCAGATCAGCCCAGGTCTTGGCCTCCGGCGCCAAGCTCAACAGCTGCGCGCTGTCCCATGCGTGCCGGTTCCAAAAGTCGGGAATAGTGTCCGGCCCGACCAGGTTCATCACCTCATTGGCCTCGGTCAGCATGACCAGAAAGGCTTGCAGATCGGCGATGTTGGCGTCGCTGGCGCCCGTCTGGGCGCGGAAGGTCTGAATGGCGTCCGACATCAGGCGACGACCGCCGCGAGGTCGGCTTCCACGCCCTTCGCCTTTTTCACATGCGCCAACAGCGCCGTCAGGGCGCCCGGCGTCATCCCTTCGATCCGCCCGGCCTGGCCCAGAGTCAGCGGTCGGATCATGGCCAGCTTTTCACGCACCTCATTCGACAGGGCGCCGATGGCCGCGTAGTCAAGATCAGCAGGCAAGGACAGTCCCTCCTCCCGCCGCAGAGCCTCGGCGTCCTGGGCCTGACGGTCCAGATAACCGGCGTAGACGGCGTCGATCTCCACCTGCTCGCGCACGGCGGCGGTCCAGTCGGCGATCTCGGGCCGGACCGAAACAAACTGATCCAGCGACACGGTGGGGAAGGCCAGCAAATCGCGGATCGAACGGCGTTGCCCATCCGCATTGACGGTGATGCCCAGAGCCCCCGCCTCCTTGGGCGTGAACTGCGTTTCACGTGAAACACGGTTCGCCCGGTCTAATCGGTCAGCCTTATCCAGCCATACCTTGGCGCGGTCGGCGCTGACGATTCCGGCCTCGATGCCGAGCGGCGTCAGGCGTTGATCCGCATTGTCCGCACGCAAGGTGAGTCGATACTCGGCCCGGCTGGTGAACATACGATAGGGCTCGGTGACGCCGCGCGTCACCAGGTCGTCGATCATCACCCCGATATAGGCCTGATCCCGGCCGAGGATCAGCGGGTCGGAACCGGCGGCGGCGCGAGCCGCGTTAAGACCCGCGATCAGCCCTTGGGCTCCCGCCTCTTCATAGCCGGTCGTGCCGTTGATCTGGCCCGCGAGGTAGAGGCCGGGCCGCTTCTTGACCTCCAGCGCCGGGGTCAGTTCGCGCGGATCGACATAGTCGTACTCGATGGCGTAGCCGAAGCGGAAAACCTCCACCTTCTCCAGCCCCGGCATGGTGTGGAGGAAGGCCAGCTGGGTCGCATCCGATACCGAGGTGGATATGCCGTTCGGATAGACGCTGGGGTCATCCAGACCTTCCGGCTCCAGGAAGACCTGGTGGCTGGTCTTGTCCGCGAAACGCACCACCTTGTCCTCGATCGAGGGGCAATAGCGCGGACCGCGTCCCGACAGGCGGCCACCATAGACGGCGCTCTCGCCCAGATTCTCGGCGATGATGCGATGCGTCTCTTCCGTCGTGTGGGTGACGCCGCAGGCGATCTGCGGCACCTCGATGCGGTCCGTCAGGAAGCTGAAGGGCGCGGGCTGATCGTCGGCCGCCTGCATCTCCAGCCGATCCCAGGCGATGGTTCGACCGTCCAGGCGCGCGGGCGTGCCGGTCTTCAACCGCCCCATCATCAGGTCGGCGTCATGCAGATCACCGGCCAGCCCCGTCGAGGGGTCTTCGCCAAATCGGCCCGCCGGAATGCGCAGATCGCCGCGATGGATCACGCCGTTGAGGAAGGTGCCGGTCGTCAGCACCACGGCGCCAGCGCGGATCGTCTCCCCTGCCCCCGTCGTCACGCCGACCACCCGGTCGCCGTTCAGGATCAAGCCCTCGGCCGTGCCCGCCATCAGGGTCAGGTTCGGATAGTCGGCCAGCTCCGCCTGCATGGCCTCGCGATACAGGCGACGGTCGATCTGGCTGCGCGGACCGCGCACGGCGGCGCCCTTGGAGCGATTCAACATGCGGAACTGGATGCCGGACACGTCCGCCAGACGCCCCATGACGCCGTCCAAGGCGTCGATCTCTCGCACCAGATGGCCCTTGCCCAGGCCGCCGATGGCCGGGTTGCAGCTCATCTCGCCGATGGTCTCCAGCTTCTGGGTCAGAAGCAGGGTGCGGACGCCCGCGCGCGCGGCGGCCGTCGCGGCTTCGCATCCCGCGTGGCCGCCGCCGATAACGACGACGTCGAAGGTATGATCGGAGGTCGAACTCATGGCGTCCACATAGTCCATTCGAGCCGGAATCGCCACCGGCTCGAGGACCGTTGTTTCACGTGAAACAGGCGAAAGCCGGGCCTATTTGCCGATGCAGAAGGAGGAGAAGACCTCGCCCAGAATGTCCTCCACCCCGATGGCCCCGGTGACGCGGGCCAGGGCGTCGGCGGCGCGGCGCAGATCATCGCCCGCCATCTCGGGCGCCAGATCGAGCGCACGACGCCCTGCCTCAACCGCGGCCAGAGCTTCCGCCAAGCGACGGCGATGGCGCTCACGCGTCACCGCCGGGAAGTCGGCGCCGGACAGGTCGCGGGCCAAACGAGCCGCGATCCAGTCATGCAGTTCAGACAGCCCCTGCCCCGTCGTCGTGCTGACGCTCAGGGCTTCGAGATCGGGCGCCGTCGCCACGGCGCCCAGGTCGGACTTGTTCAACACCTGAAGGTCCGAGGAACGGATGAAGCCGAAAGCCGGATCCGTATCGCCTTCGGTGGAGGGCGAACGAACCCATAGACGCAGGTCGGCGCCCTCGGCGCGCAAGCGTGCGCGACGGATGCCCTCCGCCTCGACCGGATCGTCGCTGTCGCGCAGACCCGCCGTGTCCGACAAGGTGACCGCGTAGCCCCCGATCATGATGTCGGCGTCCAGCACGTCGCGCGTCGTCCCGGCGATCGGGGTGACGATGGCCGCCTCGCGCGCCACCAGGGCGTTGAACAGGGAAGACTTGCCCGCATTCGTCTCGCCGATCAGGACGATGCGATAGCCCTCGCGCACCCGTCGGCCGCGATCGGAATCGGCCAGGGCCGCGCGCAGATCGGCGGCCAGGGCGTCCAGAATCGGCCCGGCGGTGCGCGCCAAATTGTCAGGCACTTCCTCGTCGGGGAAGTCGATCTCGGCCTCAACCAGGGACAGGGCCTTCAGCAGATCACGGCGGAAACCAGCGTAGGCCGCCGACAGGGCGCCGTCGAGCTGACCCAGAGCCTGAGACTTCTGGGCGTCCGTTTCCGCGTCGATCAGGTCGGCGACGGCCTCGGCCTGGGCCAGATCCATGCGGCCGTTCTGGAAGGCCCGTCGGGTGAACTCGCCGGGTTCGGCCGGGCGCAGGCCCAGGGCGATCAGGGCGGTGCTAGCCGCCTCCACCACGGCGCGACCGCCATGCAGATGCAGTTCGGCCGAGTCCTCGCCCGTATAGGAGCGCGGAGCCACGAAGCGCAGCACCAGAGCCTCGTCGATCAGACGGCCCTCTTGGCGCAAACTGCGCACCGAGGCCAGGCGGGGCGTCAGCCCCCCTGCCCCCAGCGCCGTCAGCGTCGTTTCGGTGGCTGGACCCGACAGGCGCAGCACGGCGATGGCCCCCCGCCCCGGCGGAGTGGCGAGGGCGAAGATGGTGTCGCTCACGCCGTCAGGCTCAAGGTTTTGCCGCGCCCGTGACGGCGGCTTCCATCAGGCGGCGGAACTGGTCCTGGGCCTGAACGCCGAAGCTGGTCCAGGTCTTCATCAGTTCATCGGGCTGCATCGCGGCCATATTGGCGTCCATGCGTTTCTGCATCTCGGCGACCAGATGATCGTTGAGCGGCGTCACATCCGGCAGGCCCAGAAAGGCCCGGGCCTCGGCCGGGGTGCAGTCGATCTCAATGTTCAGCTTCATGACATCTGCCTTTCAAGCTGGGCGCGTGTTTCACGTGAAACAGCCCTCAAGCAGCCGCCCGCCGCGCGGGCGGCGCTAGGGCCAGTATCAGGTGTTCATCGACTGGAAGAAGTCCGCGTTGTTCTTCGACTGGCGCAGCTTGTCGAGCAGGAACTCGATCGCGTCCTGCGGACCCATCGGGTTGAGGATGCGGCGCAGGACATAGGTCTTGGCCAGTTGGTCCTTCGGGGTGATGAGGTCTTCCTTGCGGGTGCCGGACTTGAGCACGTCGATCGCCGGGAAGATGCGCTTGTCGGCGACCTTGCGGTCCAGCACGATTTCCGAGTTGCCGGTGCCCTTGAACTCTTCGAAGATCACCTCGTCCATGCGGCTGCCGGTGTCGATCAGGGCCGTGGCGATGATGGTCAGCGAACCGCCCTGCTCCACATTGCGCGCGGCGCCGAAGAAGCGCTTCGGACGTTGCAGGGCGTTGGCGTCGACGCCGCCGGTCAGCACCTTGCCCGACGACGGGACGGTGGCGTTGTAGGCGCGGCCCAGACGGGTGATGGAGTCCAGCAGGATCACCACGTCCTTCTTGTGCTCGACCAGACGCTTGGCCTTTTCGATCACCATTTCGGCCACGGCGACGTGGCGCGAGGCGGGCTCGTCGAAGGTCGAGGCGACGACCTCGCCCTTCACCGTGCGCTGCATGTCGGTGACTTCTTCCGGGCGCTCGTCGATCAGCAGGACGATCAGGAAGACTTCCGGATGGTTGCGCTCGATCGACTTGGCGATGTTCTGCAGCATGACCGTCTTACCGACGCGCGGCGGAGCCACGATCAGGCAGCGCTGGCCCTTGCCGAGCGGGGCGACGATATCGATGACCCGGCCCGAGCGATCCTTCAGCGTCGGGTCCTGGATCTCCATGTGCAGACGCTCTTCGGGGTAGAGCGGCGTCAGGTTGTCGAACAGGACCTTGGTCTTGACCATCTCCGGATCTTCGAAGTTGATCGTATCGACCTTGAGCAGGGCGAAGTAGCGCTCGCCCTCACGCGGGCCGCGCACGGCGCCGTGCACCGTGTCGCCCGAGCGCAGGCCGAAGCGACGGATCTGCGACGGCGAGACATAGACGTCGTCCGGCCCCGGCAGATAGTTGGCGTCCGGGCTGCGCAGGAAGCCGAAGCCGTCCGGCAGGATCTCCAGCACGCCCGAGGCGATGATTTCGACTTCTTCGTCGGCCAGGGTCTTCAGGATGGCGAACAGCAGATCCTGCTTGCGCAGGTTGCCGGCGTTCTCGATGTCCAGGCCTTCGGCGAAGGCGACCAGGTCTTCCGGCGTCTTCTCGTTCAGTTCCTGCAGGGTGATGCGGCCGTTGGGAACGATGGGCTCGCCGTCATCGTCCTCGTCATCCTCCTCGGCCGTGGTGTCGACGCCGTGGTCGTCGTCTTCAGCGACAGGCGCGACGGGTTCTTCGGGCGCGGCTTCCTCGACCGGCGCCGCCCCACGGCTGCCGCCCAGGCTCAGGGTGCGGCGCGGCCGCTCAACAGGCGTTTCCACCGTGTTTTCAGTGACTTCGGTTTCCGGCGTCTCAGGCGTATCGGTCATGATGGCGTGCTCGTTCGCGCACCCGAACACCGCAGGGCGCCCAGGAGCAGAAGGTCGTCGATGGCTTCAGCCGCAAGGGCTGGGAGGGAGGGCGACGATCTCCCGCAGGCTCGAACCGGCAGGCGTCGCGAAAAGAGAGGGACCGCGCTGCACGGATCGGCCGCACGGTTCACCGCAGCGGAACCACGAAAGACCCGTGCCGGTCAAGGGCCCTCAAACAGCGGGCGGCCGCGTCGCCCGCGCTAGGGGCCCTAGAAACTCCATTCCATCGTCACCGACAGCACCATGATGATGGCCAGGACGAAGGGAATCTCATTGGTCATGCGCCAGAAGCGACCGGAATATTTCGACGTGCCCGCCGCGATCTTCTTGCGCTGTCCCGCCAGGAAGCCGTGCCAGGCCGCCAGCAGGAAGACGCCGATCAGCTTGGTCATCATCCAAGGCTGGTGCGCGAAGGACCAGTCGGCGCCGTCGCCGCTGCGCAGCCACAGCAGCCAGCCGCCGAAGACGAAGGCCAGGATCATGGCCGGGTTGATGATGATGCGCAGCAGCCGCGTCTGCCAGACGCGCAGCAAGGCCTGCATCTCGCCGCGCAGGGGTTCAGGCTTGGCGTTCTGCTCGGCGTCATAGGCGAACAGACGCGGCAGGAAGAGCATGCCGGCCATCCAGGCGATCACCGCCAGAATGTGAAGCCCTCGGGCCAGGTTGTAATAATCCATGTCGCTCCCCTCAGGCCGCCCTTGAGCTCTTTGAACAGCCAGGCGGGCAGGCTTTCAAGTGGGCGCATGGTCCCCCCTGCGAGGCGCCCTGGGGCGCGGTCCCCGGCGTCTCCAGCGCCCGTCCGACCGCATCGGCCAGGGCGGTGATGAAGATCGGATCCGCGCTGACTGTCGGCGCCCGCAGATAGGGCGCGCAACCGACCTTATGCGCCAGCTCGCCGTATTCCATGTCCAGCTCGACCAGGGTCTCGATATGCTCGGAGACGAAGGCGATGGGCACGACGACGGCGCCCACGCCGTCCTTGGCCGCCTGTTCGATGGCGTCCGGCGTGGCCGGCCCCAGCCATTTCAGCGGTCCGACCCGGCTCTGATAGCAGATGGCCCAGTCGGTCAGACCCATGTGCTCGACCACAGCGGCCACGGTCGCCTCGACCTGGGCCTGATAGGGATCGCCGGCCGCGACCAGCTTTTCCGGAATGCCGTGCGCCGAAAACAGCACGCGCACCGGTCTGCCTTCAGCCTTGTCCAGCGTTTGCCGGATCAGACGGGCCTGGGCCTCGATCAGGCCCTCGGCGTCCGGATAGCAGCAAATGACGTGGGTCTCGCCCGGCCCGTCGTAGCACTCGCTCCACTTCTTCAGCGACGAGGCCGTCGTAGTCGTCGAGAACTGCGGATAGAGGGGCAGAAGGACGATCTTGTCCGGCTGGAAAGCCTTGACCGCCGCCGCCGTCTCTTCCGTCAGCGGATGCCAGTAGCGCATGGCGATGAAGACGCGGCTGTCGTCGCCCGGCGCGGCGTCGGCCAGGGCGCGCGACAGGGCCTCGGCCTGCTTCTGCGTCTCGGGCAGCAGGGGCGAGCCGCCGCCCATCAGGGCGTAGTTGGCCTGGGCTGAGGTCTCGCGACGGCTGGAGATCAACTTGGCCAGCGGCGTGCGGAACACCCCCGGCAGGCCGATGATGGCCGGATCGTTGAACAGGTTGAACAGGAAGGGTTTGACCGCTTCGGGGCGATCGGGACCGCCCAGATTGGTCAGAACGACCGCCACGCGCCGGTTGGGTCGTCCCTCGAGGGTTGCAGCGGTCCGGGTCATTGGGCGCCGATCCGCTTCAGCACCTGCTCGACATGGGCGATCGGCACGTCCGGCAGGATGCCGTGGCCCAGGTTGAAGATCCACGGCCCCTGGCCCCAGGCCTCCATCAGCTGATCGACGCGGCGATCCAGGGCGTCGCCGCCCGCGCGCAGCAGCAAGGGATCCAGCGCGCCCTGAATGGGCTTGATCGCCTGGACGCGCCGGCCGACGTCCAGCGGACAGGCGGTGTCCAGCGCCACGCCCTGCACGTCGCATTCGCGGGCGTAGCGTTCGGCCAGCGCCGCCGAGCCCCTCGGAAAGCCGATCAGCGGCACGGTGACGCCCAGTTCGCGGGCGCGGGCCACCAGCTTCTGGTGCGGCTTCAACACCAGGGTCTCGAACAGATCGTCGGGCAGGCCCTCGGCCCAGCTCTCGAAGATCTTCAGCACCTGGGCGCCGGCGTCCTGCTGCATCTTCAGATAGTGGGCGGTGGACTCCACCAGCACGTCCAGCAGACCGGCGACAAGCTCGGGGTTGGTATAGGCGTAGGTGCGGGCGGCGGCGCGCTCGCCCTTGCCAATGGTGCGCGCTTCGCCGTCCAGCATATAGGTTGCGACCGTCCACGGCGCCCCAGCGAAGCCGATCAGGGCGCGTTCAGGCTCCAGTTCCGCGCGCACGAGGCTGAGGGTCTGGCCCACGGCCTTGAGGGCCTCTCCAGCCTGCTGAGCCCTGTCGGCCATGGACTGCACCGACGGTAGAGCGCCCAGGCGCGGCCCTTCCCCCGCCTCGAACCACACCTTCTGGCCCAGGGCGCCGGGGATCAACAGGATGTCGGCGAAGACGATGGCGGCGTCAAAGCCGAACCGGCGCATCGGCTGCAGGGTGGCTTCCGCCGCCATTTCCGGATTCAGGCAGAAGGCGATGAAGTCCGGCGCCTTGGCCCGCAGCGCGCGGTATTCCGGCAGGTAGCGCCCGGCTTGACGCATGAACCACACGGGCGGGCGGGAAAGGGTTTGGCCCTGGAGAGCCTGGATCAGAAGGGGCGTGCTCATGCTTCGGGCTTTAGGATGCACACCCCTAAGCCTCAATCCCTATTCAGATTTAAGAATTGAAAGAATTGGTAGGTGGAAGCAGGGCCGGGGAGCGCGGGGATAACTGCGGGCAGTCCCGGTTCGACTCCCTCTTGTCCCCCGATCGCGGCGTGGAAACCCAGGCGTTTACAAGGCGGGGTGTGAGTCATGGGGATAAGCCGTGAAACGCCCGTCAGACTCTGGCTTGCCTCTGGGCGCCGTTGTGGGTGAATCCACGGGCGCCGTTGTTGGACAAAATGTCCTGCCCCCAGCACGGGATGAATCCTCGGCGCCCAGGCGGACGACTCCGGCGCCGATCACCACAACGGCGCCCGCGATCCCCGCTCGCGACCGGCGGCCAGGCTTGCTAGAGGATTCGGCGCCCGGTCTTTCACGAACGGCGTCCCGGCTTTTCAACAGGGCGCGGGGATGATCCGACCGCCGCCTGGAAGGAGACGCCGATCTCATGAGCCCCGCCCGACCGATCGGCGCTTCGCGCCTGGCCACCTATTTCCACGTCCATCTGGTGTCGGACTCGACCGGCGAGACGCTGAACGCCATGGCCAAGGCCGTCGTCGCCCGTTTCGACGGCGTCATTCCCATCGAGCACATCTACGCTCTGGTGCGCTCGACCAAGCAGATGGATCGGGTGCTGGAAGAGGTGGCGGCCGCGCCCGGCGTGGTGTTGCACACCCTGGTCGACCGCGAATTGCGGGAACAGCTCGAGGAAGGCTGTCGCCAGCTTCAGATGCCGCAGATCGGGGCGCTGGATCCGCTGGTCGGCGCCCTGTCGCGCTATCTGGGCGCGGACGTCTCGGCGCGGGTCGGGGCGCAGCACGCCCTGGATACGGGCTATTTCAACCGCATGGGCGCCCTCGACTACGCCATCGCCCACGACGACGGTCAGGGCACGCTGGAGCAGCTGGAGCAGGCCGACGTGGTGTTGTGCGGGGTCAGCCGGACCTCCAAGACCCCGACCTGCATCTATCTGGCGCACCGGGGCATTCGCGCCGCGAACGTGCCTCTGGTTCCCGGCCAGGAGGATGGCGAGCGCTTGACGGGACTGAAGAAGCCGCTGGTCGTCGGCCTGACCGTGTCGCCTGATCGCCTGGTGCAGATCCGCCGCAACCGGCTGGACGGGCTGAACGCCGGCCATGCCTCCGCCTATGTCGACCATGACGCCGTGCGCGAGGAAACCATCAAGGCGCGTCGCGCCTTCGAACGGCGCGGCTGGCCGACCATCGACGTGACCCGTCGCTCGGTCGAAGAGACGGCGGCCGCCATCATCAACCTGTTGAGCGAGCGGCGCGGCCGCAAGCTGGGAGCTTCGATGTGACGACGACCAACGGCGAACGCCTGGTCCTGGCCTCCAAGAGCGCCGCGCGCCGCGCCATGCTGACCGACGCCGGCGTGCCTTTCGCCGTCCAGGTCGCCGACGTGGATGAGGACGCCCTGAAGACGCCGGGCGTCGATCCGGTCGAGCTGGCGGTCGAACTGGCGCGGGCCAAGGCGCTGGCGGTGTCGCGCCATGACGCCGACGCCTGGGTGCTGGGCGCGGATCAGACCCTGTCGTTCGAGGGGGGGCTGGTGTCCAAGGCGCCGACGCTTCAGGCCGCGCGCGAACGCTTAAGCGCCATGCGCGGCCGCTCGCACCAACTGCATTCCGGCGCCGCCCTGGCCCGCAACGGCCAGGTGGTCTGGTCCGGCGTGGACACGGTCGAGATGAAGGTGCGCGATTTTTCCGACGCCTTCCTCGACGCCTATCTGGCGGCGGAAGGCGAGGCCTTGCTGGCCTGCGTCGGCTCTTATCGGCTGGAGGGGCTGGGCTCGCAGCTGTTCGAGGCGGTCGAGGGTGACTACTTCACCGTTCTGGGCCTGCCGCTGTGGCCTGTCCTGGCCGAACTGCGGCGCGCGGGCGTGATCGCGTCATGAGCGGAACGCCGGTCGGCCGCATCACGGGCGCCGCCCTGCTGGGCGGGATCGTCGGCAATCCGGTCAGCCATTCGCTCAGCCCGGTGATCCACAACGCCTGGCTGGAGGCCGGCGGTGTCGACGGCGCCTACGTCGCCTTTGCGCCCAAGGATGCGGCGGGGTTCGAGGCCCTGGTCGCGGCGGGTCGCGCGGGGCTGATCGCGGGCGTCAACGTCACGGCGCCGTTCAAGGAGCAGGCCTTCGCCCTGGCGGATGAGGCTGCGGCGGCGGGGCAGATGACGGGATCGGCCAACATCCTAGTCTTCGAGGATGGCCGGGTGCGGGCCGACAGCGCCGACGGCGCGGGCGTGCTCTACGCACTGGCCGAACAGGCGCCGAAGCTGAAGCTGGACGGCGCCTCCGTCGTCATGCTGGGCGCGGGCGGCGCGGCGCGGGCGGGCGCGGGCGCCTTGATTGAGGCGGGCGCCGCCCTGTCCATTCTCAACCGCACGCGGGAACGGGCCGAGGCCCTGGCCGCCGATCTCGGTCCGGCGGTGTCGGTGGCTCCGGACGCGGGCGTGCTGGAAGGCGCGGATCTGGTCATCAACGCCTTGAGCGTCGCGCCGGACATTTCGCTGGCGGCGCTGAAGCCTTCGGCCGTGGTCATGGATATGACCTACAAGCCCGTGGTCACGCCTCTGTTGGCGGCGGCTCGCGCGCGAGGGCTGACGACGGTGGACGGGCTGGCCATGCTGATCGGCCAGGCGGCGCCGTCGTTCGAGGCCATCTTCCGCCGCCCGCCGCCGACGCTGGACCTGCGCGCCATCCTGCTGAACCATCTGGGAGAGACGGCGTGATCGTCCTGGGCCTGACCGGCTCGATCGGCATGGGCAAGTCGACGACCGCCCAGATGTTCGCCGACGAGGGCGCCGTGGTGTGGGACGCCGACGCCGCCGTTCACCGCCTCTACGGCCCCGGCGGCGCGGCGGTCGCGCCGCTGGCGCAGGCCTTCCTCGGCGTGGTTGTGGACGGCGCGGTCGACCGCCTGCGCCTCGCCGAGGCCCTGGGCCGCGACGAGGACGCCTTCCAGCGGCTGGAGGCCATCGTCCACCCCTTGGTCGCGGCTGACCGCGCCGAGGCGCTGAAGGCGGCGGCGGAAGGCGGGGCGCGTCTGGCGGTCGTCGACATCCCCCTGCTGTTCGAGACGGGGGGCGACGCCTTCGTCGACGCCGTGGCGGTGGTCACGGCCGACGCCGAGATTCAGGCCGAGCGTGTTCTGGCGCGTCCCGGCATGACGCGCGAGCGGTTCGACGCCATCCTGGCGCGCCAGACGCCGGACGCGGAAAAGCGCGCCCGCGCCGACTTCCTGATCGATACCGGACATGGCCTGGAGGCCGCGCGCGACCAGGTGCGCGCCGTAGTGGCGAAGGTTCTCGAACCGGATTGGAAGCCCGCGCCGCCGTCTGCCTGGGGCCTGGGCCGTCTGAGCCTGCTGGCCGAGGGCGTGGGCGGAACGGTCTGGCGGGCCGTCGCGCCCGACGGCCGCACCAGCGTGCTCAAGCGCCTGAGCCCGCAGGCGGCGCCGGATGCGCCCCATGCCCTGGCTTGGCTGCGTTGGCGCGACGGGTCGGGCGCGATCCGTCTGCTGGGCGCTCAGGGCCCCTGGCAATGGCTTGAGGACGCTGGCGACCGCCCTCTGTCCGCCGTGCTGGAGACGGAGGGCGATGAGGCCGCGACCCGCATCGCCGCCGACGTGCTGAGGGCGCTTCATGCGCCTTCGGATCGCCCGGCCGAGGGCCTTCAGACCATGCCGGACCGCTTCGCCGCCCTGGGGGTTGAGGCGACGAGACAGGGCGGTTTGTTCGGCGAGGCGGCCGCCATGGCGGAGGGCCTGATGGCCGAGGGGACGCCGATCCGGCCGCTGCACGGCGACCTTCATCACGACAACGTCCTGCATGGCCCGCGCGGCTGGCTGGCGATCGACCCGCACGGCGTCCTGGGCGACCCGGCCTATGATGCGGCCAATCTGCTCTACAATCCGCTGGAGCGGCAGGATCTCCGGACCGATCCCGCACGGGCGCGGCGCCTGGCCGAGACCCTGGGTCCGGCGGTCGGACGGCCCGCCCAGGCGGTCATGGCCTGGGGCTTCTGCCACGCCTGCCTCTCCGCCGCCTGGCATCTGGAGGACGAGAACCACGAGGAGGCGGGGCGTAGCCTGGCGGTCGCGCGGGCGATCCGTCGCGCCCTGGAGGGCTGAACCCTTTCGCTGAGGGCCGAACCCCGGCATTAAGGGGCATGGCCCGCGAAATCGTTCTCGACACTGAAACCACCGGCTTCGATCCCAAGACGGGCGACCGGCTGATCGAAGTGGGCTGCATCGAGATCGAGGATCTGCTGCCGACGGGGCGGACTTTTCACCGCTTCATCAACCCCGAGCGGCTGATCCCGCCGGACGCCATCAAGGTGCACGGCATCACCGACGACAAGGTGAAGGACGCGCCCAAGTTTCATGAGGTCGTCGATGACCTGATGGAGTTTCTGGGCGATGCGCCCCTGATCGCGCACAACGCCAACTTCGACCGCAACTTCATCGATTTCGAGATCGGCCGCATCGGCCGCAAGCCGCCGCCGCAGGATCGTTGGATCGACACCCTGGCTCTGGCCCAGAAGCGGTTTCCGGGCATGGCCAACTCGCTGGACGCCCTGTGCAAACGCTACAAGATCAGCCTGGTCGAACGCACCTTGCACGGCGCCCTGATCGACGCCCGTCTGCTGGCCGAGGTCTATCTGGAGCTGCGCGGCGGCAAGGAGCGGGCGCTGGATCTGACCTCGACGCGCGGCGGCGCGGCCGAGACGGCGGAGCGCGTCGCCTACGGCGCCCGGCCGCGTCCCCTGCCCTCTTTCGTCACGGCCGAGGAAGAGGCCGCCCACCTGGCCTTCCTCAAGGCGACGATCAAGGACTTCAGCCTGTGGGCGGGCTATGGGGTGACGGTCGAGACCGAGGCTGAAGAAGCCGCCTGAACCGGCGCGTCCGTCGAGACGGGGTTCATGAGGATGTAGGTTCCGGGCCGGATCTGGTGGGCGTCGATCTGGGGGACCAGGCGCCGGAAATGCTCGCTGGCGCAGTGGACGTCGAGCGCGGCCTGGTCGGGCCATTCCTCGATGACGATGAAATGGCCGGGCTGTTTGCGATCCTCGAACAGGTCATAGGCGCGGCACAAGGGCTCCTGCCGAGTCAGGCGCACCAGTTCAGCATAGAGGGGCCTCACCGTCTCGACATGCTCGGGTTTGATGAAGTCCTCGGCGATGACCTTGAGCATCGGCCCTCCTGCGCAAGAAAAAGGGGCGTCCGATCAGACGCCCCTCTCTCGCATAGATAGTCGCTCAAGCAGCGAGGCGCCGGGCGCCTCGCGGGAGCGGCTAAAAATTACGCCTGGCCGGTTTCGGCCGGGGCGCCGGCGATCTGCTGCTGGCGGGCGACGTAGATGGCGGCGAAGTCGATCGGGTCGACCATGAAGGGCGGATAGAAGCCGCCGTCCGAGGTCGCCTGGGCGATGACCTGGCGCGCGAAGGGGAAGAGGTAGCGCGGGCACTCGATCAGCAGCAGGGGCTCGATGTCCTGCGGCTGGACGCCCTGCAGGGCGAACAGGCCGCCGTAGAGCAGTTCCACGTGAAACACCGGGGTCTTGTCGTCGGCCGTGGCCTTGATCGACAGCTTCAGGTCGACTTCGAACAGGCCGTCGGGGCGGCCTTGGGCGTTCATCTCGACGCCCATGTCGATGGCGGGCTTGCCGTCGATGCGCAGGCTGTCCGGCGCCTTGGGGTTCTCGAACGACAGGTCGCGGACGTATTGGGCCAGGATGCGGAAGCCGGGGCCTTGCGGCTGGCCGCCCTGAGGCTGGGCTTGGTCGTGCGTCTGGCCGTTGGCGTCGGCGGGCGGCGTGGCGTCGGTCATGAGTCTGGAAACCGTCTTATAGGAATGAGGCGTCCCGCTCCCCCTGGAGGCGGGTCTGAGGGGGCGGCGGTAGCATGGCGAGACCCTGTGTCGCAACGCCGAGACCCGCGTTCGCCTCTCGCTTCGCCTTGCGCCCGCCCGGATCGACCCCTAATCACGTTGTATGAGCTGCCCTTTCGCCTTTGGGGAGAAAACCCGAGGCGCTTCCCTGTCGGGAAGATGAGGCCTGACTAGTCGAGGAACCCACCGTGCCGGTGACCTTTCAGATCGTGATCTTCGCCGTCATCGCGGCGGTTCTGCTGTTCCAACTCTATAATGTGCTGGGCAAGAAGGTCGGCCGTCAGCCCGAGGACAATCCCAAGCCCGTTCCGGTCCCCGCAGCTCCTGCCGGCGCGCCTGAAGCCGCGCGCGGCCCCGTTGTCGACCCCGCGCTGACGGCCGCCATCGCAGGCTTGAAGACGCGCGATCCGAACTTCGACCCCCACCGTTTCCTGGAAGGCGCGCGCCAGGCCTATGAGACCATCGTCCGGGCCTACGCCAGGGGCGACCGCGACGCCCTGCGTCCGCTGCTGACCGACAAGGTCATGGGTTCGTTCGAGGCCGGGATCGCGGCGCGAGAGGCGCGCGGCGACGCCGAGAGCGTCGAACTGGTCCACGCCCCGCGCGCCGATCTGGAGCTGGCCACGACCGAGGGCGACCGCGCCCTGGCCAAGGTGCGCTTCCTGGCCGAGGTGCGCGGCTCGCTGACCCCCTCGGGCGGCGAGACCGTCACTGAAGAGCGCCGCACCGCCGAGATCTGGACCTTCGAGCGCCGCCTGGGCGCCTCGGACCCCAACTGGGCCCTGGCCCGCGTCGAGCCGGCGACCGCCTGATGATCGCACGGTCCGCGCCCCTCGATCAGACGGGCGCGGCCCGTCTCCTTACGGCTCCGCTTGAGCGACTGGGCGGCCTGTCCGGCGTGCTGGCCCTGACCCTGCTGGCGGCCGCCTGCGCCTCGACGCCGAGGCCGGTTCCGCCGACGCCTGGTCCTGTCCCCCTGCCGCCGCCGGTGTCGCCGCCGGTTCCGCCCGTCGCCGGAGACCTCAATCTGGCCGCCCTGCCCGGCTGGGCCGAGGAGGACCATCTGGCGGCCCTGCGCGCCTACGCCGCCGGTTGCGGCCCGTCGCGCATCGCTGTCGAGACCTGCCGCGACGCCCGCGCCCTGGCCGGCCGCGCCAACCCCAGCGACGCCCGCGCCTTCCTGGAAACCCGCTTCACCGCCGCCGAGGTGCGCACGGACGACGGCGGGCGCGGCCTGCTGACCGCCTATTTCGCGCCCGAGTATCCGGCCCGCCGCGTTCCAGACTCCGAGTTCGACGCTCCTGTTCTCAGCCGCCCGGCCAATCTGTCCAGCGTGGGCGATCGCGCCGCCATCGAGGCGGGATCGGCCCAGTCTTCGGCCCTGGCCTGGATGAAGGCGGAGGATCTGTTCTTCCTGCAGATCCAGGGCTCGGGAACCCTGACCTTCCCTGACGGCGCCCGCCTGCGCGCCGCCTACGCCGCCGACAACGGCGCCAAGTTCGTCGGCATCGCCCGACCGATGGCAGAGGAAGGCCTGCTGCCGAGAGACGGAACCTCGGGCGAGGCCATCCGCGCCTGGCTGGCCGCCCATCGCGGGCCTGAGGCGCGGCGCGTGATGGCGCTGAACCCGCGCTACATCTTCTTCACCACCAGCGCCGACGACGGCAATGAGGCGATCGGCGCGGCGGGCGTGCCCCTGCCCGCGCGACGCTCGGTGGCGGTCGATCCGTCGCGCTGGACCTATGGCGAGGCGGCCTGGATCGAGGCGGACGGCGGAAATCTGCGCGGCGCCCGCGCCAGTTATCGCGGCCTGGTCATGACGCTGGACACCGGCTCGGCCATTCGTGGACCGGTGCGCGCGGATCTCTATATCGGGCGCGGCGACGCCGCGGGACATGAGGCGGGCGCGGTGCGCCACCCCTTGCGCATGTGGCGGCTGATCCCGCGCGGTTAGATCAGCCGCTGTTCGCGTCAGTCTCGGACGCGCGTAACCGTATTGTCGATGCCGTCGACGATCTGACGCGGCTGGCCCGAGGAGCGCCAGCGCACGACCTGCCCCGCGCCCGAAACCTCCAGAACCGCGTCAGGCGTCAGGGTGATGGAGACCTTGTTGTCAACGCCCGTCAGCTCCAGGCCCGCGCATACGCCCGTCAGGGTGATGTCGTGATTGGTCCCCTGGATTTCGACGCGGCGGCCCTGGCAGGGAATGGTCCGCTTGTGACCCTCGCCGGCGATTTCGATCAGGTCAGGGCTCAGATCGACGCTGCCGACCTGGGCAGGCGGGGGAGCGAGAGCCAGGAGGGCGAGAGAGGCGAGCGGCGTGAACAACATGGGGAGGTCCGGTATGGCCTAGCTTGAGACCGTGATGAATGTCCGCCTCAGGCATTGGTTCCTGGCCTCAGGCCGCTTTACAGATCGCCGGATTTCCAATGGCGGAACCGTCTGACGCGAAGGCGGGTTCTGGCTTTGCCTTTCGAACAGGGAGAAACGGTTATGCCGAAGGGGGCCTGGAGGTATCTGGACCGGCGGCTGTTTATGGCCGGCGCCGCCGCCAGCGGTCTGATGTCGGCGGGCGCCGTCCAGGCCCGCGCGACGGCGACGACGGTCTTCCATGGCGGTCCGATCCGCACCATGGACGATGCGCAGCCGTCGGCCGAGGCCGTGGCGGTGCGCGGGCAGACCATCCTGGCGGTCGGCGCCCTGGACGCGGTGCGCGCGGCGGCGGGGCGAGGCGCGCGCCTGGTGGATCTTGACGGGCGGACCCTGCTGCCGGGCTTCTTCGATCCGCATGGTCACGTCTCCATGGTCGGGCTGCAGGCGCGCTACGCCAACCTCTTGCCTGCGCCGGACGGCGAAGGGAAGGACATCGCCGCCCTGCAGCGGATCACGCGCGACTGGATGAACCGGCACGAGGCGCTGGTGCGCGACACCGGCCTGGTCATCGGCTTCGGCTATGACGATTCCCAGCTGAAGGAGCGGCGGCACCCCACGCGAGACGAGCTGGACGCCATATCCGACGCCGTGCCGGTGCTGTTCCTGCACCAGTCGGGGCATCTGGGCGCGGCCAACGGCGCAGCCCTGGCCGCGGCGGGCGTCGGGACGGATACGGCGGATCCCCCCGGCGGCGTGTTCCGACGCAAGGACGGCTCGCGCGATCCGAACGGCGTGCTGGAGGAGACGGCCCTGTTCGCCGTCATGGGCGCCCTGTTCACCCGACTGGACGCCGAAGCCAACCGCCAGATGATCGTCGAGGGCGCGCGCTACTACGCCCGGTTCGGATACACCACCGCCCAGGACGGGCGGTCCTCCACCGACACCTGCCGCATGATGGCGGGGCTGGCCGAGGCGGGCGCCCTGCCCATCGACATCCTGTCCTTCCCCGACATCCTGACCTCGACCGACATCATGGCCACGCCCCTGTATCGGCGGAGCTATGAGGGCCGGTTCCGCATCGGCGGGGTCAAGCTGACGCTGGACGGCTCGCCCCAGGCCAAGACGGCCTGGCTGTCCCAGCCCTATTTCGTCCCGCCCGAAGGTCAGCCCGCCTCCTGGCGCGGCTATCCGGCGGTGACGGAGCAGCAGGCCCTGGACGCTGTGGACCTGGCCTTCGCCAACGACTGGCAGATCGAAGTCCACGCCAACGGCGACGCCGCCATCGACCTGATGATCGCCGCCGTGCGCGAGGCCGCGCGCAAGCACGGCGCCCGCGACCGCCGCCCGGTGCTGATCCACGGCCAGACGACGCGGATGGACCAGCTGGACGAGCTGAAGGCCTTGGGAATCGTGCCTTCCTTCTTCCCCATGCACACCTTCTACTGGGGCGACTGGCACCGGGATTCGGTGCTGGGGCCGCGTCGGGCGGAGTTCATCTCGCCCTGCGGCTCGGCCTGGCGGCGCGGGATGCGCTTCACCAGCCACCACGACGCCCCGGTGGCCAATCCCGACGCCCTGCGGGTGCTGTCGGCCACGGTCACGCGCCGCACCCGCTCGGGCGACATCCTGGGGCCGGACGAGCGCGTGCCGGTCGAGGTCGCCCTGAAGGCCATGACCCTGTGGGCCGCCTGGCAGCACTATGAGGACGACCGCAAGGGCTCGCTCACGGCTGGCAAGCTGGCGGACATGGTCCTGCTGGATGCGGACCCCATGACCGTCGATCCCGACCGCCTGGCCGGGATCAAGGTCACGGACGTCTATAAAGACGGCCGTCCGGTCGAGCTGGGTTGAGGCCCTAGCGCTTCTTCAGGCTGCCCAGCACGCCGCGCAGCAGTTCGCGGGTGATAGTCGAGCCGGCGGTGCGCAGCACCGACTTGGTCAGGGCCTCCATCGGCGTCTGCCGGTTGGACGGGGCGCGCGGGCGGGGCGAGGCCGGCGCGCGCGGCGCCGGAGCCGAACGCGCCGCCTTTTCCGCCGCCTTGGCTTCGGCAGCCGCTGCGGCCGTTTCGGCTTCGATGCGGTCGGCCTGGGCGCGGCGGGCGTTCAGCACCTCTTCGGCCGACTCGCGGTTGACCGCCGTGTCATAGACGCCGCGCACGGGGCTTGCGGCCATGGTGGCGGCGCGCTCGGCCTCGGTGGCCGGGCCGAGGCGCGAATCCGGCGGACGGATCTTGGTCTGGGCCACCACGGTCGGCGCGCCCTTTTCATCGAGGGTCGACACCAGGGCCTCGCCGACCCCCAGGGCCTGAATGGCCTCGGCCGTGTCGAAGGCGGGGTTGGCGCGGAAGCTCTGGGCGGCCGCGCGCAGGCCCTTCTGCTCGGCGGGGGTATAGGCGCGCAGCGCGTGCTGAACGCGGTTGCCCAGCTGGGCCAGGACGCTGTCGGGAATGTCGGCCGGGTTCTGGGTGACGAAATAGACGCCGACGCCCTTGGAGCGGATCAGGCGGACCACCTGCTCGACCTTCTCCAGCAGGCCCTTGGGCGCGTCGTTGAACAGCAGGTGGGCCTCGTCGAAGAAGAAGACCAGGCGCGGCTTCTCCGGGTCGCCGATCTCGGGCAGCTGCTCGAACAGCTCGGACAGCAGCCACAGCAGGAAGGCGGCGTACAGGCGCGGGCTGTTCATCAGCCGCGTGGCGTCCAGCACGTTCACCTGGCCCCGGCCGTCCAGGGCGGTGCGCATCATGTCCTCCAGACGCAGGGCCGGTTCGCCGAAGAAGGCCTTGCCGCCCTGCTGTTCGAGCTGAAGCAGGGCGCGATGGATGGCGGCGATGGAGGTTGGAGAGACGTTGCCGACCTCGCGGCCGATGGTCTGGGCGTTTTCGCCGACATAGGCCAGGAGTGCCCGCAGATCCTCAAGGTCCAGCAGCAGCAGGCCTTCCTTGTCAGCGACGTGGAAGGCGACGGTCAGCACCCCCTCCTGCACGTCGTTCAGCTCCAGCATCCGAGCCAGCAGCACGGGACCGACGTCGGACACGGTGGCGCGGATCGGGTGGCCCTTCTGACCGTACAGATCCCAGAAGACGACCGGGGCCGACTTGCCGTTCAAGGTCAGACCCATCTTGCCCGCGCGCTCGGCGAACTTTTCGACGCCGCCGCCCTGGCTGATGCCCGACAGGTCGCCCTTCACATCGGCGCAGAAGACCGGGACGCCCGCTTCGGAAAAGCCCTGGGCCATGATCTGCAGGGTGACGGTCTTGCCTGTGCCGGTGGCGCCGGCGACGACGCCGTGGCGGTTGGCCCGGTTCAGCAGCAGCCGTTCGGCCGCGCCCTCGAAGGACTGGCCGAGAAACAGGGCGGGGGCGTCGGTCATGAAGAGGGTCTCCTGCGTGCTTGTTCCATGCTTAATCGACCGCGCCGCCGCCGCAAGGCGGAACCGCCGCGGTTTACAGCGATTGACGCCGTTCCCGGCCACGACGACACTTCCGCCATGAAGCTTCCGATCACCGTCAGTCATTCCTCCCCGGCCACGAATGCGGTGGTGCTGATCGCCGTCGTGGCGGCGGGCGCGGCCCTCTACTGGCTCAGGGACATCCTGACGCCTCTGGCCATGGCCGTCTTCCTGATGATCATGATCGACGGGGTGAAGCGCGCCATCGAGCGACGCACGCCGATCCCTCCGCGTTTCGCGGGGGCGGCGGCCCTGATCGTGGTGGTGCTGGGCTTCCTGGCCTCGATCTGGATCATCGTCGACGGGGCGGCGGGTTTCTTCACCGACGCCTCGGGCGTGGCGGGCAGCATCGGCCCGCGCATCGACCAGATCAGCCGCGACGTCTCAGCCCTGGTCGGGATCAGCGATCCGCCGACCCTGCACGACATGATCGCCGGCATCGACATGCGCGGCTGGCTGACCACGACGGCCTTCCAGGTGCAGGGCGCGGCCACCGGCGCCTTCTTCGTCATGATCTACCTGGGCTTCCTGCTGGCCTCGCAGGCGGGGTTCCGCAAGAAGATGGTCGGCATGTTCCCCGAGCGCGGCCCGCGCCAGGAGGCGCTGGAGGTGTTCGAACGCGTGCGCGGCGGGGTCGAGGGCTATCTGTGGGTCCAGGCCGTGACCGGGGCCATGATCTGCGCCGTGGCCTGGGGGCTGATGCGGGCGGTGGGGCTTCAGAACGCCGAGTTCTGGACCTTCGTCATCTTCATCGTCGGCTTCATTCCGGTGCTGGGCGGCGCCGTGGCGGGCTGCGCCCCGCCGCTGTTCGCCCTGGTCCAGTTCGAGAGCTATTGGCCCGCCCTGATCCTTTTCGTCGGTCTTCAGACCCTGCTCTTCCTGGTCGGCAATCTGGTCCAGCCGCGGATGCAGGGCGACAATCAGAATATCGACCCTATCGTGGTGCTGCTGGCCCTGGCCTTCTGGGGCAAGCTGTGGGGCGTGGCGGGGATGTTCCTGTCGACCCCGCTGGCGGTGATGGCCATGGCCATCCTGGCGGAGTTCAAGGGCTCGCGGTGGATCGCCGTGCTGTTGTCGGGCGACGGCGAGCCCTATGCCGCCAAGCAAACGAAGAAACCGGATAAGAAAACTGAATCTTCACCCAAGAATCGGGGCGGTTCTACCCTGTTGAATCGTATACTGGGGCGCGACGTCCCGCCGCAGGCTTAAAGCTAGAAATATTCGTCTTCTTGTCCTTGAACTGCCGCAATCGACGCCTATCTCATCCTCACACGACGACGCGGTCCTCCCCTCCCCCTCCCGGACCGCGACGTCCCAGGCCGGCGCTTCCCCTCCCCCTCCTGAGCGCCGGACCGAGCAGGCCGTCGGACTCCGTTCGACGGCCTTGTTCGTTTCTAGGGCCGATTTTTCCTTATGCCGACGCGCGCTTCTGTCCGATCACGGCTGAATTGGGGCTTTTATTTCTCTGTTCTGCGGCGGGCTTGGCTAAAACAGTCCACAACTGGGCCTCCTGCGCCACATGGTGCGGTGCACACTGAAATTCCCTGTCTTTCGGGGCGTCGGCGGCCTAGCCGTTCTCGCCGGGGACGCTAAGGTGCGGCTGTTTTCCCCAGCGGTTTTCCACCGCGCCGTTCGAGACCTGAGTCATGTCCGCTGCTTCGCGCATCGTTCCCGCCGTTCCCGCCGACCTGGGAGCGCTGGAGGCGGCCTACGCGCGGATTGCGGCGCCGCCGGGCGCGGCGGAGAAGACCCTGCTGGCTCAGGCCTTCGACGACTATTCGGCGGATGAGACGCCCGAGCTGGGCGGAGACGACCTGGCGGTCCTGCTGGCCGGCGCCTGGCGCGGCGCGGAGGCCCGCAAGGCGGGCGAGCCCGCCCGCATCACCGTCGGTCCGCTGGCCGACGCCGCCGGCGTCAACACCGGCTATGACCAGATCCTGATCCTGCAGGACGACAACCCCTTCCTGGTCGACAGCGTCCTGGGCGAACTGGCTGAGGCGGGCGTCACCGTCCGCGCCCTGTTCCACCCCATCGTCGAGGTCGAGGCCGGTCGTCGCGACTCCCTGATCATCGTCGTCATCGACCCCCTGCCGCAGGAACGCCGCGACGCCCTGGGCGAAGGCCTGGCGCAGGCCATGGCCGATGTGCGCGTCGCCGTGCGCGACCACGGCGCCATGGTCCAGACCATGCGCGAAGCCGTCCAGCGTCTTGAAGCCGCCCCGCCGAAGGGCGTCGATCCCGAGGTGCTGAAGGAGAACCTCGAGTTCCTGCGCTGGGCCAAGAGCGACCATTTCGTCTTCCTGGGCGCGCGCGACTACGACTATCCGCGTGACGCGTCCGGCTCCTATGAGGCCGAGGCGCCGTTGAACCAGTCCAGCGACGGCCTGGGCGTGCTCAGCGATCCCGAGCGCCGCGTCCTGCGCCGCGCCTCCGAGCCCGCCGTCCTGACCGCCGCCATGCAGCGCCAGATGGACGAGAGCGATCCCGTCACCGTGGCCAAGGCCAACATGCGCTCGCGCGTGCACCGCCGGGCCTACATGGATTACGTCGGGGTCAAGCGCTACGACGCCGACGGCAAGCCGACCGGCGAGACCCGCTTCGTCGGCCTGTTCACCGCCGAGGCCTACGACAAGATGGCCAAGGAAGTGCCGCTGATCCGTCGCAAGGTCGCCAATGCGCTGGAGCGCGCGGGCAAGACGCCGGGCAGCCACAACTACAAGCGCCTGAAGAACATCCTCGAGAACTACCCCCGCGACGAACTGTTCCAGATCGGCGAGGACGAGCTGCTGGATACGGCGCTGGGCATCCTGCACCTGTACGACCGTCCGCGCATCCGCCTGTTCACGCGCCGCGATCCGTTCGATCGTTTCGTCTCGGTGCTGTGCTTCATCCCGCGCGAGCGTTTCGACGCCGGTCTGCGCCAGCGCATCGGCGGCATCCTGGCCCAGGCCTGGGGCGGCCGCGTCTCGGCCTGGTATCCGCAGCTGACCGATCAGCCGCTGACCCGCGTCCACTACATCATCGGCGTGACGCCGGGCGATCATCCGATTCCGGATCTGAAGGCGCTTGAAGCCGAGGTGGCCGAGGCCGGCCGCAGCTGGATCGACCGCTTCGAGCGCGCCCTGCGCCTGGCCGGGGTGGACGAGGCCGCCGTCGGCCCGACCAGCGCCCGCTGGGCCGAGGGCTTCGGTGTCGCCTTCCGCGCCCGCTATGATGCGGCCGAGGCCGTGGCCGACCTGGAGCAGTTCGACCGACTGAACGACGGCTCGGCCGCCGACGGCGTCCACGCCGAGCCGGTGGCGGTGCGCGCCTTCCGTACGGCCGACGAGACCAATCTGCAGTTCCGCTTCAAGCTGTATCGCCGTGGGGCGGCCGTGCCGCTGTCGGACGTCTTGCCGATCCTGGCCGACATGGGCCTGAAGACGCTGGAGGAATCCGACCACGTCGTGCGCACGATCGGCCAGGAGCCGATCTACATCCACGACTTCCTGCTGGAAGATCCGCGTGGCGCCGACCTGGTGTTCGCCGATCTCAAGATCCCGTTCGAAGAGGCCTTCAAGGCCGTGTGGAACGGCCGCACCGAGAGCGACGGCTTCAACCGCCTGGTGCTCGAGCTGGGCGTCGACTGGCGCGAGGCGGCCCTGATCCGCACCCTGGCCCGCTATCGCCAGCAGACGGGTCTGGACCCGTCGCAGTCGGTGCAGGAAGCCGCCCTGCGCGAGTATCCCGACGTGGCGCGCGCCATCCTGGCGCTGTTCAAGGCCAAGTTCGATCCGGCGCACGGCGGCTCGGTCGCCGAACGCGAGGCGTCTGTCGCCGAACTGGACGCCAAGATCGAGACCCTGCTGCAGGACGTGAAGAGCCTGGATCACGACAGGGCCTTACGCCGCATCGCGGCCCTGATCGACGGCATCAAGCGCACCAACTTCTATCAGGTCGACGCCGAGGGCACGCCCAAGGCCCATATCTCGATCAAGATCGCCGGTCAGGAACTGGCCGACCTGCCCCTGCCCAAGCCTTTCCGCGAAATCTTCGTCTGGGCGCCGCACATCGAGGGCTCGCACCTGCGCTTCGGCCCGGTGGCGCGCGGGGGCCTGCGCTGGTCGGACCGTCGCGACGACTTCCGCACCGAGGTTCTGGGTCTGGTGAAGGCCCAGCAGGTCAAGAACTCGGTCATCGTGCCGGTCGGCTCCAAGGGCGGCTTCTATCCCAAGCAGCTGCCGGTCGGCGGCACGCGCGAGGAGACGCAGGCCGAGGCCATCCGCGCCTACAAGACCTTCCTGTCCGGCATGCTGGACATCACCGACAACATCGTCGGTGAAGGCGCGCCGGTGCGTCCGGCCAATGTCGTGGCCTGGGAGGGCGACGACCCCTATCTGGTCGTGGCCGCCGACAAGGGCACGGCGACCTTCTCGGACATCGCCAACGGCGTGAGCCAATCCTACGGCTTCTGGCTGGACGACGCCTTCGCCTCGGGCGGCTCTGCCGGCTACGACCACAAGGAGATGGGCATCACGGCGCGCGGCGCCTGGGAGGCGGTCAAGCGCCACTTCCGCGAGCTCGGCAAGGATATCCAGACCGAGCCCTTCACCGTGGTCGGCGTCGGCGACATGTCGGGCGACGTCTTCGGCAACGGCATGCTGCTGTCGCAGGCGACCAAGGTCGTGGCCGCCTTCGATCACCGCGACATCTTCATCGACCCGAACCCGGACGTGGCGAAGTCGTGGGCCGAGCGCAAGCGCCTGTTCGAGACGCCGCGCACCAGCTGGCAGGACTATGACAAGGCTCTGATCTCGGAAGGCGGCGGCGTCTTCTCGCGCTCGGCCAAGTCGATCGCCCTGACGCCGCAGATCAAGGCGCTGCTGGATATCGAGGCCGACAGCGTCGATCCGGTCACTCTGATGCAGGCCATCCTCAAGGCCCGCGCCGAGCTGCTCTACTTCGGCGGCATCGGCACCTACATCAAGGGCGCCGGCGAGACGAACCTGCAGGTCGGCGACAAGGCCAATGACGCCATCCGCATCAACGGCGGCGAGATCCGGGCGCAGGTCGTCGGCGAAGGCGCCAACCTGGGCGCGACCCAGCTCGGGCGGATCGAAGCCGCCCGCGCGGGCGTGCGTCTGAACACCGACGCCATCGACAACTCGGCCGGCGTGGATTCCTCGGACCACGAGGTGAACATCAAGATCCTGACCGGCGGCGCCATCGCCTCGGGCCATCTGAAGGCCGAGGACCGCAACGCCCTGCTCAAGTCGATGACCGATGAGGTCGCGGACAAGGTGCTGGCCCACAACTACGACCAGACCCTGGCCCTGACGCTGCAACAGGCTGAAGGCGCGGCCGCGCTGGACTCTCAGCAGGCCTTCATGCAGCACCTGTCGTCGATCGGTAAGCTGAACCGGGCGGTCGAATACCTGCCCGACGACGCCCGCATCGCCGAGATGAAGCTGCAGGGCCAGGCCCTGACTCGGCCGGAGCTGGCGGTCCTGACCGCCTATTCCAAACTCGAGCTGTTCGACGAGATCGTCGGCTCGACGGCGCCGGACGACGCCTTCTTCGAACGCCTGCTGCTGGAATACTTCCCGGCGCCGCTGGCTCAGTTCGAAGAGGATATGAAGGGCCATCGCCTGCGTCGCGACATCATCGCCACCGTGCTGTCGAACGAGATCGTCAACATGGCCGGGCCGACCTTCCCCGATCGCCTGCGTGCGGCGGCGGAATGCGACACCGCCGCCATGGTCACGGCCTTCGAGACCGCGCGTCACGTCTTCCGCCTCGACGAGGCCTGGAAGGCGGTGTCGGCCCTGGACCTGAAGATTCCGGCCGAGGCCCAGACGGCCCTCTATCAGGAGATCGCCCTAGTCCTGCGTCGCCAGACCTTCTGGCTGGCGCGCCGCGCGGCTCGCACCGAGACGACGGTCGGCGGCATGATCGCCGCCTATCAGCCCGCCGCCGACGCCCTGCGCGCCGCCGGTCCGGAAGTGTTGTCGCGTTATGAGCACGCTCGCTACGAAGGCCGGGTCCAGACCTTCATCGGTCTGGGCGCGCCGGAAGAGCTGGCCCGCGACATCGCCATGCTGCGTCCGATGGTGGCCACGGCCGACATCGGCGACCTGTCGGGCGAACTGGGCTGGGACGCCCCGGCCATGGCCCGCGTCTATCACCAGGTCGGCGCCGCCTTCGATTTCGACCGCCTGCGCGTGGCGGCCGGGTCGGTGCCGTCCGGCGATCGCTTCGATCGCCTGGCCGTGCGTCGCCTGATCCAGGATCTGATGACCGAGCAGCAGCAGCTGACCCGCGCCGTGGCCAAGGCCTCGGCCCAGGCGGCTGGCGCCGGCGAGGACAGCGCCGAACAGGCGGTCGACGCCTGGATCGGCGCCCGCATGGATCAGGTGGAAGCCCTGCGCGCCTCGGTCGATGAGATCGAGACTTCGGGCTCCGGCTGGACCTTCGCCAAGCTGACCATCGCCAACGGCGAGATCCGCGAGGTGCTGGCTTCAGCTTCCTAAGCGAGGTGACGCCGGGCGAGAGCCCGGCGTCACGCGCTACGTTCGCGACGCGGTCGCTCACTGTTTGAGCGCATGAGGCGTTTGAAAAGTGAGCGATGGTCGTGAAGTCGCTTTTAAGGCCCGTCCGTTTCGTCGTTTGGCGAGGCGGGCGGGCCTTGGCGTTTGGGGCGGGGTCGGTTTAGGTGGCCCTTGCTGTTCAGCGAACCGGAGGGCCCATGCCCAGGAAGTTCCTCGTCGTCGTCGACGACACTCCCGAATTGGACGCGGCCCTGGCCTACGCCGCGCGCCGCGCGCGTTCGACCGG
Source organism: Brevundimonas sp. ZS04 (assembly GCF_001956865.1). Taxonomy (NCBI): domain Bacteria; kingdom Pseudomonadati; phylum Pseudomonadota; class Alphaproteobacteria; order Caulobacterales; family Caulobacteraceae; genus Brevundimonas; species Brevundimonas sp. ZS04. Next base: position 44,103 of record NZ_MTHE01000012.1, read on the forward strand.
GGGCCATGTGGTGCTGTTACGCGCCCTGGTCGGCGGATCGGACGAGCACTGGTCGGGCGTCCGCGATGAAATCCGACGCCAACAACGCGAGGAGGCCGAGGCTCTGTTGGCCCGGCTGGGCGAAAAGGTCGCCGAGACGTCCGGCGCTCCTCCCGTCTATCTGATCGAGGAAGGCGATCCCCAGGCCGCCATTCGCAAGGCGGTCGGCGATGATCCCGACATCAAGATCCTGATCCTGGCTGCGGGCGCCAACGGGCGCGGCCCTGGCCCCCTGGTCTCGGCGGTATTGAAACAGGGCGCCGCCCTCACCGGCCGAAAGCTGCCCGTCACCATCGTTCCCGGCGAACTGACCGAGGCCGAGATTCTGGATCTGGCGTAATCCGGATTCGCTATGCTCGGCCGCGGGGCCTCGCGGCTTGGGCGACCTGGGCGGGACCATGAGGCCGAGCGGCGTTGATGGAGAGTTGCGTCGTCGGCTCTGTCCTTGGGGCTTAACGCCCACTTGAACCATGGCGTCGCAGGGCGCATCTGGGGTTCATGTTCATCCAGACCGAAGCCACGCCCAATCCCAACGCCCTGAAGTTCCTGCCGGGCCGCGACGTCGCGGTTCAGGACGTGTTGGAATATCGCACGATCGATGAAGCGGCGGCCTCGCCCTTGGCCGAGGCTCTGTTTGAGCTGGAAGGGGTCGAGGGCGTCTTTTTTGGCGCCGACTACGTCTCGGTCACCCGCGCGGCCCACGGCCCGGACTGGACCGAGATGAAGGCGCCGATCCTGTCGGTCATCATGGATCATTTCGTCTCGGGCGCGCCGCTGGTGCGCGAGGGCGAAACGGCGACCGAGGACGCCGGCGAGGACACGGAGATCGTGGCCGAGATCAAGAGCCTGCTCGACAGCCGCATCCGTCCGGCCGTGGCTCAGGACGGTGGCGACATCCTGTTCGACCATTTCGACGAGGAGACCGGCGTGCTGCGCCTGCGGATGCGCGGCGCCTGCGCCGGCTGCCCCTCCTCCTCCGCCACGTTGAAGGCCGGGGTCGAGCAGATGATGCGCCATTACGTTCCCGAAGTGACCAGCGTCGAACAGGTGCTGTAAGCGCCGCCCTGTTTCACATGAAACACTCGTCGGACGGCGCGTCGTCGGGCATGATGGCGCCATGAGCGGTTCGGACGAGACATTCCAGGCGCGCGCCCTGGGCGAGGCCCTGGCGACGCTGCGGCGCGAGCGGGGTCTGAGCCAGGCCGAGGCGGGCCAGCGGATCGGCATGACCAGCCAGGGCTGGGGCCTGTATGAGGCGGGCAAGCGCTCCAGCCTGTTTCGTCCTGACGTTCAGCGCCGCCTGACCGGCGCCCTGGACGCCACGCCTGAAGCCTTGGTCCTGCAGCTGGAAGGCGAGCCGGCTTCACCTGAAGTCCTTGCCGCCAATGGAGTTTCGGCGCGCGGCCGGGCGTTCGAGGGCGCTCCCATCGCGTCGCGTCGGCTGCGGTTGGAGACGGATGAGCTGACGCCCTGGGCCTCCGCCGGGACGGTGCTGGAATATGCGCCGGGGCGTTGGCCGCGTCGGGGACAGGGCTGCATTATCCAGATGGACGACGGTGTTCAGAAGGTTCGTCTCTATGATCGCGCCGACGATGCGGAAGTGGTGGTCTTCGGCGCGGGCGGTCTGGATCGGTCGGAGCGGATCGCGCGCTCGCAGATCCAGTCGATGTCGGCGGTCACCGGCCGCCTTGACGATGAATGAAACAAAATAGTTGCATTCTCGCGCGGGTCATGAAACGCTCTGGTTGAAACCGGAGGGGTCATGTCGCGTCGCAGTCATCATATCGACCAGGCAGTCGGCCTGCGCATCGCCGCCCGGCGGTCCGCCCTGGGCTGGTCTCAGTCCGTTCTCGGACGGGAACTGGGCGTCAGCTTCCAGCAGATTCAGAAATATGAGACGGGGGCCAACCGCGTCTCTGCTTCGCGCCTGCATCAGGCGGCGACCGCCATGGGATGTTCGGTCGCCGATTTCTTTCCCGCGCGCCCCAGTGTCGAGGGGGAGGTCGAGCTGGTCCATCCGGTTCTGGCCAGCGCCGAGGGGCGGGGTCTGGCCGAGGCTTTCGCCCGCATTCCCGACGCAGGCGCGCGCCGGGCCCTGACGCGGGTCGCCCAGGCCATGGCGGGCGCCTGATCGACGCCCGGCGTCGTGACGGTCGCATCCGAAGCGGTTTCGCATTAGGGACAGAACCATGAAGGTCATGGTCATCGACACGGCGCTCGGCGCCTGCGTTGCGGGGGTGTTCACGGGCGAGGCGGATGCGGCCCCGCCCTACGCCTTGGGCGTGCGCGCGGAGGTCATGGCCAAGGGGCATCAGGAGCGTCTGGGCGGTCTGGCGCGCGATGCGGCGGCCGAGGCGGGGGGCTTCGACGGGATCGACCGCATCGGCGTGACGGTGGGGCCGGGCTCTTTCACCGGCCTGCGGGTCGGTCTGGCCTTTGCGCTGGGTCTGGGCGCGGCGCTGGATCGGCCGGTGGTCGGCGTCTCTACGCTGGACGCCCTGGCCGCCTCGGTTCCCGCCAAGGGGATGGTCGCCGCCGTGATCGATGCGCGTCGGGGCCAGGTCTATGCGCGCCTGTTCCGCGACGGCGCGCCGTTGGGCGAGGCTGAGGCCCTGCCGCTGGAGACGGCGCGCGACCGCATCCTGGCCGCCGCCGGAGCCGCACAGCCGACCCTGGTCGGCAGCGGGGCGGCGCTTCTGGCCGAGACCTTCCCTGAGCTGGCGGGCGCGGCCTTGCACCCCCTGCCCGCGCCGACGCCAGAGGCGGTGGCGGCGCTGACCCTGGCCGCCGATCCGGCGACGTCGCCGCCGCAGCCGCTCTATCTGCGCGCGCCCGACGCTACGCCGCCCAGCCGCCTGCCGGGCCAGCCGCGCCAGCCCGCCGCGTGAGCGCGCCGCTTTTCCCGACTGCCGATCCTGGGCGTCTCGCCGCGATCCACGCCGAGGCTTTTGCGACGCCGTGGGATGAAGCGGCCCTGACCGAACTGCTGACTTCGCCGGGCGTGTTCGCCGTGGCCGAGGAGGACGGCTTCATCCTGATCCGCGTCGTGGTCGACGAGGCCGAGATCCTGACCCTGGCGGTGCGGCCTTCGGCGCGTCGCGCGGGCCTGGGCGTTCGCCTGGTCGAGGCGGCGGTGGTGCGGGCCGCCGCCCTGGGCGCCGAGCGGATGTTCCTGGAAGTGGCTGAAGGCAACGTCGCCGCCCGCGCCCTCTACGCCCGAAACGGCTTCGTCGAGATGGGGCGCCGTCGCGGCTATTATTCGCATACGGACGGACGCCGGGAGGACGCGCTGACGCTTGTCCTGAACTTCCCTGAATAGCTTCCATAAGGCGACGGTACAGCCTATCTTCGCCGCCATGGACCGGATCGAAAAACTTTGCGCCGAACGCGGCATGCGCATGACTGAGCAACGTCGGGTGATCGCCCGCGTCCTGTCGAACGCCGAAGACCACCCCGATGTGGAAGAGCTGTATCGCCGCGCCTCGGCGATCGACCCGCACATCTCAATCGCCACCGTCTATCGCACCGTGCGCCTGTTCGAAGAGGCCGGCGTGGTCGAGAAGCACGACTTCGGCGACGGCCGCAGCCGCTATGAAGAGGCGGGCGACGACCACCACGACCACCTGATCGACACCAAGACGGGCGAGGTCATTGAATTCTTCGACGCCGAGATCGAGCGGCTGAAGGCCGAGATCGCGCGCAAGCTGGGCTATGAGCTGGTCGGCCATAAGCTGGAGCTCTACGGCCACGTCATCCCCGGCGCCGAGCCGGTGGAGCGCGAAGGCCTGATCTATAAGCGCCGTCCGCGCGACGAGACCGAAGACTGACCGCCGTCGGCGTTCGCGTCGTCTTGCCGTCGTCGATTTCGGCGATCATAAGCCGTGCATGACTGATACGCTCGACCTTCCCGCCCCGGCGGACGCTGGCGCATCTGACGCGAGCGTCGCGCCCAAGCGCCTGTTCATCAAGACCTACGGTTGTCAGATGAACGTCTATGACTCCGAGCGCATGGCCGATGTGCTGCGGCCGTTGGGCTATGCCCCGACCGAGACGCCGGAAGACGCCGACTTCGTCATCCTGAACACCTGCCACATCCGCGAGAAGGCGGCCGAGAAGGTCTATTCCGAACTCGGCAAGCTGCGGCAGATGAAGGAGGCGCGCGACGGCGGCATGACCATCGCCGTGGCCGGCTGCGTCGCCCAGGCCGAGGGCGAGGAGATCATGAAGCGCCAGCCGGCGGTCGATCTGGTGGTGGGGCCCCAGGCCTATCACCAGCTGCCGGAACTGCTGACCCGCACCGCGCGGGCGCGCGGCGAGCGCATCGGCGCAGACTTCGCCCCCAACGAAAAATTCGACGCCCTGCCCGCTGCGCGCGGCACGGACGGGGTGACGGCCTTCCTGACGGTGCAGGAGGGCTGCGATAAGTTCTGCACCTTCTGCGTGGTGCCCTATACGCGCGGCGGCGAATGGTCGCGGCCGGTGGCGGCCGTGCTGGACGAGGCCCGCGCCCTGGCCGACCGGGGCGTGCGCGAAGTCACCCTGCTGGGCCAGAACGTCAACGCCTATGATGGCGAGGGGCCGGACGGGAAGCCGTTCACCTTGGCGAAGCTGGCCTACGCCCTGGCGGACATCCCCGGCATCGACCGCATCCGCTATACGACCAGCCACCCGAACGACATGTCGGACGACCTGATCGCGGCGCACGGCGAACTGGACGCCCTCATGCCCTATCTGCACCTGCCGGTGCAGGCGGGCTCGGACCGCATCCTGCGCCTGATGAACCGCAAGCACGGGCGTCAGAAGTATTTCGACCTGATCGACCGCATCCGCGCGGCGCGGCCGGACATGGCGTTGTCGGGCGACTTCATCGTCGGCTTCCCCGGCGAGACGGATCGCGATTTCGAGGACACCATGGATTTGGTGCGGCGGGTGAACTACGCCAGCGCCTTCTCCTTCATGTATTCGCCGCGTCCCGGCACGCCCGCCGCGACCATGGCGGCCCAGGTGCCGGACGCCGTGGCCAAGGAACGTCTGCACGCCCTGCAGGGCCTGCTGACCGAGCAGCAGGTCGCCTTCAATCAGTCGCTGGCTGGGCGCGTCCTGCCGGTGCTGTTCGAGAAGAAGGGCCGCCACGGCGCCCAGGCCATCGGCCGCTCGCCCTATCTGCAATCGGTCCACGTCGAGGACGCGGATCAACTGATCGGCCGGATCGTTCCGGTCGAGATCATCAGCGGCCAGCAGAACAGCCTGTCCGGTCGCCTGATCCAGACGAACTGACGCCTGTTTCGCCACGCGCCGTGTGCGGGACAGGAGCACGCAATAACGTCCCTCAAGCAGCCTCGCACCGCATGCGAGGCGACAGGGACTCTTAAGGAGATCTCATGGCGCGAGAGTCCGAGTTCCTGTCCCTCAGCGATGCGGCCCTGCGCGCCGTCATCGGGCCGCAGAGCCGCCATCTGGCTCTGATCGAGGACGCCTTCAAGGTGCTGGTCGAGACGCCGGGCGGCGGGGTGTCGATCAATGGCTCGACGCGGGATCGCGCCCAGGCGCGCCGGGTGATCGAGGCCCTGTCGAACCGGGCCGAGGCGGGCGCGGAGATCACCGAGGCCGACGTGCGCACCGCCCTGGGCGCCGCCGTGACCCAGCCGCGCGCCGAACCGGCGGGCCGCAGCGGGGGACGCAGCGTGCCCGAAGGCGCCGCCCTGCCCGTCGGCCGTCGCGGCGCCATCGCCCCCAAGACGGCGTCTCAGGCGCGCTATCTGGAGATGCTGGGCCGTTGCGAACTGACCTTCGGCGTCGGCCCGGCGGGCACGGGCAAGACTTTTTTGGCGGCGGCCTACGGCGCCTCCCTGCTGAAGCGGGGGCAGGTGGACCGGCTGGTCATCACCCGCCCGGCCGTCGAGGCGGGCGAGAAGCTGGGCTTCCTGCCGGGCGATCTGAACGAGAAGGTCGACCCCTATCTGGCCCCGATCTGGGAATCGCTGAACGATATCCTGGGCGTCGACGACGTGCGCCGTCGCCGCGAGAAGGGCGAGATCGAGGCCGCCCCCATCGCCTTCATGCGCGGCCGCACGCTCAGCCACGCCTTCATCATCGTCGATGAGGCGCAGAACACCTCGCGGATGCAGATGAAGATGGTGCTGACCCGCTTGGGCGAGGGCGCGCGCATGGTGGTGACGGGCGATCCGTCGCAGGTCGATCTGCTGAACCCGCGCGATTCCGGCCTGGCCCACGCCCTGCGCATCCTCAAGGACGTGGAGGGTGTCGGCGTGCAGCAGTTCAAGTCCGAGGACGTGGTGCGCCACGCCATGGTCGAGCGCATCGTGCGCGCCTATGACAGCGACGCCGCGCGCAGCCGCCCCTTCCCCGACCTTGAGGACGACGCCTGATGATCGAGGTCGAGATCGACAGCGAGGGCTGGACCGAGGTCCTGCCCAAGGCGGCGGCGATCGCCGAACGCGCGGCGAGCGCGGCCCTGGGAACGATCGAAGGCGATGTGGTCGTGCTGTTGGCTGACGACGCGGCGGTGCAGGATCTGAACGCGCGCTTTCGCGACAAGGACCGGCCGACGAACGTGCTGTCCTTTCCGGCCGCCGAGAGCGCCTTTCCGCATCTGGGCGACGTGGTGCTGGGCTACGCCTATTGCGCGGCGGAGGCTAAAACGCAGGGCAAGACCCTGTCGGATCATCTGAGCCATCTGGTCGTCCACGGGGTGCTGCACCTGCTGGGCCGTGATCACGAGGACGACGCCGAGGCCGAGGAGATGGAGGCCGAGGAGCGCGAGATCCTGGGCGAATTGGGCGTCGCCGATCCCTATGCAGCCGAGCATGAGGGCGCCGCGTGAGCGGGGCGCTCGCCGCCCGGTTCGCGGGCCTGCTGAACCATCGCTGGGGCCGGATCGGCTTGGCGCTGCTGGCCGGGGCGGGCGCCGCCCTGGTCCATCCGCCGTTCGGCTTTTTGCCGGGCCTGCTTGGCTATCCCCTGCTGTTGCTGCTGGCGGATCGAGCCGGGGGCATGAAGGGGGGCTTCTGGGTCGGCTGGCTGGCGGGGTTCGCCTATTTCTTCATCGGCTGCTGGTGGGTGGCTGAAGCCTTTCTGGTCAATCCGGCGCAGGCATGGATGGCGCCGTTTGCGGCCAGCCTGCTGCCGGCGGGCATGGGGCTGTTCTGGGGGCTGGCGACAGTGGCCTATCGCTGGCTCCGGCCGGCCGGGGCGCGGCGCGTCCTGCTGTTCGCCGCCCTGTTCGCCTTGCTGGAGTGGACGCGCGGCCATGTGCTGACCGGCTTTCCGTGGAATCCGGCGGGCGCGGGCTGGGCGGCCGGATCGGCCATGTCGCAGTTCGCCTCGGTCGTCGGGGTCTATGGGCTGGGCCTGATCACGGTGGCGGCGGTCAGCGCCTTGGCGCCTCTGGCGGATGCGGGGCCGCGACGGCCGCGCCTGATCGCGGCGGGGCTGGGCGCGTTGACCCTGATCGGCTTGTTCGTTTTCGGCGCCGTGCGCCTGTCATCGGCGCAGGTGGTGCAGACGCCGACCTTGGTGCGCCTGGTCCAGGCCGACATCGCCCAGGACTACAAGTGGAGCCCCGAGGCCTATCACGCCATCCTGGGTCGTTATCTGGAGTTGACCGCCCAGCCCGCCGCCGCCCTGCCCGACGTGGTGATCTGGCCCGAGGGCGCCCTGCCGACCACGGCCAATGATCTGTTCGCCACCAACGACGCCTATGCCGTGGCCGCTGCGTTGCAGACAGGCCAGACGCTGCTGGCGGGCCTGAGCCGGGGCGAGCCGGATCCCAGCGCCGAGACCGGCGCCCGCTATTACAACAGCCTGTTCGCCCTGCACGACGAAGGGGCGATGGGCCTGCGTATCGGCCCAATCTACGACAAGCACAGGCTGGTGCCGTTCGGCGAATACCTGCCGATGGGCGCGTTGATGAGCAAGATCGGGGTGCGCAGCCTGGTCCACGTCCCCGCCGATTTCACAGCCGGACCGACGCCCGCGCCGATCAGCCTGGTCAACGCCCCGCCGGTGCAGCCGCTGATCTGCTACGAGGCCCTCTATCCCGGTTTTACGCCAGCGACGGCGGCGACGCGCCCGGCGTGGATCGTCAACGTCTCCAACGACGCCTGGTTCGGCAAGACGTCGGGTCCGCGCCAGCATCTGAACCTGGCTTCCTATCGTGCGCTGGAGACCGGTCTGCCGGTGGCGCGGGCGACGCCGACAGGCGTCTCGGCCATGATCGACCCCTGGGGACGGATCGTGGAGGGCAAGCGGCTGGACCCCGGCCAGGCGGGGATCATCGACGTGCGTCTGCCGCAGGCGGCGCCGCCGACGCTTTACGGCCGGTGGGGCGATATGGGGTTCGCCGTCTTGCTGATTATAATGCTGATCGCGGGGCGGGGCCGCGCCGGAATTGGGAGACCGGCGCGTTAACCATATCGTGAGGGGCGACTGCGCCCCTGAGACGCGAAAACGCATGACAGAGGCCGGGGGCGGCGGCATGTCGACAAGAAAAACAGGGAAGAGGGCAGGACATGGTCAGGGGTTCCGGGGCTGATGGTCCCCATCTGGTGGATCGGCATGTGGGACGGCGCGTCTGTGAGAAGCGCATCGCTCTGGGCTATAATCAGACCGATCTGGGCCAGGCGCTGGGGGTCACCTTCCAGCAGGTGCAGAAATACGAGAAGGGCGCCAATCGGATCTCGGCGTCCAAGCTGTGGGACATCGCCCGCTTCTTTCGCGTCGACATCGGCTATTTCTTCGAGGGGCTGACCGGCGCGGTCCAGCCGGGTATGGCCGAGGGCGAGGCGGAGCCCTTCGTGCACGACTTTCCCGCCACTCGTCAGACCATAGAGATCGGCCGTCTGGCGCCGCGCCTGTCGTCGCGCCAGCAGAAGCTGGTGGTCGATCTGATGCGCGAGCTGGTCGAAGACGACGCCGACAACGACGGCTGAAGGCGTCGCGAGCCAGCGGACAAAGAAAAAGGCGCGGAGCGATCCGCGCCTTTTCCTGTCTTGGAGCTCGTTTGGGATCAGGCGGTCAGCGCCGTCTCCGAGGCGACGATGCGGCTGGCGGCGTGGACCACGGCGCCGATGCGCAGGGCGGCCTGGATCTGGACGTTCGGCACGGCGTGTTTGCGCAGCTCGCCTTCGTGGGCGTCCAGGCAGGCGCCGCAGCCGTTGATGGCCGAGACGGCGGTCGACCATAGCTCGAAGTCCAGCTTGTCGACGCCCGGATTGGCGATGACGTTCATCCGCAGCTTGGCCGGCAGCGTCGTGTACTCCTGGTTCTTCATCAGGTGCAGCGAGCGGTAGTAGATGTTGTTCATGCCCATGATGGCGGCGGCGGCCTTGGCGGCGTTCATCGCTTCGGGCGTCATGGCCGTCGCGGCCTGGGCCTCGATCAGCTTGACCACGGGGCCGACGCCGATGGCGTGCGCCGAGGCCAGGAAGCTGCCCCACTTCTGCTGGTCGTTCAGCACAGTCTCATTGGCGAGCGAGGACAGGTTCAGCGAGATGTCCTTGCCATAGGCCGGGATCAGGTCGCGCAGGGCGTCGATGGACATTTTCGTGTTCCTTTCAGGAAGCGACGCTTCAAAGAGCGGCTATCGTTCGCGACGCGGTCGCTTACTTCTTGAGCCGTCTTTTGGGGCCGTATTTCGTGATGGGCGCTCAAGTCGCGAGGCTCCGCGAGCCGAGCATAGCGCCCAAATAAAATCATCAGGCATGAAAAAGGCGGCGACAGTCGCCCGCCGCCGCCTCTTTCGAGGGGCGGCCCGGACCCTACTCACGCGGTCCGGGCCTGGTCGTTGCGACCCTTGGGCCAGTACTTACGCGGCCAGGGTGTCGCCGCCGACCGGACGGTTGCAGGCGCACAGCTCGTCGGTCTGAAGAGCATCGACCACGCGAAGCGTGTCTTCCGGCGAACGGCCCACGTTCAGGTTGGTGACGTAGACGTGCTGGATGACGTTGTGCGGGTCGACGACGAAGGTCGCGCGCAGGGCCACGCCTTCTTCTTCGTCCAACACGCCCAGGGCGCGGGCCAGCTTGCCGCCGTTGTCGGCGAACTGCCAGATCGGCAGCTTGTTCAGGTCGGCGTGGTCACGGCGCCAGGCCAGCTTGGTGAACTCATTGTCGGTCGAACCGCCCAGGACCACGGTGTCGCGGTCCGCGAAGTCCTTGCCCAGCTTGGCGAAGGCGGCGATTTCGGTCGGGCAGACGAAGGTGAAGTCCTTCGGGTAGAAGAAGATGACCTTCCACTTGCCTTCGAAGCTGTCCTGCGTGACGGCTTCAAACGCCGAGACGCCGTTTTCCTCGTGGCTGTTGAAGCCCGGCTTGACGCCGATAATTTTGAAATCAGGCAGTTTTTGACCGACGCCGAGCATCGCGCTTCTCCTAGATGCAGAAAAATGGACCGCCGGATCGCGGGGAGTGCGAACCGTCGAAGCCATGAGATGGCCCCTGGCGCAGCTTAAGTCAAATCGATCATTTTGCTCGATGGAATAGATTTATATTATGATCGAGGCGAAAGGTGATATAAGGCCGCTCGATTGGTTCAGGCCTGACGATAGATGCGCCCTATGTCAGCTCTGACCGCATAGCCGTGTGAACCCATGTCCGTCCTGCCTACCCTGCGTCAGCTGCAATATCTGAAGCTCCTGGCCGAGCACGGCTCGTTCAGCCGCGCCGCCGAGGCCGCCCATGTCAGCCAGCCCGCCCTGTCGTCAGGGGTGCAGGAGCTGGAGCGGGTGCTGGGCGCGGCGGTGGTCGAACGCACGCGCGGCGCGGTGATCCTGACGGCCGTGGGCGCCGAAGCGGTGCGCCGGGCCGAAGACGTGCTGGCTCGCGCCGAGGATCTGGTCGAGGCGGCCCAGAATGCGGGCAAGCCGCTGTCGGGCCGGTTTCGTCTGGGCGTCATTCCGACGGTCGCGCCCTTCCTGCTGCCGCGCGCCCTGCCGGGGCTGAAGACCCTTTATCCGGGCCTTCGCCTGTTCCTGCGCGAAGATCTGACGCCGCGTCTGATCGCCGGACTCAAGGCGGGCCATCTGGACGCGGCCGTCATCGCCCTGCCCTATGAGGCCTCCGGCATCGACCACGCCCGCATCGGCGACGACGAGATCATGGCCGCGGCCCCGGTGGATCATCCGCTGGCGGGGGCCGGGCCGATCCCCGACGGCATGTTGAAGGCCGAAGACCTGATCCTGCTCGAGGACGGCCACTGCCTGCGCGACCAGGCGCTGGCGGCGGTCAATATAGAGGCGCCGCGCGGCGAGGACGTCTTCGCCGCCACTTCCTTGCACACCCTGGTGCAGATGGTGTCCTCAGGGCTGGGGGTCAGCTTCTTGCCGCAGATGGCGGTTCAGGCGGGGCTGGCCGACAATCCGGGCGTGGTGATCCGCCCGATTTCGGCGGAGGCTCCGCGTCGCGAGATCGTCGTCGCCTGGCGCGCCGGGTCCAGCCGCGCCGCTGAGGCGCGTCTGCTGGCCGAGGCGCTGAAGCTGGACTGAGCCGCGTCAGCCGAACAGGCGGCTGTCCCACCAGACCGGCGTCTCCAGCCCCGGCTTGATGCGGGCGAAGTCGGGATGGGCGGTGTTGAAGACGAAGTTGCGCTCCATCCGCGCCACGACCGAGGGCGTGATCAGCAGGGCCGAACGGGCTTCCGCATGCCAGGCGCGGCCGAAGGCGCGCGCGGCCGCCCCGCCCGGCTCGGCCCAGCCGGGGACCAGGTCCGGATTGACCACTTCATAGGAGACGCCCGCCGGGATGTGGATCTCCACATGATGCTGGCCCAGCGGCAGTTCGCCGCCGAAATGGACCAGCTTCTCCAGCATGGCGGTGGAATAGTGTTCGGCGGCGTAGATCACCCTCTGGCCCGCCTCGTGCCAGCGGCCGGACGCCCGACGCGAGCCGCCGTCGCTCCAGATGGGATATTCGCCGCGCGGGTCGCCGATGCGGAATCCCTTGAGCGCGTCGTCCAGCCGACGGTGCATGCCGGACCTAGACCGCGAAGCCGGCGTCGGCGCGGCGCACCAGATTGATCACCGCCTCGGCTCCCGCCGAGCTGGACTGGGCCATGGCCAGGGGGGTGCGGCCGTTCAGCAACTGATGCGGGCGGTTCAGGAAGCGGACGACGGCGGCGCTGTCGCCGCGATAGGCGCGGCCCACGGCGTCGACCACGCGGCCGACCTCGTACAGGCGCTCGCTCATCTCGCGCGACAGGGGCTTGCGGCTGGTGCGCGCGCGCCGCAGCGTCGCCTCGGGAATGATCTGGCCGACCACGCGCGGCATGCCGATCACCTGGCCCAGGGCGGCGGCGGCGGCGGGCTTCAGCCCCTGCGACACCCGCTCGGCCAGGGCCACGTCGTCCATCGTCTCATTGTCGTTCAGGCCTAGCAGCTTGCCGATCCGCGCGGCGTCGCTGGCGGGCAGGGTCTCGGGCGAGGCGTAGAGGTCGAGGGCGGTCATGGCGGCGGCTTTCGTCATATGACGATAATATGGTCGTCAAACGGCGATGCGGCAAGGGCTTCGTTTCCCTACTCATCTCGGCCTCCAAGAAAAAAGGCCGGCGGATCGCTCCGCCGGCCTTCATTCGGGTTGCTCTAACGCGCTTTCGCGCGGCTTGAGACCGCTTACTTCTCGTCGCCGCGCGCCAGGTTGCGCAGGACGTAGGGCATGACGCCGCCGGCCTTGAAGTAGTCCAGCTCCGTCTGGTTATCGATGCGGCAGCGGACCGGGAAGCGGGCCATCTTGCCGTCCGACGGACGGAACAGCTCGACCCACAGATCCTGGCGGGGCTTCAGCTTGCCGACGTTGGCGTCGGTCAGGCCGCGGATGGTGACGATCTCTTCGCCCGTCAGGCCCAGCTTCTGCCAGCCGTCTTCCTTGAACTGCAGCGGGACGACGCCCATGCCGACCAGGTTCGAGCGGTGGATGCGCTCATAGCTTTCGGCGATGACGGCGCGGACGCCCAGCAGGCGGGTGCCCTTGGCCGCCCAGTCGCGCGACGAGCCGGTGCCGTATTCCTTGCCGGCGAAGACGACCAGCGGACGGCCTTCCGACTGGTAACGCATGGCCGCATCGTAGATCGACATCGTCTCTTCCGAGGGGAAGTGCTTGGTGACGCCGCCCTCGATGTCCGGGGTGATCTTGTTGCGGATGCGGATGTTGGCGAAGGTGCCGCGCATCATGACTTCGTGGTTGCCGCGGCGGGCGCCGTAGCTGTTGAAGTCCAGGGCGTCGACGCCGTGGTTGGTCAGGTACTGACCGGCGGGCGACGCCTTCTTGATCGACCCGGCCGGCGAGATGTGGTCGGTGGTGATCGAGTCGCCGAAGATGCCCAGCACGCGCGCTTCGACGATGTCCGTGACCGGAGCGGGCTCCATGGTCAGGCCCTCGAAGTAGGGCGGGTTCTGGACGTAGGTCGAGGTGTCTTCCCACTCATAGGTCTGACCGCCGGTGACGGCGATCGCCTGCCAGTGCTCGTCGCCCTTGAAGACGTCGGCGTAGCGCTTGGCGAACATCTTGGGCGTGACCGACTTCTTCTGGATGGCGGCGATCTCTTCCGAGGTCGGCCACACGTCCTTCAGGAAGACGTCATTGCCCTTCTTGTCCTTGCCGATCGGCTCCTTGGTGATGTCGATGCGCATCGAACCGGCCAGGGCGTAGGCCACCACCAGCGGCGGCGAGGCCAGGTAGTTGGCCTGGACGTCCGGGTTCACCCGGCCTTCGAAGTTGCGGTTGCCCGACAGCACCGAGGTGGCGACCAGGGCGTTGTCGTTGATGGCCTTGGACACGGCCGGATCCAGCGGACCCGAGTTGCCGATGCAGGTGGTGCAGCCGTAGCCGACCAGGTTGAAGCCCAGGGCGTCCAGATCCTTCTGCAGACCGGCGTCGGTCAGATAGTCGGTGACGACCTGCGAGCCGGGGGCCAGCGAGGTCTTGACCCAGGGCTTGGGCTTCAGGCCCAGGGCGTTGGCCTTGCGCGCCACCAGACCGGCGGCGATCAGGACCGACGGGTTGGAGGTGTTGGTGCAGGAGGTGATGGCGGCGATCACCACATCGCCGTCGCCGATGTCGAAGCTCTCGCCTTCCACGGCGGCGCGCGGGGCGTCGGCCGGACGGGCGAAGACGCCGGTCAGGGCTTCTTCGAACGACGGGGCGGCGACGGTCAGTTCAACGCGGTCCTGCGGACGCTTCGGACCGGCCAGCGACGGCACGACCGTCGAGATGTCCAGCTCCAGAACGTCGGTGAAGATCGGGTCTTCCGAGGTCTCGTCGATCCACAGGCCTTGCGCCTTGGCGTAGGCTTCGACCAGGGCGACGCGCGCCTTCTCGCGGCCGGTAGCCGTCAGATAGTCGATGGTGGCCTGCGAGACGGGGAAGAAGCCGCAGGTGGCGCCGTATTCCGGGGCCATGTTGGCGATGGTGGCCTGGTCCTCGATGGTCATGCCGGCGATGGCGGGACCGAAGAATTCCACGAACTTGCCGACCACGCCCTTCTTGCGCAGCATCTGGGTGACGGTCAGCACCAGGTCGGTGGCCGTCGCGCCTTCCGGCAGCTTGCCGGTCAGCTTGAAGCCGATGACTTCGGGGATCAGCATCGGGATCGGCTGGCCCAGCATGGCGGCCTCGGCCTCGATGCCGCCGACGCCCCAGCCCAGGACGGCCAGGCCGTTGATCATGGTGGTGTGGCTGTCGGTGCCGACCACGGTGTCGGGATAGGCGACGGTCTTCTTGCCTTCGTCGGCGGTCCAGACGGTCTGGGCCAGGTTCTCCAGGTTCACCTGGTGGCAGATGCCGGTGCCGGGGGGCACGACGCGGAAGTTGTTGAAGGCCGACGAACCCCAGCGCAGGAAGTTGTAGCGCTCGATGTTGCGCTCATACTCGCGCTCGACGTTCTGGCCGAAGGCCTGGGCGTTGCCGAAGTGGTCGACCATGACCGAGTGGTCGATGACCAGATCGACCGGGACCAGCGGGTTGATCTTCTTGGCGTCGGCGCCGAGCTTGTCCATCGCATCGCGCATGGCGGCCAGGTCGACGACGGCCGGAACGCCGGTGAAGTCCTGCATCAGCACGCGGGCCGGACGGAAGGCGATCTCATGCTCGACGGCGCCCTTGTTCTCGATCCAGGCGGCGACGGCCTTCAGGTCGTCCTCGGTGACGGAGACGCCGTCTTCGTTGCGCAGCAGGTTCTCCAGCAGCACCTTCATCGAGCGCGGCAGGCGGGAAATCCCGGCCAGACCGGCTTCCTCGGCGGCGGGAAGGCTGTAATAGGCGTATTTCTTGCGCCCGACCGCGAGGTCTTGGCGGGTCTTGAGGCTGTCAATCGACGGCATGGAGAGTAGTCCTCTGACAAACGCCGCCCGACAATTCGGTTGCGCCTTCGCGCGCTGGACGTCGGGGCGCACAGGTCCCCGGCGCGCGCGGCGAAAGCCTGCTGCGGCGCTAGCGCATATAGTCCCGCGCGCGAGGGCCGTCCATGTACCCACACCCTCGACGTGGACATTGATAGAGACTCGCAAGTGCTGATCCGTCTCGACATTCAGGGCTTGAGCCTGTCTCGCGGCGAACGTCGGCTGTTCAGCGACCTGTCCTTCGCCCTGTCGGCGGGCGAGGCGGCGGCCCTGACCGGAGCGAATGGCGCGGGCAAGACCAGCCTGTTGCGCGCCGTGGCGGGCTTCATCCGGCCCGATGCGGGCGCGGTCGTTTTTCATGACGCCGACGGTGCGGTGGAGGCCGAGACGGCCCGGCGCTCGGCGCTTCACCTGCTGGGCCATCACGAGGGTCTGAAGCCCCAGCGCACGGCGCGGCAGGAGCTGGGCTTTCAGGTCGAATGGCTGGGCGGTTCGGCCGCCGCCATGGACGCGGCCGTCGAGCGGCTGAAGCTGACGCCCCTGCTGGATCTGGAGACGCGCAAGCTGTCGGCGGGGCAGAGGCGGCGGCTGTCGCTGGCGCGCCTGGTCGCCGCCCCGCGCGCCCTGTGGCTGTTGGACGAACCGCTGGCCCCGCTGGACGAGGCGTGGCGGGGCGTCGCCGCCGAACTGATGGCTGAACATCTGGCGGGCGGGGGCATGATCCTGGCCGCCGTGCACGACCCCCTGCCCGTTCCGGCCCGCCCGCTTGATCTCGGAGGCGCGCGATGAAGGCCGTGCGCGCCCTGTTCGCGCGCGAGCTGTCGCTGGCCTGGGGCGGCGGCGGCGGGCCGCTGCTGGCCTGCGGCTTCCTGCTGTGCCTGACGGCCATCCTGCCGCTGGCGGCGGGCGGCGACCCGCGCGTTCTGGCCCCGGCGGCGTCAGGCGCGTCGTGGATGGCGCTGGCGCTGGCCTCCCTGCTGTCGCTGGAACGGATGTTCGAGCGCGATCTGGAGGATGGGGCGCTGGACCTGTTGGCGACCGGCCCTCTGCCGCTGGAGGCCCTGATGGCGATCAAGGCTCTGGCGCAATGGCTGGCGACCGGCTTGCCGCTGGCGCTGACCGCTCCGGTCGCGGCCCTGGCCCTGGGCCAGCCGCCGGAACTGATCGTGCTGACTGGCGCCTCGGCGGCGCTGGGCGGTCTGGGGTTCGCCTTCACCGGGGCGCTGGGCGCGGCGTTGGCGCTGGGCGCGCGGCGCGGCGGTCTGCTGATCGCCGTGGTGGTGCTGCCGCTGTTCATCCCGCCGGTGGTGTTCGGCGCGGGCGCCTTGACCCGCGCGGCCAGCGGGCAGAGCCCGGCCTCGGCGCTGGCCCTGCTGGGCGCCTATGTCCTGTTCGCCCTGGTGATCGCGCCGATCGCCGGCGCGGCGGCGGTCAGGAACGCGCAGGGCTAGCGCGGTTTCAGCGTCACATAGAGCGCCCCGTCGCCGCCGTGGCGCTGGTGGGCGGAGGCGAAGCCGGACACGACGCCGCGCAGATGCGGCCCGGTCAGCCATTCGTGGACCGAGGCGCGGATGACCCCGCCGCCGCGCCTGCCCTGCCCCGTGATGACCAGCACCGAGCGCAGGCCGCGCATCTGGCAACCGATCAGGAAAGCGCGCAGCTGATCCTCGGCCTCGAAGCGGCCGAAACCGTGCAGGTCGATGCGCGCCTCGATCGGATCGCGTTCGCGCGACAGGCGGCGCTGACGACGCGGCTCAAGCTCTTCGGGCGCGTGGCGCGGGCGTGGCGCCGCGGCCTTCGGGGGCGGAGGCGTCGCTGAGCGTCCGGCCGAGGCGGGCGTCAGGGCCGTCGCGCGTTTCTTGCCCGCAACGCCGCGCGGGAGCGGCGCGACGAGAGGCGCGGCTTCGTCTCCAAGCGCAGGAATGACGGCGCCGGGCGTCACGCGCGCGGCCTTGCGGCGCACGGGCGGCGTCACTGTGGACGTCACCCGGTTCCAGATGCGCTTGTCGTCGTCGCCGGTCGCGGATGCGGATTTCGGCGGTCCCTTGCCCGAAGGGGGGCGGGCCACGCTCAGCCCTCGTCGTCGAAGGCGTCCGGCGGACCGGGCTCATGGGCCAGAAGGTCGCCGGGCTGGCAGTCCAGCTCGCGACACAGGGCGTCCAGGGTGGAGAAACGCACGGCGCGCGCCTTGCCCGTCTTGAGGATGGACAGGTTGGCGACGGTCACGCCGACGCGGTCGGCGAGCTCCGTCAGCGACATGCGGCGCTGGGCGAGGATGCGGTCGAGTTGGACGCGGATGGCCATGGGGGGAGCTTTAGCGTTTCTCGATCAGATCGTCAGTTCGGATTCGCGACGAAGACGGGCGCCTTCGCGGAACACCTCGGCCAGGACGAAGACGACCAGGACGGAAAAGACGGGCGTGAGCAGGTCGCTGACGCCTTGAGGCTCCATGACGCCGGGGGCGAGGCGCGACGCCACCAGCCCCTGCACGATCCACACCCCGCCGGTGACGACGGCCAGGATCAGGCCGACATGGCGCAGGCGGCGCACATTGTCCGGCTGGAACGGGTCGCCCAGGGTCAGGGTGCGGAAGATCTTGCGCAGATGGCGTAGGATGATGAGGAAGCCGCCGAAATAGGCGCTCAGGGCGCCCAGGGCGAACAGCAGCAACGGACGCGTCAGCGGCATCTCGCGGCCGTCCGCGCCGTCCGAGACGGTCACGTTCAGATTGTCGATGGGTATGAAGATGGAGGCGACCCACAGAAGCAGCAGCAGGCCGGTGACGAGGATCATCACCACATAGGCCACGTCCAGCGCGATCTTCAGCAGGCTGGCGACGGAGCCGGGACCGATGGTCCTCAGGTTCGGCGTCCGCAGTTGGGCGGCGCGAAGCGGGGTCTGGGCGGCGGTGGCGAGCCGGTTCGGTTTCCGCAAGCGCGTCATCGGGCGTCTCAGGCCGGGGACAGGGGCGCCGTCGCCGCGGCGGGTCCGGCCGACCCGCGCACGGCTCTATTCTTCACGGCGTTCATGGCGATCGTCAAAGTCCCCCTCGAACTCTGCAGGATCAGAAGCTCTGAACGATCAGGGCGATCGCCGCGACGGGCAGGGCGGCCAGCAGGAAGGCGTTGCCCAGGCTGTGAGCCAGACGGTCCATCAGATTGGTCTTGTGCATGGCTTGCATATCGGTCTCTCCATCAATGCACGTTTTTTGTGCGTATCTATTGTACCGCTGGATCATTGTTGCGAGATGTTTCTCTCGTTTGAACGGTGCGGCCGTCCGTCCTTGAAAATGAAGATAGGTCGTGCGCCGACGAAAGCCAACTTACATATCGTTTAACGATGTTACCATTTCGCAATGGACCGGACGGGACTAAGGTCGCGCCATGAATCTCAAGCTGATCAAGGGGATGCGGCTCGTCGCCGCCACCCACAATCCGGGCAAGGCGCGCGAGATCGAAGCGCTGCTGGATGGACATTACACGATCGTCACCGCCGGAGAGCTGAATCTGCCCGAGCCGGACGAGACGGAGAGCACCTTCGTCGGCAACGCCATGCTGAAGGCGCGTCACGCGGCCCAGGCCTCGGGCGAGGTCGCCCTGGCTGACGATTCCGGCCTGTCGGTCGCGGCCCTGGACCGGGCGCCGGGCATCTATTCCGCGCGCTGGGCCGGTCCGACCAAGGATTTCGCCCTGGCCATGAAGAAGGTCGAGCAGCGGCTGGAGGAGATCGCATCGACCGATCGCCGCGCCTGGTTCACCTCGGCCCTGGCGGTGGCCTGGCCCGACGGCCCCTGCGTGGTGGTCGAGGGGCGGATCGACGGTGAACTGGTCTTTCCGCCGCGCGGCGACCGGGGCTTCGGCTATGATCCGATCTTCCGGCCGGAAGGCTCGGAACTGACGTTCGGCGAGATGGACCCGGTCGAGAAGGACGCCCTCAGCCACCGCGCGCGCGCCTTCGCCCGCCTCAAGGCGGCGCTGATTGACTGAGACGCCCGCCGCACGAGCCGGGGCCCTGCGCCAAGGCGGCGATAGGGGCGAGCATCCATCTGTCCCTCAAGCAGCCGCCCTCCGCGAGGGCGGCGATAGGGACGAAAAAGACTCCATCGCCCTCTACGTCCACTGGCCCTACTGCGCGCGCATCTGTCCCTATTGCGACTTCAACGTGGTGCGCGACCGGGGGCGGACGCAGGAGCAGGCGGAGCTGACGCAGGCCATCCTGAACGACCTGGAGGCGCAGGCCGCCCTGGTCGGGCCGCGCGCCCTGGCCTCGATCTTTTTCGGCGGGGGCACGCCGTCCTTGATGCCGCCCGACGCCGTGGCGGCGGTGGTCGAGCGGGCCAGGGCGTTGTTCCCCCCTTCTGGCGATATTGAGATCAGCCTGGAGGCCAATCCCACCGACGCCGAGGCCGGGCGCTACGCCGCCCTGGCCCAGGCCGGGATCAACCGTCTGTCGATGGGGGTGCAGTCGTTCGACGACGCAGCCCTGAAGTTCCTGGGCCGCGACCATTCGGCCGCCGAGGCGCGCCGCGCCATCGCCCTGGCGGGCCGCGCCTTTCCGCGCCTGTCGATCGATCTGATCTACGCCCGGCCGGGCCAGGGCGTCGCGAACTGGACCGCCGAGCTGACCACGGCGCTCGATCTGGGGTTCGAGCACATCTCGCCCTATCAGCTGACCATCGAGGGGACGACGGCCTTCGGCCGGGCCGTGGCGCGCGGCGCCTGGGCGCCGCCGGACGAGGATCTGGCCGCCGCCCTCTATGAAGCCACGCAGGCGACGCTCGAGGGGGCGGGGTTCGAGGCCTATGAGGTGTCCAACCACGCTCGCGACGTGGCCGCCCGCTCCAGCCACAACCTGCATGTCTGGCGCGGCGGGGACTATCTGGGCCTGGGGCCGGGAGCGCATGGGCGGATGACGCTGGCTGAAGGGCGGGTCGCCACCGTGGCCGCGCGCCGCATCGGCGACTATGTCGCGGGCGTCGCCGCCGGATCGCCCTGGGCCGAGCGCGAGGTTCTGGAGCCGCAGGACGCTGACGAGGAACGCGTGCTGCTGGGTCTGCGCACGGTCGAGGGCGTGTCCCTGTCCCTGCTGCAGCGGCTGGGCCTGTCGGCGGACAAGGGTCGGTTGGCCGATCTGCTGGCCGACGGCTTCGTGAGCCTGAAGGACGGTCGTATTGCCGCCACGGCAAGCGGGCGGCCCTTGCTGGACGCGGTGCTCAAGGCCCTGTTGACCTAGACCGCGGCGCGCCGGACTGGCAGGGTCCGGCCGATGTCCGACGCCCCGATTTTTCCGCCGACCGCCCCGCCCGCGCGCCCCGTTTCGCCGGGCCTCTATCTGGTGGCGACGCCGATCGGGAATCTGCGCGACATGACGCTGCGGGCGCTGGACGTTCTGGCGGCGGCCGATTTGGTGCTGGCGGAGGACACGCGGGTCACGGCCAAGCTGCTGACCGCCTATGGGCTGAAGGTTAGGCTGGAGCGGTGCGATGATCACGCCTCGAACCGCGCCGCGGAGATCGCCGTCGAGCGGCTGAAGGCGGGCGAGGTGGTGGCCCTGGTGTCGGATGCGGGCACGCCTCTGGTGTCAGACCCCGGCTATGTGGTGGCGCGGGCGGCCGTGGCCGAGGGGCTGCCGGTTCATCCCGTGCCCGGTCCGTCCAGCCTGTTGGCCGCCCTGTGCATCGCCGGCCTGCCCGCCGACCGGGTGCTGTTCGCGGGCTTCCTGCCGCCCAAGTCGGCGGCGCGCCGCACGGCGCTGGAGGAGCTGCGGCCCGGCCGTCAGACCCTGGTCTTCTTCGAGAGCGGGCCGCGCCTGCGCGACAGCCTCGCCGACATGGCCGAGGTGCTGGGCGCCCGTCCGGCCGCCGTCGCCCGCGAACTGACCAAGCTCTATGAGGAATGCGTGCGCGGCGATCTGGCTGAACTCGCCGTCGACCCGCGCCTGGACGCGCCCAAGGGGGAGATCGTGGTGGTGGTCGGCCCCGGCGAGGCCGAGGTGGCCAGCGCCGCCGACGCCGACGCCGCCCTGGCTGAGGCCCTGACCCGCCTGCCGCCCGGCGAGGCGGCGGCCGAGGTGTCCAAGGCGCTGAACCTGCCGCGCAAGCCGCTCTACAAGCGCGCGCTGGAGTTGAAGGGGCGGTGAGCCTCGCTCCGCGCCCGCATCCGCCGCCGAAGACGCCCAAGGCGGGCTGGCGCCAGGCGTTGGGCGGCCGGTCGCATCGTCAAGGCCATGACGCCGAGTGGATCGCCGCCCTGTGGCTGATGCTCAAGGGCTATCAGGTTCTGGCCTTCCGCCTGAAGGGCCGGGGCGGAGAGATCGACATCCTGGCTCGGCGCGGGCGCGTCCTGGCCGCCGTCGAGGTCAAGCGCCGCGCGACGCTGGAGGCCGCGACCCTGGCCCTGGGGCCGGACCAGCACCAGCGCCTGATCCGCGCGGTCGAGGCGGCGGCGCGCGGGCGACCGGCCCTGTCGGGTCTGGAGTTGAGAATCGACATGGTGGCGCTGGCCCCCGGACGTTTTCCGCGTCATCTTCGCGGCGTGATCTCCACGGGAGCGGACCGGCGTTGACGCGCGAGGAAGCAGAGGCGGTGCTGGCCCAGGCGGGACAGGGGGCGGACGAAGCCTTCCCCCTGCTGGATTGCGCCATTGCCTGCGCCATCCACGACTATCCGTTCCGCGACGCCGACTGCGTGCGCATTCTGGCCGATCACGCCGCCCAGCGGCTCAAGGAACGGGCCGCCAACGAAAGTCCCGACGACGCCCTGACCGAGGCCCTGGCGGGCGACCTGCGGCTGAACGGCGACCTGCTGAACTACGACCATCCGGCCAACACGGACGTGATCGACGTGGCCGAGCGGCGGCGCGGCCTGTCGGCGGTGCTGGTCATCTTCTATCTTGACGCCGCGCGGCGGGCCGGGCTGACGGCGGCGCCGGTCGATTTTCCCGGCCACGTCCTGCTGCGGGTCGAGACGCCTGAGGGGCCGGTGGCGCTGGACCCGTTCAGCCAGGGGCGGCTGGTCCTACCGTCGGAGCTGACGCGCCGGGCCCTGCTGGCGGGCCTGACCCCGCATGTGGCCGACCGTCTGGACCTGCTGATGGCGCCGGTCAGCGAGCGTCAGGCCTTGATCCGTCTGCAGAACATCCTGTTCACCCGCGCCCTTCAGGCCCGCGACTACGAAGGCGCCGAACGCTCGGCCCTGCGTCGCGCCCTGCTGGACCCCGAGGATCACCGCCCTTGGCTGGACGTGGCCGCCGCCCGCGAGAAGCAGGGCGCCCTGACCGGGGCCATGCAGGCCCTGTCGCGCGCCCGCACCCTGGGCGAGCCGATCGCCGCCTGCGACGCGCGGCTGGACCGAGTGCGGATGCGGTTGAACTGAAGCGCGGCCTTGCGGCGGGCGCTGCGGGGCCTCAAGTAACGCTCAGCGGCGCCCTCGTTCGGGCGCTCAAGCAGCAAGCGCCCGCGGCGCGAGCTATAGCGCCCACCAAGAAGGACTCCCATGCTCAAGGTCGCCATCCAGATGGACCCGCTCGAGGCGGTCAACGTCGAGTCGGACACCACCTTCCTGATGGCCCTGACCGGGCAGGCGCGCGGCCACAAGCTGTGGGTCTATGACTTCCGCACCCTGGCGCTGGAGGACGGCCGCCTGTTCTGCCGCGCCCGTCCGGTGACGGTGCAGCGCGAGCAGGGAAACCACGCCGACTTCGGCCCCGAGCAGCGGCTGGACCTGGCCGAGGACGTGGACGTCATCCTGATGCGTCAGGATCCGCCGTTCGACATGGCCTATGTCACCGCCACCTATCTGCTGGAGCGGGTGCATCCCAAGACCCTGGTGGTCAATGATCCGGCCGAGGTGCGTTCGGCGCCCGAGAAGTTGATCGCCACCCTCTTCCCCGGCCTGCAGCCGCCGACCCTGGTGTCGTCCGACCCGGAGACCCTGGTGGACTTCCACCGCCGCCATGGCGACGTGGTGCTCAAACCCCTGCACGGCGCGGCCGGTTCGGGCGTGGTGCGGCTGAAGGCGGACGATCCGAACCTGGAGGCCCTGATCGAGATTCACGCCGCCGGGTCGCGCGATCCGCTGGTGATCCAGAAATTCATCCCGGCCGTCTCTGCGGGCGACAAGCGCATCATCCTGATCGACGGCGAGCCGGTCGGCGCCATCAACCGCATTCCGGCCAAGGATCAGGTGCGCTCCAACCTGCGTGTCGGCGGCACGGCGGCGCCGGTCGAGCTGACGCCGCGCGACCGGGAGATCTGCGCCGCCATCGGCCCTTATCTGAAGGAGCGCGGCCTGATCTTCGTCGGCATCGACGTGATCGGCGACTATCTGACCGAGATCAACGTCACCTCCCCCACCGGCGCCCAGCAGTTGCTGAACTTCGCCGGCGTCGATGCGACCGAGCGCATGTGGGAGGTCATCGAGCAAAGGAAACGCGCGGCCGCCTGACGCCGCGCTGCATGGGAGGGGACTTTATGAGCGTACTGAACAAGGCCGGGGCGTCCGCCGCCCTGGCGCTGGCGATCGCCTGCCCGGCGGCGGCCCAGGAAGCCTCGCCAGACGTCGCGCCGAAACGCCCGTCGCTGGAGGTGCTGGAGCGGATCATCGAGACCCGTACGCCGCAGACCCGGATCGAGACGCCGGACCATGATCGCATCAGCGCCCGGCGCATCGATATCGTCGACGCCGACGGGACCATCCGCATGACTCTGTCGGGCGCGACCCCGCCCCCGATCATCGACGGCGTTCAATATAAGCGCGCCTTCAACGTCGCCGGACTGATCCTCTACGACGACAAGGGCAGCGAGCGCGGCGGCTTCGGCACGGCCGACGTCGAGGGCGGCATGGCCGTTCTGGCGCTGGATCACCCGGCGATGGATGCGGTCGGCTGGCGCGTGTCGCCCGACGGCTCGGTCAGCTTCGTCTTCAACCAGGCGCCGCCGCTGGTGCGCGAACCGGGGCTGGGCGGGGCGCTGGTTCCGGGCGTGCAGACGCCGACGCGGATGCGCCTGTCGCTGGCCGCCGACGGGACGCCCGCCGTCGCCCTGTCGGACAGGAACGACAAGCCGCGCCTGCGCCTGACCGTGACCGAGGAGGGCTTCGGCGCCATCCAGTTCCTCAACGCCGAGGGGCAGGTGGTCCACACCATCGCGCCGGAGGCCGACCTCCCGACGAACTGAACGAACAACGCTCTTGCAGTGTTGATCGGTTCGTGATTTGTTCTCTTGTCTGCGGGAGGGAACGGCATGGTCGCGCGGGTGGTGACGGTGGCTTTCGATGGCGTCGATGCGCGCCGGGTCGACGTCGAGGTGCAGCAGGTCGGCTCGCCCGCCGGGGCCTTCGCCATCGTCGGCCTGCCGGACAAGGCGGTGGCCGAGAGCCGCGAACGAGTGCGCGGCGCTTTTGCGGGCATTGGTCTGGCGCTGCCGGCGAAGAAGGTGATCGCCAATCTGGCCCCCGCCGACCTGCCCAAGGAAGGCAGCCATTTCGACCTGCCCATCGCCCTGGCCCTGCTGGCCTCCATGGGGGTGATCGGACCGGACGCCCTGGACGGTTGGGCTGCGGTGGGCGAACTGGGTCTGGACGGTCAGATCGCTGCGGTGGGCGGAACCCTGCCTGCGGCGATGGCGGTGAACGCCATGGGGTTGGGCCTCATCTGCCCTGAGGCCAACGGGCCGGAGGCGGCCTGGGCGGGCGAGGCGCGGCTGCTGGCGCCGCGCTCCCTGATCGGCCTGATCAACCATTTCCGCGGAACCCAGGTGCTGCGCCCGCCCCAGCCGGGGCCGGTGCTGGAGGGGCGCGCCGTACCCGACCTGCGCGAGGTCAAGGGACAGGAGGGCGCCAAGCGGGCGCTGGAGATCGCCGCCGCCGGGGGCCACAATCTGCTCGAACCATGGTCGATTGCCATGGTCCGGGCATGGTCTCCCAGACGATCCAGCCAACGATTCCAGCGACGGTCTACATTCGTTGGTCGTCGGAAGCACAGACAGGGCGCGATAGCCTTCGGCGCCAGCTTGAGGCGGCCCAGCGATATGCGGACGAGCATCGTCTCCTCATCGTCGAGACCATCATCGACGAGGCAGTCAGCGCATTCTCTGGCCAACATCTGACCAAGGGTCGGCTCGGACAGTTCATCCGTCGTGTTGAAGATCGTGCTGTCGCGATGCCGCACGTCCTAATCTGCGAGAGTCTCGACCGACTTAACCGTCAGGCGCCTCTTGATGCTCTGGCCCCGTTCATCGGGTTGATCAACGGAGGCATCACACTGGTCACTCTGACTGATCGCCAGCGGTTCACGCGCGAGAGCATGGGTGAGGACGGTGGGCTTCGGCTCCTCGGAAGCTTGATCGTTATGCTTCGTGCTCACGAGGAGTCGGCAACCAAAAGCAAAAGGGTTCGAGCCGCGTGGGAGCGTAAGCGACGTGAAGCCGACATCCGAAAACTGACCAAGACGTGCCCGGCATGGCTTCGTCTCACCCCGGATCGGTCGAGGTTCGAGATCGTGGAAGAGCGCGCTGATATCGTTCGGCTGATCTTCGCCGAGACGGCCGCTGGGATCGGCAAAGGGTCGATTGCAGCACGGCTGAACGACGCGGGCGTGCCGCCCTTCCGAGGCAAGAACGGCTGGCATGCCAGCTACATCCAGAAGCTCCTTTCCAGCGATGCGGCCCTCGGCATCTATCAGCCCCACACCACAGAGCGAGGGCGCAGAGTTCCGGCTGGTCCTCCAGTCCCCAGCTACTTCCCTCCCATCGTCGCCGAGAGCCTCGCACTGAAGGCGCGGGCCGCGATCATCGCCCGCAGACAAGGAGCCGCCGGTCGCAAAGGTGCCGACTTCAGGAACATCCTCACGGGGATAGCCCAATGCGCCGCCTGTGGCGGCAGCATGACATACATCGGCAAGGGAGATGCGGAACGGTATCTGGCATGTTCCTCGGCTCGGCGGCGACGTGGGTGCAGCAGCCGCGCTCTCTTCAACTTCAATGAGGCAGAGCGTCAGTTTCTGGACGCGGCAATGCAGATGGACCCTGCGGCCCGGCGCACGCCCGTTGCCAGCGAGACGCGGGGCGAACTGCACCGAGTTCAGCATGACGTGGCTCGGTTGTCTGGTCGCCTGACGAAGCTGCTCGCCGCGTTCGAGAGTGACTCCACCGATGAAATCGTGGCTACCGTATCAGCTACGCGCGACCGACTTCGACTGGCCCGCCTCGCAGAACGCAGACTGAAGGATGCGATTGTCGTCGAGGAGCATGGGGCCGGGCTTCCAGACCTTCTTGCCGCCATCAGCGAGCTTCGAAGCCCAGAACACCCGATGTCTGGTCCATCGAAGTTCCTCGTGCGCGCGCGGATCGCACATGCTGCCAAAGCGGCCGGGTTCACAGCCGTCTTCTATGAGCAGCAGCGTCGGGTCGAGCTTCGATGTGTCGGCTACACGGGTGCGGTCTGGTTTAGCTGTTTGCCTCAACGGAGTGACCCGAAGCGTGACCCGCTTGGCCGCTTCGCCAAGCGGGCACACGACGGATGAACTGTCCGAGCCGACCCTTGGTCAGATGTTGGCCAGAGAATGCGCTGACTGCCTCGTCGATGATGGTCTCGACGATGAGGAGACGATGCTCGTCCGCATATCGCTGGGCCGCCTCAAGCTGGCGCCGAAGGCTATCGCGCCCTGTCTGTGCTTCCGACGACCAACGAATGTAGACCGTCGCTGGAATCGTTGGCTGGATCGTCTGGGAGACCATGCCCGGACCATGGCAATCGACCATGGTTCGAGCAAGCCGTAGTCGAATGGCTACGTCCGGTTCAGGCGTGCACTACGCTCTCCTGACGGTCTGTCTGGACCGTCTTCAGCGTGCGCGAGATCGCCGTCACAGTGGTCGTGGAGGCACGATGTAGGCG
>NZ_MTHE01000013.1:0-70251 GCF_001956865.1 Brevundimonas sp. ZS04
CGTCGTTGACTTCCCAGTTCCAGCTGTGGCCGGTCGCCGACGCTTCCGTGTTGATGTCGTCGATGATGTGGTAGCCGGCGTCGATCGCGCCGTACCAGCCATCGGGCTCAGCCGATGCAGCGCCGGCTGCGAACAGCCCCGCAGCAGCGACACTGGCCAGAAGTTTCAGCTTCATGGTGTCCTCACACTCTCTAGTTGATCCGAAAGCCCATGCGATACCGCGAAGGCGCTCGAAAGCCGAACGATATTGCAGTGCAGCGGTTCCACATTTGAGCGTTGAATGTGTCCACTGTGGCGCCATTTCAACATAAATCGGGTTACCGCCGCCCATTGGGGCAATACAGCTTCACTGTGCGGATCAGGATGAATGGTTGATGAACCGGGCGCCCTACGACGCCGCCATCAGCGCCTGAACATAGTCGTCGCGCCAGCGGGCGACGTCAGTGTCGCGCACGACCTTCATCAGGGCCTTCCATTTCCGTATCCGTTCCTCCCGCGGCATGGTCAGGGCCTTCTGGATCGCCTCGGACAGCTCCTCGCGACTGAAAGGATTGACCAGAAGCGCCTCCCCCATCTGCTCGGCCGCGCCTGCGAAGCGCGACAGAATGAGGACGCCGGGGTCTTCAGGATCCTGCGCCGCCACATACTCCTTGGCCACCAGATTCATGCCGTCGCGCAGGGGCGTCACCAGCCCCGCCTTGGCCGCGCGATAGATCCCCGCCAGCTGATCGCGGCGGAAGGTGCGGTTCAGATAGCGGATCGGCTGCCAGTCCATGTCCGCGTAGGCGCCGTTGACCCGCCCAGCCAAGGCTTCCAGACGCACGCGCATATCCTGATACGTATCCACCTCGTCCCGCGAAATCGGCGTGACCTGCAGTAGGAAGACCTCGCCGCGCAGTTCGGGATTGTCCTCCAGAAACTGTTCATAGCCGAGCAGGCGCTGCTCCAGCCCCTTGGAATAATCCAGCCGGTCTACGCCGACGATCATGGAACGGAAGGCCGCTGAAGCCGACATCCGATCATAGGTCCGTCGCCCCAGCGGCGAGTCGCGCGCCGCCAGGAAGCCGTCCACATCGATGCCGATGGGGAAAGCCCCCGTCTGAACACTGCGGCCGAAGGCCTCGACCCGGCCGTCGGCCCTCACCTTGCCTCCCGCCTCGACCTCGACATAACGCTGGAACAGGCCCAGCCACTCGCGCGTCTGGAAGCCGAGCAGGTCGAAGTCGAACATGGATTCCACCAGCCGCCGGTGATGCGGCAGCGTCACCAGCAGCTGACGCGCCGGCCAAGGCGTGTGCAGGAAGAAGCCGATGCGGTTCTTCACGCCCAGACGGCGCAGATCCCGCGCCATCGGGATCATGTGATAGTCGTGGATCCAGATGACGTCGTCGGGCCGCAACAGAGGCTGAAGCACCTCGGCGAAGCGACGGTTGGTGCGTTCATAGCCTTCACCGTAGGACCGCTCATAGGCCGTCAGGTCGATGCGGTGGTGGAACAGCGGCCACAGCGTCTTGTTGGCGTAGCCGTTGTAGTATTCGTCGACGTCCTGCGGCTCCAGATCGACGGTGGCGACGGCGACGCCCGCGCGGTCCTCGATATTCAACTCGCCGGTGAAATGCTCGACCGTCTCGCCGGACCAGCCGAACCATAGGCCCTCATATTTGCGCAGCGCCGCCGACAGAGCCATGGCCAGACCGCCGGCCGAGCCCGCCGCCGGATCCTTGGGCGCTGAAACGCGGTTGGAGACGACAATCAGGCGGCTCATCGCGCATCCGTCCACGAACGACTGAGCAGAACCGCGCAGTTGATGATGCCGACCAGGGAATAGGTCTGAGGGTAGTTGCCCCACAGTTCGCCGTCCTGGATCGAGATGTCCTCGCTGAGCAGGCCCGCATGGGTGCGACGGCTGAGCATCTCCTCGAAGATGACGCGCGCCTCTTCGACCCGACCGTTCAGGGCCAGCGCCTCAATGTACCAGAAGGTGCAGAAGTTGAAGGCGGTCTCCGGCTCGCCGAAGTCGTCGGGGTGGATGTAGCGGAACAGATAGGGGCCGCGCTTCAGATCGCGCTCGACCGCCTCAAAGGTCTTCACCTGACGCGGGTCATGGGCGTCGAGAAAGCCCAGGTCCGTCATCTGCAGCAGGGAGGCGTCCAGCTCCGTCCCGCCGAAGCTGGCGGCGAAGCGGCCCTCGTCCGGCAGATAGGCCTCGGCCTCGATGCGCTCGCGGATGATGCGCGCACGCTCGCACCACAGCTCGCAGCGATCGTCCAGACCCAGATGATGCGCCGCCTTGGCCAGGCGATCGCAGGCCGCCCAGCACATGACCGAGGAATAGGTGTGCACCCGCGCGATAGTGCGGAATTCCCACAGACCTGCGTCGACCTGGTCGTGCATGGCGAAGGCGCGATCGCCGACCTTCTCCAACGCGCGAAAATCCTCAATCGTACCGGGACGCAACAGCCGGTGATCGAAGAAGGCCTGCACCAGCGGCAGGACGATCTGGCCATAGACGTCATGCTGAAGGTGCTCGTGCGCCTGATTGCCGACACGCACCGGCTTCATGCCGCGATAGCCTTCGACGCTGTCGACGATGTGCTCGACGATGGCGGGCTCCAGACCCACGCCATAGACCGGCTGAACATGACCGCCCGCCGAGGCGTCGACCAGGTTGCGCAGATAGCCGAGATAGCTCTCGAGGATGTCCACCGCGCCCAGACGGTTCAGCGCCCGCACCGTATAGTAGGCGTCGCGGATCCAGCAGTAGCGATAGTCCCAGTTGCGTCCGCTCTCCGGAAACTCCGGCACGGAGGTCGTCATGGCGGCGACGATGGCGCCAGTCTCTTCATAGACGCAAAGCTTCAGCGTGATGGCGGCGCGGATCACCGCCTCCTGCCAGTCCAGCGGCAGATAGAGGGTGCGGGTCCAGTGCTTCCAGTGAGCGATGGTCAGGTCCAGGGCGGCGGTGACGCCCGCCAGCACCGACTGATCATAGCCCTCGTCCGGGCCGAGGAAGAAGGCCATCTCCTCCTCCAGGCGGAAGGCGCGTTCGTTCAACACGTGGCTGACCGGGCAGTTGGTGGTCAGGCGTAAAGTCACATCCCTGCACAGATAGCGGATGTGGTTGGAGCCCGAGGTGCGCTCAGCCGCCCGCGCGCCCCAGTCGGTCGACGGGCGCAGACGCATGGTGACGCGCGGCGCGCCCGACAGAGGCCGCATCACGCGCGCAAAGGCGATCGGCCGATAGATGCGCGAGTGCTTCAGATGCCGCGGACAGAAATCCAGTATCTCGACCGCCCCGCCGTCCGCCGCCGTCAGCACGGTGCGCAGGACCGCGGTATTGCGGACATAGGCCTGTTCGACCGCGACCTGCCCCTCCAGCTCCACAGCCCAGAAGCCGTGCTCGGGCGAGGCACCGTCCATCAGGGCGGAAAAGACGGGATCGCCGTCGATGCGCGGCGCGCAGGCCCAGACGAACCGCCCCTGCCGATCGACCAGGGCGCTGACCGAACAATTGCCGATGGGGGCCAGATCCAGGTTGGGGGTCATGCGCGCACCTCCTTCTCCTCTACGGCGGCCGAGGCCAGAGCGCCGAGCCAGTCGAGCACCGCCTCCACGTTTTCGAGCCGATAGCGGGCCGCCGTCGGTCGATCCGGCCCGACCAGAACGCCGAAACCGCCCAGAGCTTCCGCCACCCGGAAGCCCGCCTCGTCGGTCAGGTCGTCGCCGACCATGACAGGCGTAGCGCCCACGAAAGGCGCCTCGGCCATGAAGGCCGCGACGGCCGTGCCCTTGTCCGCGCCAGGCGTCTTGAGCTCCAGCACCATCGATCCCGGCTGAAGCGCCAGACCGGTTTCGCCCGCCAGGGCGGTCGCCAAGGCCAGGGCCGCATCGGCCTGACTGGGCGCTTGGCGAAAATGCAGCCCGGCAGACAGACCCTTGTCCTCGACCAGGACGCCGGGACGAGCCTCGGCGAAGTCGTGAAAGGCGGCCAGCGCCGTCTTTACCGAGGGCGCGGGGTCGCGTGCGCTCAGCACGCCGTCTGCCCGGCGACGTTCCAGCCCGTGCACGCCCGAGGCCGCGCGCGCCGCCCCGTCGACGATGCGGTCGATCTCGGCCAGGGTGCGGCCGCTGACCACCGCGACCCGGCCGCCCAGAGCGTGGGTCAATTGTTCGACCGTCCGGGTGCGGCGCGGTTCCGGTCCCACGGCGTCCGGCGTCGGCGCCAGCGGGGCCAGAACCCCGTCCAGATCAAGGAAGAGCGCCGCTCCGCTCAGACGTTCCGGCGGCGCAGGCAGTGGGGGGCGCGCAAACCCCTGTGCAGAAGACATGCGTTTCAGAGTGCTTTCTATGCGTGGACCCTACGGCAACGCATGACGCCTGGAATGGTTGTCGCTATTCATCGTTCGTTCACCCGCGACGGCGCCATTGTGCCGAACTCTCGAATGAGGCATTTGCCACTGCGCTACGATAGAGCCGCAGAAGCGGCCCCGGCGCCTGGAGCCGTCATGACTGCTTTCTCCGTTCCTTCCTCTCCTGAACAACTCGCCGCCATGTCCGACCGGGCGCGCGAAGTCGTGCGCTTGAACATAGAAGCGCTGGAGGCGCTGGAACGTTCGCTGGATTCCTCGATCGCGCGCGCGGCCGACATCATCCTGTCGCGCCCCGGCTATGTCGTGGTGACCGGCATGGGCAAGTCGGGCCACATCGGCGGCAAGATCGCCGCCACCCTGGCCTCGACGGGCACCAACTCCTTCTTCGTCCACCCGGCCGAGATGAGCCATGGCGACCTGGGCATGCTGCGCCCCGACACAACCCTGTTGGCGCTGTCCAACTCGGGCGAGAGCCGCGAACTGCGCGATCCGCTGATCTTCTGCGCGCGCAACGACATTCCGGTGATCGGCGTCACCCAGCGGCCCCAGAGCTTCCTGGGCCGTCATTCCGCCGTCTGCCTGACCATGCCCAAGGTGGCCGAGGCCTGCCCCAACGGCCTGGCGCCGACGACCTCGACGCTGATGTCCCTGGCCATGGGGGACGCCCTGGCCATGGTGCTGATGGACCGACGCGGCTTCACGCGGGAAGATTTCGGCCTGCACCATCCCGGCGGCGCCCTGGGCATGAGCCTGCAGACCGTACGCGAGTGGATGGGCGACAACGCCGCCGCTCCGGCCAGCGTGCCCCTGGACGCCGACTTCGGCGCCGTCGTCTCGGCGATCACCGAAGGGCGCAAGGGGGCGGTCGCCGTCCTGGCCGCCGACGGGGCCCTGGCCGGCATGATCACCGACGGCGACCTGCGCCGCGCCCTCACCCGCGACGTCAGCGCCGTCCGGGCGGAAGACATCATGAGCCGCAGCCCCATCACGGTCGATCCCGAGGCGCGCATGAGCGACGTCGTCGACCTGCTGTCCGCCAACAAGATCAGCAATCTGTTCGTGTTGGAGGATCGCCGCCCGGTCGCCATCATCCACATCGCCGAGCTGATGCAGGCGGGCTACGTCTCCTGATGATCGAGGACGTGCTCTTCGACGCCAGCCGGCTGCTCAGCCGAACCGAGCGCAGCGCGCCGACCGGGGTAGACCGCGTCTGTCTGGCCTACGCCGAATGGCTGATCGAGCACCCGACCTATCGGATGACGCCCGTACGGGCGCGAAAGGATCAACTGGCGCGCGTCGACAACGACTGGTTCCGCGAACGCCTCGCTGAACTGCGCACCCGCTGGACGGGCCCCGGCGCCGTGACGGAACTGGGCCCCGAAGCCCGCAAGCTGTTCGACGCCCTGCGCTCGCCAGACGACGGAGCCTCGATCATAGGACGCGCGCCCGAAGAAAAAGCGCCGCCCAAGACCAAGCCGAAACGGATCTGGAAGCAGTACTTCAGGTCGCGCCGCATCGCCGCACCTCCATCGGCGCGAGCCTATATAAATGTCGGACATACGAGCCTGAACACGCCCGACATCCTTACGTCCCTGGCCGGTGGCGGTATTGAGCGGATCATCATGGTCCACGACCTGATCCCCGTGACCCATCCCGAGTTCTGCCGCCCCGGCGACGGCTTGAAGCATGTGCGACGGATGACCAACGTGCTGCGCCACGCTTCGCGGATCATCGTCAATTCCCAGTACACAGCCGACGAACTGAAAGGCTTCGCCGACCAGTCGAACATCGCCGCCCCGCCGATCGAAGTCGCGCATCTGGGGCTAGAGCGCACCTTCGACAGCCGCACGACGATTGCACCCGCTCGCCCCTACTTCCTGCACGTCGGCACGATCGAGGCGCGAAAGAACCTGGCCTTCCTGCTGACCGTCTGGCGCCGGTTGCAAGAAACCATGGGCGCCGACACGCCGCGCCTGGTCCTGGTCGGCCGATACGGCTGGGAAAACGAGGCCGTGCTGGACCACCTGCAACGCTCGCCCAATCTACGCGGCCTCGTGCACCAGGCCGAAAACCTGCCTGACTGCGCCCTTTCGGCTCTGATGCGGGGCGCACGCGCCATGGTCGCACCCTCATCGGTGGAAGGCTTCGACCTGCCCGCCGTCGAGGCCAGCGCCATGGGCGTGCCCCTCATCGCCTCGAACATCGCCGCCCACCGCGAACTGGTCCCGCACGCCCGCCTGATCGATCCGCTGGACGGCCTGGGATGGCTGGCCGCGCTTGAGGACTGGACCCGCAATTCGCCGGTCGCGCCGCCCTATTCTCCGCCCAACTGGGACCAGCATTTCGATGTCGTCCAGCAACGGGTGCTGTGCGCCTCTGGCGGCGCAGCCGCCTGAAGGGTAAGCATCTGATGGAACTGCACCGAGGCCCTATGTCCAGAACCGCCGCCAGCCTGCTCATCGTCGCTCTTCTGGCCGGATGCTCGACCCTGCCGCGCGACGGGCCATCCGGCCGCAACGTGGTTCAAGGCTCGTCCTCACCGGAGCGGGCGGGCGACTACGCGCTCGTCGATCTGGACTTCGCGCTGAGCGAACGGCTGAAGGCGGCGCCCCCGCCGTCCTTCTCGAGCTTGGCGCTCGCCTCCAGCGAAGCGCCCACGGATGTGATCGGCGTCGGCGACACCCTTGCCGTCAGCATCTTCGAACCGGGCGGCAGCCTGTTCGGCAGCGGCTCGCCACGCGACGGCGCCAGCAGCGGCAACCAGACCCTGCCGCCGCTGATGGTCAACCGAAACGGCTCCGTCCCGATCCCCTTTGCCGGCGAAGTGACCGTGCAAGGCCTTACCCCGTCGCAGGCCTCGGCGGCCATGCGCCGCGCCCTGGTCGGCAAGGTCGCCAATCCCCAGGTGGTCGTCACCATCGCGGGCAACGCCTCCAACGCCGTCACCGTGCTTGGGGACGTGCGCAGCCCCGGACGCCAGCCCCTATCAGCCAACAGCGACCGCATCCTCGACGTCATCGCCGCCGCCGGCGGCCCGTCGCGTTCGCTGCACGACATCGACGTGCGCATCCAGCGCGACGGCAAGGTCTATACGGCCCCGATGTCGATCGTCACCACCGAGTTCAACGAGAACGTGCGCCTGCAGCGGGGCGATCAGGTCAACCTGGTCTACAAGCCTCGCCGCTTCAGCTCCTTCGGCGCCTTCAACGCCGTGGCGCGCAGCGAACTGCCGCCCGGCCCGCTGACCCTGGCCGAGGCGCTCAGCGGCGTCGGCGGCCTGGATTCCAACATCGCCAACGCCCGTTCGGTTCTGGTTTTCCGTTTCGAGCGGCCGGAAGTGGCCCAGGCCCTGGGCATCCAGCAGCCCGTCACCTCGCGCGGGGTGCCGGTGGTCTATCGCCTGAACCTGGCCGAGGGCGAAGGCTTCTTCATCGCCAGCAATTTCCAGATGCAGTCGGACGATCTCATCTACACGCCGCGTGCAGGCGCGGCTGAGATGCGCAAATTCTTCGAAGTGGTCCAGAGCATCACCCGCGTCGTCTACGACGTCTCGGTCACCGGCAACCTGAGCCTGAACTAAAGGCGATGCTGAGCCGCTTCGGACGCCGTCGCGACGACCGAGGCGGCGAGCAGGCTGTCGTTCCTTCTGACGCCTTGTCGGACGGCGTGGACAGCCTGCTTGCGGAAGTCGCCGCCATAGAGACGGCCGCGTGCGACGTCTATGGCCGTCACGGCCTACCCGCCCAGCCGGGTCAGTACCGTCGACAGGGTGAGAACGGCGCCTGGGAGAAACTGGCCGATCAACTCACCCCTGCCGAGAAATGGGCGATGATCCAGGCCGCGCCGTCCGAAGAAGGCTGGCGCTTCGCCTCGCTGGACGGCATAGGCGCGCGCTCTACGATCCCTGAGATACGACATGCCTCCGCCGTGCTGGCGGCCTGTCGCGGCCTGCGTCAGAGACTGACCGACGCCGAACCCATAACGCCGCAGGATCTGGCCGACGCAATCCGCCTGGGCGCCGCCTGGCGTCGCCTGGACGCCGAAAACGCCGCCTCTCCTCTGCTGTTCAAACCGCCCGCCAGCAGCCGCTAGGCGGACGCCAGCCCGGTCGCCGCGGCGAGCAGCTCGAGCGAGCGCACGCGGGCGGCCGGATCCCATATCTGGCTGGTCAGCATCAGCTCGTCCGCGTCGGTCTGGGCGATGAAGGCGTCGAGGGCGGCCTTGGCCGTCGCGGGCGCGCCCACCGCCGAACAGGCCAGGGCGACGTCGATCATGCCGCGCGCCGCGCCGTCCAGCCGTTCGTAGTAGCCCTCGACCGGCGGCGGCAGCTTGCCGGGGCGGCCGGTTCTCAGGTTAACGAAAGCCTGCTGGACCGAAGTGAACAGCAGGCGCGCCGCCTCGTCCGTGTCAGCCACAAAGGCGTTGTAGCCCAGCATGACGTAAGGCTTCTCAAGATGCGGCGATGGACGGAAGGTCTGGCGATAGATGTCGAGGGCCCGCAGCATCTCGCCCGGCGCAAAATGGCTGGCGAAGGCGTAAGGCAGGCCCAGGTGCGCCGCCAGCTGGGCGCCGTAGGTCGAGGAGCCGAGGATCCAGGTCGGCACGGCCTGGCCCTCGCCCGGATTGGCGATGATGCGCTGATCCGGCGTCGCGGGCGCGAACCACTGCATCAGCTCCATCACGTCCTGAGGGAAGGCGTCGTGGTCGCCCTGAAGCGTGCGGCGCAAAGCTCGCGCCGTCGCCTGATCCGAGCCAGGCGCGCGGCCGAGGCCCAGGTCGATCCGACCGGGGTGAAGCGCGTTCAGGGTGCCGAACTGCTCGGCGATGACCAGGGGGGCGTGGTTGGGCAGCATGACCCCGCCGGCGCCGACGCGGATGGTCTTCGTCGCCGCCGCCACCGCGCCGATGACGACCGAGGTCGCGGCGCTGGCGATGCCCGGCATGTTGTGATGCTCGGCCAGCCAGTAGCGATTGTAGCCCAGCCGTTCGGCGTGGCGGGCCAGATCAATGGTGTTGGCGAGCGCCTGCCCCACGTCGGAGCCTTCCGGCACGGGGGCGAGGTCGAGAATGGACAGAGGGATCATCCGACCGATATGGGGGCCGCTTTTCAGCGACGCCATACCGGCCGTGACGATCAATCGTCTATGGGCGGGCGCTTACTGACCGGCGGGGCAGTCGCCGATGCGCTCGGCGGTCATGGTGACCTTGGTCTGGGCCATCTGCGGCGTCGGCGCCGGGTCCATCTTGGTCGTGACCTCGGTGACGTAGCGGCTGTTGAAGTCGCCGGTCACGCGGATGGTGGAGTCGGCCTTCATATTGCCCGGCAAGGTGCAGGACGAGGTGGCGACCATGGCGTCGCCCTCACGCGCGAACGGCTTGGTCGTACAGTCGGCGCCCGGCTGCTGGGCGCTGGCCGGGGCCTCAAGCTTGGCTTCCTTGATGCAGACTTCCTGCGGCGGGACGGCGGCGCCGCCCGGCATGCCTTCCATGGCGGTGGACACGCGCCACAGGCCCGGCTTGGGCGCATCGAGCGTCGCCGGCGCGGCGGCCGTCGAAGCGGTCTCAGCCCCGTCAGCGGCCGGAGTTTCGGCCTTGTTGTTGTTGTTTCCGCAGGCCGACAGACCCAGCAGGCAGGCGATGGCGACGCCGCCGATGATCGCTGAACGCATGGAGCGCTCCCCTCTCGTTAAGAACCGAGGGGGACAACGCCGGTCTGGCTTAACGGTTCACGCGGATGTGAGATTCAGTCGAGGACGACGCCCGTGGTGCGCATGATCTCGGCGCGCAGTTCGGGCAGGCCGAAACCCTTTTCCGACGAAGTGACGGCGACGTGGGGATAGGCGGCCGGGCGCTTGGAGATGGCCTTCAGCGTCGCCGCCTGGACCTTTTCGGCCTCGCCCTTCTTCAGCTTGTCGGCCTTGGTCAGGACGATCTGATAGGAGACGGCCGACAGGTCCAGTGCGTCCAACGCCTCGTCGTCGACCTTCTTCAGGCCGTGGCGGCTGTCGATCAGCAGATAGACGCGCTTCAGCGTCACCCGGCCGCGCAGATAGTCGCGGCCCAGATCCTGGAACTTCTTGACCGTGGTCTTGGACGCCTTGGCCCAGCCGTAGCCGGGCAGATCGACCAGACGCATCCGCCCGTCCAGGTCGAAGAAGTTGACCTCGCGCGTGCGGCCCGGCTCGTTGGAGGCCCTGGCCAGCTTGTGCATGCCGACCAGGCCGTTGATCAGACTGGACTTGCCCACATTGGAGCGGCCGGCGAAGGCGATCTCGGGCAGGTCCGGAGTCGGCAGCTGCTCGATCTTGGCGCAGCCCAGGACGAAGCTGGCCTGGCGCGCGAACAGGACGCGCGCCGCCTCGATCTCGGCGTCGGAATATTCCCCGACCTTGGGCTCGTCAGACGCGTCCAACCGATCAGGCCTTCTTGAAGCGGGCGAGGAAGGCGTCGATCGGGTTCTCGGCCTTGAAGCGATGCATGATCACATACTGCTGGATGATCGACAGCACGTTGTTCCACGCCCAGTAGATCAGCAGGCCGGCCGCGAACGGGGCCATGATGAAGGTGAAGACGATCGGCATCAGGGCGAAGATCTGGCGCTGCATCGGATCCTGCGCCGGCGGGTTCATCGCCATCTGCAGCCACATGGTGAAGCCATAGACCAGGGGCAACACGCCCAGGTGCAGCGGGCCGTTCAGGATGCCGCCCAGGATCGGCAGGGTCGCCGGATCCCACGGAATGGCGCCGAACAGGTTCCAGATCGTCGAAGGGTCGCGCGCCGACAGGTCGCGGATCCAGCCGAAGAAGGGCGCGTGACGCATTTCGATGGTGACGAACAGCACCTTGTACAGGGCGTAGAAGACCGGGATCTGCACCACCATCGGCAGACAGCCCGCCAGCGGATTGATCTTCTCCCGCTGATACAGGGCCATCATCTCCTGCTGCTGCTTCTGCGGTTCGGAGCCGTGCTTCTTCTTGATCTCCTCCATCTTGGGCTGGAGGTTCCGCATCTTCGAGAGGCTCTCGTAGGACTTGTTGGCCAGCGGGAAGAGGATCAGCTTGACCACCACCGTCAGGGCCAGGATGGCCAGGCCGAAGTTGCCCAGGACGCCGTAGAAGAACTCCACCACCGTGAAAATCGGGCGCGTCAGGAACCAGAACATGCCCCAGTCGATGGCGTAGACGAAACGCGGCAGGTTCAGCGACTGCTCATAGGCCTTCAGCACCTCGGCGCGCTTGGCCCCGGCGAACAGACGCTGGGTCTCCTCGATCTGGCGGCCCGGCTGGATGGTGTGGGTGGCGCCCAGCATGGCGGCTTCGTGGATGTTCATCCCCTGGGCGTCGCGCACCGAGAAACGGCCCTCGATGGTCTCGTCCTGGGTGGGGATCAGGGCCGCCAGCCAGTATTTGTCGGTGATGCCCAACCAGCCGCCGGTCGATTGGTTCTCGATACGCGGCTTCTTGGCCCAGTCCTTGTACTTGACCTGTTCAGTCGAATAGCCGTCCCCGTCGCCGAAGGTGCCGATAGCGCCTTCGTGCAGGATCATCTGCTTGCCCAGATCGACCGGAACGCCCTGGCGCTCGACGCGGCCGTAGGGAGCGATGGCGATGGCCTGGGTTCCCAGGTTGGCGACCGTGTCCTTGACCGTGAACATGTACTGGTCGTCGATCGAGACGACGCGCGTGAAGCGCAGGCCCGAACCGTTGTCCCAGGTCAGTTCGACCGGAGTGGTCGGCGTCAGGGTCGAGCCCTTGGTCAGGCGCCAGACGGTGTTGGGGCCGGGCACGCCGCCGGCGACGTTCGGGCCGCTCCAGCCGAACTGGGCGAAATAGGCGTGCTCCATGCCCTGCGGGCGGAACAGCTCGACCGGCGGGGAATTCTTGTCCAGCGTCTCGCGGTAGCGGGTCAGATACAGGTCGTCGATGCGCGCGCCCTGCAGCGACAGCGAGCCCTTCAGGGTCGGGGTCTGGATCGGCACGCGCGCGACCGTGCCCAGGGCCTGGGCGCGATCCTTGATGAAGACGCCCGGCGCGGCGCCCGACGGCGTCAGGCCGGCGTCGGCCGAAGCCTCGCGCGCCTTCTGCTGCTCGGCGGCGACGATCTGCGCCTGGCGGCGGCTCTCGGCCTGCGGGCGCATCACCATGAAGTAGTAGACGCCCATGATCAGGGCCGCGCACACGAAGAAGATGATGGTGTTGCGCGAGTTCTCGTTCTGCATCGGGATCAGCGGTCCTGGTCGGCGGGGCGCGGGTCGGGGGCGGCGCGGGCGGTCGAAACGGCCCGGTCTCCCATATCGGAAGCCGTGCGCGGGGTTGCGAGCCTTGTAAGGGCCGATTTCACATCGTCAAGCAAGCGGTCCCAGTCGCGGTCCGCCGTGCCCATGCGGGCGATGAACACATAATCGCATCCCGCCCGCCCGTGCAGGGGCGTCAGCAGGCGCGCAGCTTCGCGTAGACGGCGCTTGGCGCGGTTGCGCACGACGGCGCCGCCGATCTTGCGGGTGGCGGTGAATCCCAGGCGCACCGTCGGGTCGCCGTCGGCGCGATCCAGTTGCTGGACCACCACGGCGCCGCGAGCCTGAGAAACGCCTTTGGCGGCCGCCAGAAACTGGGGCCGCCTCAACAGGCGATCGATTTTCATCAGATCGGTCATGCGCCCGCCCTGAAGGGTAATGGGCGCGTGACGTCAGGCCGTCAGGCGCTTGCGGCCTTTGGCGCGGCGACGCGCGACAATCTTTTGACCGTTCTTGGTGGCCATCCGAGAACGGAAGCCGTGACGGCGCTTGCGCACGAGTCGCGACGGCTGATAGGTCCGCTTCACGGTCGGCTCCGGGTTACTGGGGTTGGCGACAGACACAAGCGTCAGCCGCGAGAGAGGCGGGCGTATAAGCGGCGACAGGACGGGAGTCAACGCCACAGCCGCTTTTCCGTGCAGTCGACAAGCGCGCGCGACAGCGCGAAATCCGCTAGGGATACAGAAGAAAGAGGACGGAGCGCGGTTTGAACCGGGTCAAAAGATTTCTGCCCCTGGCCGTGCTGTTGGTCGCCGTCGCCGTGATCTTCGGCATGGGCTGGAATCGCTATCTGTCGCTGGACACCCTGCGTGAGCACGGAACGGCGCTGGAGGCCCTGACCGCCCAGCGCTACCTGCTGATGCTGGGCGCCCTGATGCTGATCTTCAGCCTGCTGACGGCCAGCGTGGTGCCCGGCGTGGTCTTCATCACCGTGACGGCGGGCTATCTGTTCGGGCCGTGGGTCGGCGGCGTCGCCACCGCCTTCGCCGCCACCGTCGGCGCCCTGGCCGTCTATTATGTGGGGCGCACCGCCTTGGGCGATTCCCTGCGCCGCCGCGCCGCCGCCGATACGGGCCTGTTGAACAAGGTCTGCGCCGGGGTGGACAAGAACACCTTCTGGTATGTGCTGGTCGCGCGGCTGGTGGTCACCGTGCCCTTCCACATGATCAATGTGGCGGCGGGCGTGATGGCGGCGCCGCTGCGGCCCTATGTCGTCGCCACCTTCATCGGCCTTCTGCCCGCCCACACCATCTATTGCTGGATCGGCGACAGCCTGCACGACGTTCTGATCACGGACCCGAATCCTGACATTCGGAGCCTGTTCGCGGAATTCTTCTGGCCCCTGATGGGAGTCGCCTTCCTGTCCATGCTGCTGCCCCTGCTGCTCAAGCTGGCCCAGAAGCTGCGCGCGCGCCCCCGCATGGAGGCGTCATGACGGAACGCGAGGCCCTTCCGACGGAGCTTCATACGCCCCTGACCCCGGCGACGACGGCCAGACCGCCTGCGACATCGCCCGCCCCATGGCGCGCCCTGCGCCAGCGGCTGCAGCCCCGCGCGCCCGACGGCCTGTCCAGCCGCCTGCTGCTGCTGACCGTCGCCTTCACCCTGGCGGTCGCCGCCCTGATCATCGTGCCCAGCGCCGCCTCCTTCCAGGAGCGGTGGCTGATGGACCGGCTGCAGGCGGCTGAACTGGCCTCGGTCGGGGTCGAAGCCCTGCCCTATTCCGCCGTCGAGGACTCCACCGCCGAACAGCTGCTGAGCATCGGCGGGGTGCAGTCGGTCGTCATCGGCGAACAGGGGGTGCGGCGACTGCTGCTGCAAGCCCCCAACCTGCCGCGCGCGCCCGAACTGATCGACCTGCGCCAGCGCAACGTCGGGGCGCGGCTGCTGGACCCGTGGAAGACCCTGTTCGGCCACCCCGACCGTTCGCTGCGGGTGCAGGCGGCGCCGCGCTATCGCTCGGGCGATCTGGTCGAGATCCTGGCCCCGGCCCAGCCGCTGAAGAAGGAGCTGGAGGGCTTTCTGGTCAACAGCCTGATGATGTCGCTGCTGATCGCGGCGGTGGCGGGCGGCCTGCTCTACGCCTCCCTGTCGATGCTGGTGTTGCAGCCCCTGCGCCGCGTCACCCGCTCGATCGAACGCTTCGCCGCCAATCCTGAAAGCCCGGCCGAAACGCCCTCGGATCGTCAGGACGAGATCGGCCGGGTCGAACGCGAACTGGCCCGGATGCAGGAGGAGGTGCGCCAGTCCCTGCGCTCGCGCGCCCGCCTGGCGGCGCTGGGCGAGGCGGTGGCCAAGATCAACCACGACCTGCGCAACATGCTGACCTCGGCCCAGATGGCGTCCGAGCGGCTGTCGACCTCGTCCGACCCCCTGGTGGCGACCGCCCTGCCCCGTCTAGAGCGGGCGCTGGACCGGGCCTCGACCCTGGCGCGCAACGTCCTGGCCTACGG
Organism: Brevundimonas sp. ZS04; assembly: GCF_001956865.1. Taxonomy (NCBI): domain Bacteria; kingdom Pseudomonadati; phylum Pseudomonadota; class Alphaproteobacteria; order Caulobacterales; family Caulobacteraceae; genus Brevundimonas; species Brevundimonas sp. ZS04. The sequence continues at coordinate 15,118 of NZ_MTHE01000013.1, forward strand.
CAAGACCGAGGAGCCCGCGCCCCAGCTTCAGAAGATGCTGCTGGCCCGCGCGGTGGCCGCCGCCGCCGAGGACGCGGGGCTGGAGCCGGACGGCGTGCGGCTGGTGCGCGACCTGCCCGCCCGCTTCACCGTCAACGCCGACCCGGACCAGCTTCACCGCATTCTGGTCAATCTGATGCGCAACGCCCGCCAGGCCATCGAGACCGCGCCCCAGAGCAAGGACAAGAGCGGCAAGGGCGCCATCACCGTCAGCGCCGAGACCCGCGACGGCATGGCCGCCGTCACCGTGCGCGACGACGGCCCCGGCATTCCGCCGCGCCTGGCCGATCGCCTGTTCGAGCCCTTCGTCAGCGGCGGCGGGGCCGACGGCACGGGCCTGGGCCTGACCATTTCACGCGAGCTGGCGGCCAACCACGGCGGCGCCCTGACGCTGCTGGACACCGGACCGCAGGGCACGCGTTTCGAGCTTCTGTTGCCGCTCTAGGGCGCCGGACGGCAGCCTTACGCCGTCCCGGACGTTGTTTCCTTTGAACGCCGAAAGCGCCAAGCTTGCGGTCCTTCGTATTCCTCCCGCCAGGAGCGCTCCATGACCCGCCCCCCATCCTCGCAAACCCGCCCCGCCCGTCCCCTGGCGGCGCTGATGCTGACCACGACCCTGGCCTTCTCGCTGGCGGCCGGCTCCGCCTACGCTCAGGGCCAGAGCCAGAGCCGTCCGCAACCGGCGCCGAAAGATCCCGTGGCCGAGATGTTGCTGTCCAAGGGCGAGCGTTATCACCGCGCGCCGGATTCGGCCCAGGATCCCGACGAGCTGCGCCAAACCCAGGCCCTGAACGCCGAGATCGTGGCCCAGAACGACCTGGCCGAGAACGAAGACCGCGCCAATCAGGCCGCTCAGGCCGAGGCCCAGCGGCGCTGGCAGGCCGAAGTGGAGCAGACGGAGGCGCAGGCGCGGGCCGATCGCGAACGGCATGAGGCGGATCTGCGCGCCGCCGACGAGGCCCAGGCCCGCTATGAGCGCGACATGGCCGACTGGCGGGCCACCGCCGCCGCCTGTCAGCGCGGCGACACGGCGCGCTGCAACGCGGGCCGCAAGACGCCGAACTGAGGCTTCAGACAAGGAAAGGGCGCCGCCGACCTCGCGTCGGGGCGCCCTTTTCTCGCTTGAGATCAGGCCGGATCAGGCCCCGACGGATTCCGTGCGGCGCTTCATCATGTTGTCGAAGCTGTCCCAGACGCCGTCGGCGCCGTGCCAGGCGCCTTGCGTCGCCGCCTTGGAGTATTCGGTGGCGCGCGCCTCGAAGAAGTTGGCGTGCTCGACGCCCGACAGCAGGGCCTGCAGCCACGGCAGCGGATTCTCGGTCACGCCGTAGACTTCCGGCAGATGCAGCTGACGCAGGCGCCAGTCGGCGATGAAGCGGATGTAGGCCTTGATGTCGTCCGGCGTCATGCCGTTCACCGGGCCCATTTCGAAGGCCAGGTCGATGAACTTGTCCTCCATCTCGATCACCGTCTTGCAGCAGTCGACGATGTCGTCGGCCACGGCCTTGGTGACGGCGCCCGTCTCCTTGTTGAAGGCGTGGTACAGCTTGATGATGCCTTCGCAGTGCAGGCTCTCGTCGCGCACCGACCAGGACACGATCTGTCCCATGCCCTTCATCTTGGACTGGCGCGGGAAGTTCATCAGCATGGCGAAGCTAGCGAACAGCTGCAGCCCTTCCGAGAAGCCTCCGAACATGGCCAGGGTCCGGCAGATGTCGGCGTCGCTGTCGACCCCGAACTGGCCCATGTAGTCGTGCTTGTCCTTCATGGCCTCGTATTCCATGAAGGCGCCGAACTCGCTCTCGGGCATGCCGATGGTCTCGAGCAGCAGGGCGTAGGCCGCGATATGGATGGTCTCCATATTGGCGAAGGCGGCCAGCATCATCTTCACTTCGGTCGGTTTGAACACCCGGCCGTAGCGCTCCATGTAGTTGTCCTGCACCTCGATGTCCGCCTGGGTGAAGAAGCGGAAGATCTGGGTCAGCAGGTTACGCTCGCCGTCGTTCAGATTGGCGGCCCAGTCCTTGACGTCCTCGCCCATCGGGACTTCTTCAGGCATCCAGTGGACCTGCTGCTGCTTCTTCCACATGTCGAAGGCCCACGGATAGCGGAAGGGCTTGTAGGCGGCCGAGGGGGTCAGCAGACCGGGCGTGCCGGGACGAATGATCGTGGCGGGAGCGTTCATCGAAGAAGACCTGGGGCGAATCCGGAAGAAGTGCGTTTCACCATGCGTCCGCCGGCGCGCGGGGACAAGGGAAGATGCGCACATCTAGCGATCACTTTTCAACCGACCGCTAGATATGGTGTTTCCGTGACAGGAAATTGGGGAGGAAGATGGGGATGGTTTTCACGCTCTACGGCGCCGCCGGGTCCGGCTCGGTCCCGGTCGAGGCGACGCTGCGGCTGATCGGGCAGGACTATCGCGTCATCGAGGCCCCGACGTGGGAGGGAGAAGCCGAACGGCGCAAGGTGGCGTCCGTCAATCCGATGCGGCAGATTCCGGCCCTGGTCACGCCGGGCGGCGAGGTCATCACCGAAAGCGCCGCCATCCTGATCTGGTTGGCCGATTCCCACCCGCAGGCCCGGCTGTCGCCCGCGCTGGACGATCCGCGCCGGGCGCAGTTCCTGCGCTGGATGAGCTTCATCCCCGCCGCCGTCTATTCGATGTTCTGGGTGCGGGACGAGCCGTCTCGCCTGGCCGGCGACGATCCGCAGGCCCAGGCTGAAATCCAGCGCCGCACCATCGAACGCATCGCCGACTGCTGGCGGATGATGGACGCCCAGATCACGCCCGGCCGCTTCCTGCTCGGCGAAGAGATGACGGTGCTGGACCTCTATGTCGCCGTCGCCAGCCGCTGGGCGCCTCGGCGTCGCCGCTTTTACGCCAAAGCGCCCGGCATGGCCGAGGTCGTTCGCCGCGTGGACGCCCTGCCTGAGCTTCAATCCTTCTGGGCCGAGCGGTTCCCGTTGGACGAAGGTTGGGAGGGTTAGGGCCTAGAGCAGGCCCATCGCCTTCGCCTCACGCTCCAGCCCCTCGCGGAATTCGGGCGCGGCCAGGCTGATCAGGGCGCGGGCGCGGGCGTCGTCGGTCAGCCCCTTCAGATTGACCGCCCCATGCTCGGTGACGACATAGTGAATGTCGTTGCGCGGGGTCGTCGCCGGGCCGTCCAGACGCGCCACGATGCGCGAGGCCGTCCCTTTGGCCGCCGTGGAGTGGCAGGCGATGATCGACTTGCCGCCCTCGGACGCCGCCGCGCCGCGCACGAAGTCCAGCTGGCCGCCCGACGCCGTGTACTGCCGCCCGTTCAGGTATTCCGAGCAGCAGGCGCCGAACAGGTCGATCTGCAAGGTCGCGTTGACCGAGATCATCTTCGCATTGCGGGCGATGACCGCCGGGTCGTTCACATAGTCGACAGGGCGGGCCTCGAAGGCCGGGTTCTCGTGCAGGAACTCATAGGTCGAGCGGTTCCCCATCGAGAAGGTGAAGACCGTCTTGCCGGGGTGCAGAGTCTTACGCGCATTGGTGACGACGCCCGCCTTCATCAGTTCGACCAGGCCGGGCGTCAGCATCTCGGTGTGGATGCCGAGGTCGCGATGGTCGTGAAGCGCCGCGCACACCGCGTCCGGCAGGGCGCCGATGCCCATCTGCAGCGTCGAGCCGTCCTCGACCATGCCGGCGATCAAGGCCCCGATGGCCAGATCCTGCGGCTGCTGCGGCGCCTTGCCCGCCTCCAGCAAGGGGGCCGAATGCTCGACCAGGGCCGCAACCTGCGAAACATGGACGCGGCAATCGCCGAATACGCGCGGCATGTGCGGATTGACCTCCAGGATCACCCGTTCGGCGCTCTTGGAGACAGCCAGGGCGTAGTCGGTGTTGGTCCCCAGGCTGAAATAGCCCTCGGCGTCCATCGACGAGACCGTCGCCAGCAGGGTGTCGACGCCGATTTCGCGCGTCAGCACGCGCGGCGTCTGCTGGAAGCCGGTCGGCACGAACCAGACGGCGCGGCGGCCCTCTTCGATCCCGCGCGCCTCCAGCTTCCGCTCGATGGCGCCGTGGAACAGGCTATGCGGGCGGATGCGGTCCGTCAGTTCGAAGCGCATCACCGTCTCGCCCGCGATGGCGGTGGACAGCAGGTAGTAGAGGTTGACGTCCCCCACCTGCCGCGCCTCTGCCCGGTCGGCCAGGGCCTTCAGCAGGGCCGGAGGCTGGCCTACGCCCAGGGCCATGGCGACCTTGGCGCCCGACGGGATCAGGGCCGCCGCCGCCTGAGGCGTCGTCAGGCGTTCGGCGTAGAGGGCGGCGAAATCGGTCATGGGAAACTCCTGAAGCGTCGTCCTTGAGGGCGTCCGTCGCTTGCGTGGCGACGGCTTCTGATCGCCTTTATCCGACAGCCGCGCGCCTTCGCGGCGCTAGACCTTGGTCTAAGAAACCATACGCCTAGGGCGCGTCCTGCAGGGGCGCGTCGTGCAGGCGCTGACGCCGCTCGGCGGCGTAGGCGATCAGCCACAGGGCCATCGACCAGGCGGCGCCCACGCTCCACCCCGCGAACACATCCGACGCCCAGTGCGCGCCCAGATAGATTCGCGTCAGCCCGATCAGCAGGGCGATCACCACCGCGCAGCCTAGAACATAGGCCTTCAGCCGCTTGCGCGGAAAAGCGCGCGTCAGCATGACCCCCAGCGTCAGATAGAAAACGGTCGACAGCAGGGCGTGGCCTGAGGGGAAGCTGGCGTTCAGCGTCTCCACCGCCTGATAGATTTCGGGCGGCCGTTCGCGCTCGAAAAGGGCCTTCAGGCCTTCGCTCAGGGCCACCCCGCCCGCCAGGCCGACGACCAGCATCAGCGCCGACAGCCGCTTGCCCATAATCAGCAGGAAGCCGATGGCGATGACGGCGAACAGGGTCAGCACCGATATGCCGCCGAGCGAGGTCAGATCCGCCGCCGCCTCGTGCAGCCACCACGGCCCCCAGGGGCGCCCCGGATCATCGGCGAAGGGCCGCACCGCCGCCAACACCGCATGGTCAAAGGCCTGGCCGTCGGCTTCCTGAATGTCGTCGGCCACCTCGATGAAGATCAACACCCCCAGGGCGACCACCAGCATGGCGGCCACGGCGGCGATCTCCGTGCGGGCGACGCGCAGGGCGCGGGTCAGGAAGGCGGTGGGATGCGGGGCCATAGGGCGCTAACGGCCAAGCTGTTGCGGTGTTCCCTGTCAGCTCTCGCAGAAATCGACGACGGTTCGGTGAAAAATGTGATCCCGCATTTCCTGAGTCATTTCCACAGGGTGTGATCAGCCGCCCACCGATTCGTCAGAAAAGCTCCCGTCAAGAGCTTTACCTGCGGTTAGGGATATGCACCCATATATCTAGCCGAACACCGGCAAGCAGCCACTAGATGTAGTGTCTCAAACCGGTACGGCCTTCTAATCGCATTTGTTCGGGACAGGGACGAAAATGGCTGGCGGCGAAGCGTTGCAGACGACGGAATTCTCTACGGTTTCCTCGGCGTCGCCCGAGACCAAGCCGGAGCTGACGGTGGTGAACGGCCTGAAACTGGACCGCACGCGCGACGCCCTGCTGACCGAATTCGGCAAGAAGACGCTGGAAGACCGCTACCTGCTGGCGGGCGAAAGCTATCAGGACATGTTCGCCCGCGTGGCCACGGCCTACGCCGACGACGCGGATCACGCCCAGCGCGTCTACGACTATATGTCAAAGCTGTGGTTCATGCCGGCGACGCCGGTGCTGTCGAACGGCGGCGCGGATCGCGGCCTGCCGATCTCCTGCTTCCTGAACTCGGTCAACGACAGCCTGGACGGCATCCAGAACGTCTGGAACGAGAACGTCTCCCTGGCCTCGAACGGCGGCGGCATCGGCACCTATTGGGGCGGCGTCCGCTCCATCGGCGAGAAGGTCAAGGGCGCGGGTCAGACCTCGGGCATCATCCCCTTCATCCGCGTGATGGATTCGCTGACCCTGGCGATTTCGCAGGGCTCGCTGCGTCGCGGCTCGGCCGCCGTCTACCTGGACATCCACCACCCGGAAATCGAAGAGTTCCTCGAGATCCGCAAGCCGTCGGGCGACTTCAACCGCCGCTCGCTGAACCTGCACCACGGCATCAACATCACCGACGCCTTCATGGAGGCGGTCCGCGACGGCAAACCCTTCGACCTGATCTCGCCCAAGAACGGCGAGGTCCGCAAAACCGTCGACGCTCGCAACCTGTGGACCAAGATCCTGGAGATCCGGATGCAGACGGGCGAGCCCTATCTGATCTTCTCGGACACGGTGAACCGGCAGATGCCGCAGCACCAGAAGGATCTGGGCCTGTCGGTCAAGCAGTCCAACCTGTGCTCTGAAATCATGCTGCACACGGGCCTCGACCATAAGGGCGTCGAGCGCACCGCCGTCTGCTGCCTGTCGTCGGTCAACGCCGAGACCTTCCTGGAGTGGCGCGAAGAGCCCCGCTTCATCGAGGACATCATGCGCTTCCTCGACAATGTGCTCGAGGACTTCATCACTCGCGCCCCGTCGTCGATGGCCGCCGCCGTCTATTCGGCCCAGCGCGAGCGTTCGGTGGGTCTGGGCCTGATGGGCTTCCACTCCTTCCTGCAGTCGCAGGGCGTGGCCTTTGAATCGGCCATGGCCAAGAGCTGGAACATGCGCCTATTCAAGCACCTGCGCCGCGAGGCCGACAAGGCCAGCCGCACCCTGGCCGAAGAAAAGGGCCCCTGCCCCGACGCCGCCGATCGCGGCGTGATGGAGCGGTTTAGCCACAAGCTGGCCATCGCTCCGACCGCCTCGATCTCGATCATCTGCGGCGGCACGTCGGCGGGCATCGAGCCGATCCCGGCCAACATCTACACCCACAAGACCCTGTCGGGCTCCTTCGCGGTCAAGAACCCCTATCTGCAGGATCTGCTGGGCGAAAAAGGCATCGACACCGAGGCCGTCTGGTCTTCGATCCTCGAGAACGAAGGCTCGGTCCAGCACCTGGACGCCCTCAGCGACGACGAGAAGGCCATCTATAAGACCGCCTTCGAACTGGATCAGCGCTGGGTCATCGAACTGGCCGCCGACCGCACCGGCGACATCTGCCAGGCGCAGTCGCTGAACCTGTTCATCCCCGGCGACGTCAACAAGTGGGATCTGCACATGCTGCACTGGTCGGCGTGGGAGCGGGGCCTGAAGTCGCTGTATTATCTGCGGTCCAAGTCGGTGCAGCGCGCCGCCTTCGCCGGCGCCGAGGACAAGAAGGAAGAAGAGATCGATCCGAACCAGCCGGACCTCTTCTCCATCGCCCGCACCGACTACGACGAGTGCCTGGCCTGCCAGTAGGGCAAGCCCTCACACTCAACGCCATCGCCTTTGAGCCGCCCGGGGAACCCTCTCCGGGCGGTTTCGTTCGTCATAAAGGAATGTGGCGTAAAAGAGTCCGTTGCGGTTCCCCGGCGTTCGTGCACAGTGGAAGCGTTAACGGATCGGGAGGCACCGTTGATGCGTCGGATGGCATGGGCAGGATGGATGATCGCGGCGGTCGCCCCGACGACCGTTTTCGCCATGCCGCAGACCGTTGTGGAAGGCCCCATCGCCGCGCGCGGCGGCGACGCCATCCGGTTCGAGGACGCCGCCGCCCGGCTGGACAGCCGCCTGCCCTTCACCGCCGAACCTGACGCCGCCTTCGGCGCCCCGGTGCAGTTCAGCGACGTCGCCCGACTGAGCGCCGATCAGGGCGAACTGCGTCAGGAAGCCTGGTTCGCCGGCGACGGCTTCACCGATCGACTGCGGATCACCACGACCGGGGAACTGCGCCGCGCCGACGGCTCGCCCGCGCCGCCGCGCGCCCTCGACCCCGTCGCCTTCTCGGGCGAGAGCTATGACGTCACCTATACGCGCGGCTGGACCGCCGCCAAGGGCCGCACGGCCTCGGGCCTGGAGGTGTCGCTGACGCCCCACGCCGGCTTCGGCGTCGGCAGCGACGGCCCCTCGGCCGAGGCGGGCGCCACCCTGCGCATCGGCGAGAATCTGGATCGCCTGGCCCCCAACGGCGACGAGGCCTTCGGCGAGCGGCCGCGCTGGTATCTGTACGCGGCCGGGTCCAAGCGGGCGGTCGGCTACAACTTCGCCCGCACCCGCGACGGCGACTTCGCCCGGTCCGGGGTCAGCCAGGACGCCGGAACCTACCTGGGCGACGCCTCCATCGGCGTGGCCTATCGCCGGGGCTCAGTGCAGAGCTCCTTCGGCGTCGTCTATCGCGAGATCGAAGCCAAGGGCCTGCGCGGCTATCAGGGCATCAGAACCGATGTGTCGGAAGGCCTGGTGGCCTTCCAACTGACGATCCGCCCGCCGCGCTAGGCGGCCTCGCGCCCCTTACTGCGTCCGCGCCACGCCCTCACGGCGGCTGTCGGCCGCCCCGTCCCAGCGCCCGTTCCGCCACAGCCCGCCATGCAGGCCCGATGTCTCGGTCGTATTGGGCCGCAGCTCGACGCCCCGTTCCGCCATGCCGTCGCGCACCGCCTCAGGGAAGCCTTCGGTGTCGGCGCCGAAGCCGTCGCCCTTGGCCACCAGATTCGGCAGGTCGAAGGCCTGCTGCAGCGGCAGCCCCCAGGCCAGGGCGCCGATCAGGGCCTTGGCGTTATAGGCCAGGATGGACGATCCGCCGGGCGAGCCCAGCAGGCCGATCAGACGTCCTTCGCGATTCAGGATCAGGGCCGGCGACATGGACGAGCGCGGCCGCTTGCCCGCCGCCACGGCGTTGGCCGCAGGCGTGCCGTCCGACGCCGTCGGCACCATGGAGAAGTCGGTCAGCTGATTGTTCAGGAAGAAGCCGCCCGCCATCCGGCCCGAACCGAACAGGCTCTCGACCGTGGTGGTCATGCTGACGGCGTCGCCCTTCGCATCGACGACGACCAGGTGCGAGGTGCCCGCCGGTTCGCGCGTGGCGTCCGCGCCGACGTTCGGCGCCCCCGCCGGCACGCCATAGGGCGCCGCGCCGCGCAGAGCCGGCGCCAGGGCCGCCCGCTCAGCGACATAGGCCGGGTCCAGCAGGCCTGCGACCGGCACGGAGACGAAGGCCGGATCGCCGAAATAGCGGTCGCGGTCGGCGTACATCAGCCGTTGCAGTTGGCCGAAGGCGGCCCAAGCCTCGGGGCTGTCCGGCCCCTTGTCGATGTCCGGCGTCTGCTCGGCCATGGCCAGCAGCTCCAGGATGGAGGCGCCGCTGGACGGCGGCGGCGGCACGCAGATGGTGTAGATCTTATAGGAACCGCACACGGCCTCGCGCACCACAGGGCGATAGCCGGCGATGTCGGCTGCCGTCAGGGCGCCGGGTCGCGGACCTTCGTTGACCGCCGCGACGATGGCCTCGGCCAGCGGGCCCTGCTGCAGGGCGGCCGCGCCGTCGCGGGCGATGCGGCGCACCGTCTCGGCGTAGGCCGGATTGCGCAGGGTCTCGCCCGCCTGATAGCGCGCGCCGTCCGGCTTGGTGAAATACTCGGTCGCCCAGCGCGTCTTCGCCTGGGGGGCATCGCCGTTGATCATGCCGGCCAGACGGGGGCTGACGACGAAACCGTCCTGCGCCAGTTTCTCGGCGTCGCCGAACAGGTCGGACCAGGCCAGGGCGCCGTGCTGCTGCTGAGCCAGGGCCAGCATGGGCACCACGCCCGGCGCGCCGGTCGAGCGTCCGCTCAACACCGCATCGACAAAGGCCAGCGGCTTGCCGTTCTCATAGAAGAGCTCGGGCGTGGCGGAGGCGGGGGCCGTCTCACGTCCGTCATAGACGGTGATCGCGCCGCTTTCGGCTTCGTAGAACATCATGAAGGCGCCGCCGCCCAAACCCGAGGACTGCGGCTCGGTCAGGCCCAGCACCGCCTGGATGGCCACCGCCGCGTCCACGGCCGAACCGCCGCGCGCCAGCACCTTCATCCCCGCCTCGACCGCCAGGGGGTTGGCCGCCGACACGAACGGCCCCCTGGCGACGGAGGCCTGGGCCGCCGCAGGCGCTTCAGCCGAAACCGGCGCCGCCTCGGCCTGAACCCCTTCCGCCGTCGTCGCGCATCCCGTCAGCAACAGGGCCGCAAGCGCCGTCCCGGCCGCGAGAGAGGAAATCCTGCGCGCAGGGCGCAGATGGGAGAAGGAAAAGGCGCGCACTCAAGCACTCCGGGACGTTACAGGGAGGCTTTATGCCTAGGCCCGCAGGCCTCCGAGGCCAACCCCGCATTTTCTCAAGATTTTCTGAGAAAACCTGCTTGCCAGCACGAAAGCGACCCGCTAGATACCCGGCCCTGCCCGCAAGGCGGTGCGCACCCGTAGCTCAGCTGGATAGAGCACCAGACTACGAATCTGGGGGTCAGGAGTTCGAATCTCTTCGGGTGCGCCATCTCTCTTTATCATGATGATCTAAGGCGAAACGGCCGTAATATGCGCCGTCCGCTCTGGCTGCGCGACGCTGCGACGGTTTCACAACCCACACCCTCCATCGCCAAGTTAATATAAAATCAACGTTTCTGCGCCTTGGCAGGAACGACCGTCGCATTGTGGCCGTTTCTTGTCCGGAGGAACGCCTGAGATGGTGTGCGAGAGGGACGGAAGCCGGACCGCCGGAGGTGGTGGGTCGCGCCTGCCCGCAAGGGCATGGTGACGCGCGCGGTCAGCGTGCGCCGTTCCGTATCCGCGCCGGCCGATCTGGCCGCCCTGCGCAATCTCGCCTCCATCACCCGATTGAGCGATGAAGAACGCGCCCTGATCCGACGATTGTGCGTGTTCCAGGAAGCCGTGCCCGCGGGCCAGCCTTTCGATCCCGACGGCCGAGCCGCCTCGCCGCGCCTGATCCTGAGCGGATGGGCGTGCCGCCAACGCATCCTGGCCGACGGTCAGCGCCAGATCTTCGGCTTCCTGCTGCCCGGAGACTCCGTAGGGCTGAGCCTTGATCCGCGTCCGCTGGACGAGACGACCATCATCGCCCTGACGCGGGTCGAATATGTCGACGCCCTGATGCTGCGCGAGATCCTGGCGCTTCAAGACCCGCGCCACGATCGGCTGCGCCGCGCCCTGGCGACGTCGCGCCGATACGAGGAAACCTGCCTGCTGAACCATGTGGTGCGGCTGGGCCGGCAATCCGCCCAGGCGCGTCTGGCCCACCTGCTGCTGGAGTTGCGCGACCGGCTGCAGCGCGCCGGGCTGTGCACCAGCGACCGCCTGCATTTGCCGCTGACCCAGGAGACCCTGGCCGACGCCCTCGGACTGAGCCTGGTCCATGTCAGCCGCACCCTGGGCCAGATGCGGCGCGGGCGGCTGATCGCCATGCAGAGCGGCTGGGTCACCCTTCTGGACGAGGCCCATCTGCGCGCCGCCAGCGACTATGGCGTCGACGACCACGCCCTTCACTGAAACCCGAACGAAAAGAGAGAGAGCGAGCGTCATGAGCCCCCACCGACAACCGTCTCGGCCCCGCCCGCCTCTTTCACAGCATCGACCGCCGCGCCGGACCGGGTCCGCGCTGCGGATGATCGGCGCCTCGGTCGCCATGGCGGCCCTGCTGGCCCCCGGCGCCGCCCTGGCCCAGGACGAAGAGCTGGCGGCGCGGGTCGCGCGGCTGGAAGCTCTGGTCATCGAGCAGCAACGCCGTATCGAGGCGCAGGAAGCCCTGTTGAACGAACGCGCCGCCATGGCGCCGCCGTCCGTCGATCCGCGCTGGCAGGTGCAGACCGACGCCTCGGGCCGAGCGGTTTTCGCAGATCGAACCCTGAACCAGTTGCGCGCCGGCCAACAGGTCGCCAGCACCATCGCGCCCAACGGTCCGGCCCAACCGACCCTGCCCCCGAGCGAAGCCCCGCCGCCGCCCGCGCCAGAGGTGCGGCGCGAGCAACTGGCCGCCATTCCCGAAGGCATCGCCGTGCTGAGCCAAACGGGAAAATTCACCCTGGACGTCTCGACCGAGTACACGCGCTCCAGCGCCAACCGCCTGGTGTTCCGAGGCATCGAGATCGTGCCCGGCGTGCAGATCGGGGTGATCGAGGCCAATGAGGCGGATCGCGACACCGGCGTCGTCACCCTGGCCGGGAAATACGGCATCGGGCCGCGCATGGAGGCGGAGCTGCGCGTGCCCTACGTCTGGCGCAACGACACCATCACCACCGTGCAGCAGCGCGACGAAGCAGTGACGCGGACCATCGATCTGAGCGGCGACGGCGTCGGCGACGTCGAAGCGGCCCTGCGCTATCAGATCAACGGCGGCGAGCGCGGACGCCCCATCTTCATCGCCGGCCTGAGGGTCAAGAGCGACACGGGCGAAGGGCCGTTCGACATCGATCGCGACGAGTTCGGCATCGCCACCCGCCTGGCCACAGGCTCGGGATTCTGGGGCGTCGAGCCCAGCATCAGCTTCTTGTACCCCAGTGATCCGGCGGTCATCTTCGGCAGCCTGAGCTACTTCGCCCACCTGCCGCGCGACATCAACAAGACTGAGGGCGAGATCCGCATCGGCGAGGTCGATCCCGGCGACGCCATCGGCCTGTCGATCGGTTTCGGCTTCTCGCTGAACCCGCGCTTCTCCTTCTCGCTGGGCTACAAGCACAACTACATTCGGCCGACGAAGAGCGAGTTGAACGACATCACCGAAAAGTCCGATGCGCTTCAGGTCGGCGCCCTGCAGTTCGGCATGTCCTACCTGCTGAACGACCGCTACAGCCTGAACGGCAATTTCGAGTTCGGCGTGACCGAGGATGCGCCGGACATGCGCTTCATCCTGCGCCTGCCGATCGTCTTCTGACATGAAGAAGGGGCCGCCCGACGGCGGCCCCCGAGAGACTCGAACGTTGCGGCCTAGAAGCCGCCCAGGCTCCTGAGTCCGGCCCAGTCGATGTCGCGGGCGATGTTCGATCCGTAGTTGTGCATCTGACTGTTGGTCTGGATCGTCGCCAGGTCAGGCAGGACCAGGTTCAGCTCCATGTCCTGGCGGATGTTGCGATTATCGGCGTTGTTGATGATCAGGTTCTGCAACTGGCTGGTCGTGATGTTGTGCAGGATCGCCGTCGCGCCCGAGCCGTCCACCACCGCCACCCCGCCGGTGTTGCTCAATCCGCGAAGGTCGATGCCGCCCGCCACCAGGCTGGCCATGGCGCCCGCCAGATCAGCCACGCCGGGGACGTTGTGCTGAACCTGCTGACTTACGGGTCCGGTCGGCGTCCAGGTCAGTTGCGTCTGAAGAGCCAGTTGGTCGTTCACATAGGAACGGACCACGACGCCGAAGCCGAAGGTGAAGCCTCCCGCCGTCATGAAGCCGCCGCGCGCCTCGGACATGTCCGCGTCCGTCATGACCTGAGGCCCGCGCATGACCTCGACCGGCGTAGCAACCGGCGATGGCGCCGCCGACGGCGGGGTCGCGAAGGGCTCCAGAGAGGCGTCGCCGACAAGCTCGGCGGCGAAGGCGACGGATTCGGCCGAGACCGGCGCCGCCAGACTGACCGGCGCCAGGCAGGTCATGACGAGCAGAATGCTTGAACGCGCGCGTCTCATGGTCGTCACCTCAGATAGGGATCGAGGGAGAAACGCGTCGTCACTTGATACAGCGGCGGCAACTCCCGCGTCAGTTCCGCCAAGGACATGGGCTGAAGCGCCTGCCCCGGCCGCGACCGGTTCCAGATGCGCCACTCCTCGGCGTCGTTGAAGGTGTCCGCCGGCTGGCGGACGACGAAGGCGACTCCATTCCACATGGCGGTGAACTGGTCGCGCGAATAGATCTTCAGCCCCAGGGCCGGATCGCCGACAAGAACATGGCCCGCGTCATCGCCCTTGAAGACCACGAAATGTTTGTAGCCGGCCGTGTCGATCATCACGATGGCCGGAGCGTTCATCTCGATCAGCTCGTCCAGGCTGAGCCGGAAGCCGTCGGCGGGATAGCCGCGCGCATCGAGGTAGCGCTTCATGTCCAGCAGGGAGAAGCCGACGCGGCGGATGGTCTCCTGATCCCCGTCGGCGAACATGGCGCGGAACACCTGAGCCTCGCCGACATCGCGGCCGTAGTGATGGCGCAAAAGGGTGGCCAGAGCCGCCGAGCCGCAGCTGAAGTCGTACTGCTGGCGCACCACGGTGCGGAAGGGCAGGTCGCGATAGCTGACCACCTTCACCCGGCCCGCGGCGGGACCGTTGTTCAGCAGGATCTCGGCCTGGGCCGAAGCCGCAGACAGGGCCGGCAAACCCGCCACGGCGGCCAGCCCCAGGTTGAGCAGAAGCCGGGCGGACGAGCGTGTCACGGGTTCGGAGCCGTCGTCACGATATTGATCGTGATCGCGCCTTGCAGGTTGTTGTTGTTGCCGCTGTTCATGACGAAATTGCCGATGCCGTTGAAACCGGAAAAGGCGTTGGCGTCGATGCGCATGCCGCCCGTCGTCACGGTGTTGGCGTTGACACTGTTGCCACTGTTGGTCGCCTGCAGCAGTTGGTCGCTGGCGATGACCACCGACGATGCGCCTTGACGGCCGTGCAACGCATCCAGTTCGTCAACAGCCAGCGACCGCGGCCCTGTGGCGGCGGTTGAAGCGTCAACGGGAGCCGGAGCGACAATGATGAAAGGCGGAGGGGGCGTCGGCGGAGAGGCCGAATTCGGATCGGCCGCCCCCAGCAACGCCAGGGTCGACAGAATGCTGAGCATGGTTCCCTCCCAGGAAAAAGGAGTTCGGCGGCCGGAGAACCGGCCGCCGAAACGAAGGCTTAGTTGCCGCCGCCGTTGCCGAAGGTGACGTTGGCGTTGGCGCTGATCGCCGTGGCCGCCTGACCAACCGAAGCCAGGCCGGTGTTGTTGCTCACCGTCTGGATGCCCGCGAAGCCTGCGAAGGCGCCGCCGCTCTGGTTGATGTCGCCGGTGCGAATCCGGCCGTTTTGCGGGCCTTGGCCGTCTTCCGACATGTCGAAACTCAAGTCGCTGACGTTGGCGCTGAGTTCCTGCATGTTCAGGGAGACGCGCATGTCGCCGATGTTGGTGGAGTTATCGTTACCCGAGTCATTCACCGAGTTGTCGTTGAAGGAGTCAGAGACCCCTAACTCCAGGTTGGTGTTGGTCGAATTGTCGGTATGAGTCGAGTTATCCGTATTAAACGAGTCGTCGATGCCGACCTCGGTGTTGGTCGAATTGTCTGAGTTGTCGTTGAACGAATCCGAGACGCCCAACTCCAGGTTGGTGTTGGTGGAATTGTCCGAATTGTCGTTCAGCGAGTCAGAGATGCCCACGTCCAGATCAGTGGAGTTGTCGGTGTTGAACGAATCCGCGACGCCCAAATCCACATCGGTGCTGTTGCCGCCGCTGTTGTAGGAGTCAGTCGCCGAGGTGTTGCCGCCGACCGCACCATTCGGACCGCTCGAGGACTGAGCCTGAGCCATGCCCGCAAAAGCCAGAGCCCCAGCCAGGACCGCAGCAGACGTCATTAGTTTGGCACGCATTTCCTTGCCTCCAATCAAAGGTGATTAAGGAGGCTCCTCCACCTCCGAAGGCCGAAATCGTCGAATGACACGGGTCGTTCCCCTTAAGAGAGCCCCTGATTTTCCTCGAGAATTCGTACACTCCGGCCATCTTGCGGGAGAAGATCTGATCAAATGGAGTGGAGCCCTGCGGCCAGGAAGCTCGACATCCCGTCATTTGATCAAAAGACCACCCAGAATAAAGTTGGCGAAGTCGTGACTTTTTTAAGGCAGGCGCGCCGGTAGCGGTTCGAGTCTCCGCTCAACGGCTCCCGTGGCGCAATCGCTCCGGCCGTGCTACGCGCGCCGAACCATGACGACGCCCCCTATCGAACGCATCCGCAACTTTTCGGTGGTCGCCCACATCGACCACGGCAAGTCGACCCTGTCCGATCGCCTGATCCAGTTCACGGGCGGCCTGACCGCGCGCGAAATGTCGGAACAGGTTCTTGATAATATGGACATCGAGAAGGAGCGCGGCATCACCATCAAGGCGCAGACCGTGCGCCTGAACTACAAGGCCAAGGACGGCGAGACCTACGTCCTGAACCTGATGGACACGCCGGGGCACGTCGACTTCGCCTATGAGGTGTCGCGTTCGCTGGCCGCGTGCGAAGGCTCGATCCTGGTGGTGGACGCATCGCAAGGCGTCGAGGCCCAGACCCTGGCCAACGTCTATCAGGCGATCGACAACAACCACGAGATTGTCCCGGTCCTGAACAAGATCGACCTGCCCGCCGCCGAGCCGGACCGGGTGCGGGCCCAGATCGAGGACGTCATCGGCATCGACGCCTCGGAGGCCGTCATGTGCTCGGCCAAGTCGGGCATCGGCATCGAGGACGTGCTGGAAGCCATCGTCGCGCGTCTGCCGGCGCCCAAGGGCGACATCAACGCCCCGCTGAAGGCCATGCTGGTCGACGCCTGGTACGACCCCTATCTGGGCGTGGTGCTGCTGGTGCGCGTGTTCGACGGCGTGCTGAAGGCCGGCATGCGCGTGAAGATGATGCAGACCGGCTCGTCGCACCTGGTCGACCGCGTCGGCGTCTTCCTGCCCAAGAACACCCCGGTCGAGCAGCTCGGCCCCGGCGAGGTCGGCTTCATCACCGCCCAGATCAAGGAAGTCGCCCACGCCGCCGTCGGCGACACCATCACCGACGAGAAGAAACCCACGGCCGAACCGCTGAAGGGCTTTAAGGACGTGCAGTCGGTGGTCTTCTGCGGCCTGTTCCCGGTCGACGCCGCCGACTTCGAAGACCTGCGCGCCGCCATCGGCAAGCTGCGCCTGAACGACGCCAGCTTCACCTATGAAATGGAATCCTCAGCGGCTCTGGGTTTCGGCTTCCGCTGCGGCTTCCTGGGCCTGCTGCACCTGGAGATCATTCAGGAGCGCCTGAGCCGCGAGTTCAACCTGGACCTGATCGCGACGGCTCCCTCGGTCGTCTACAAGATCGGCCTGCGCGACGGGACCGAGATCGACCTGCACAACCCGGCCGACCTGCCCGACGTCATGCAGATCGAGACCATCAGCGAGCCGTGGATCAAGGCCACCATCCTGACCCCCGACGAATACCTCGGCGGCGTGATCAAGCTGTGCCAAGACCGTCGCGGCAGCCAGATCGAACTGTCCTACGTCGGCAGCCGCGCCCTGGTCGTCTATGAGCTGCCGCTGAACGAGGTCGTCTTCGACTTCTACGACCGGCTGAAGTCGATCTCGAAGGGCTACGCCTCGTTCGACTATGAGATCACCGACTACAAGGTCGGCGACCTGGTGAAGATGTCGATCCTGGTCAACGCCGAGCCGGTCGACGCCCTGTCCATGCTGGTCCACCGCGCCCGCGCCGAGACGCGCGGCCGCGGCATGGTGGAGAAGATGAAGGAGCTGATCCCGCCCCACATGTTCACCATCCCGATCCAGGCGGCCATCGGCGGCAAGATCATCGCCCGCGAAACCGTCCGCGCCCTGCGCAAGGACGTGACCAGCAAGTGCTACGGCGGCGACGCCACCCGCAAGAAGAAGCTGCTGGAGAAGCAGAAGGCCGGCAAGAAGCGCATGCGTCAGTTCGGCAAGGTGGAGATCCCGCAGGAAGCCTTCATCGCCGCCCTGAAGATGGACGAGGATTGATCCTCGTACGAGGAAAATGAAATCATGAAGGGCGGAAGGCGGTGCTTTCCGCCCTTTGTTCTTTTGCCCTCAAAACCCCGCCCGCCACGTCTCCGCGGTTAGCGTCACCGCCGCTTCGAGCGGGGGCTTGAGCTGGAACAGGCCCGGCGCGGCGGCGAGATCGTGGAGGCGGTAGAGGCACCAGGCGTCGGGGCGTTCGGTTGAGACCTCGCGCTCGGTGCGGGTCAGGAAGAAGTCGGTGGCGGGGCCGCCGCGCGTGGCCTTGACCTCGATCAGGCGCTCGCGGCCCGCCGGATCGAAGCTCTTGATATCGTAGCCGGCGCCGTCGCCGCGCTCCTGGGACGTCCATTCGATCTTGCGGGCCAGATCGGGGCGGTCATGGGCGATCAGGAAGGCGCGCTCGTGGTGGAAGACGTGACGCTCGCCCCACTGGCCGAGGACGCGGTTGCGGTGATCGCGGGCGGCGGGGTCGTATTTGCGGACGATGCGGGCGAGCCCCTCGGGCCGGGGCTTGCGCGCCGGGCCGAGGGGCGGCGGGGCGGTGATGGGGAGGATGACGGGCGGCGGCGCGTCCGGCTGGCTCCATGGCGAGGCGAAGGGTTGATCGGGTTCGTGGACGGAAGGCTGGCGTGGCGTCGGCCCCTCCACCACTTCGTGGTCCCCCTCCCCAGGGAATGGGGAGGAAAATGACAGGCCGAGGCTCCAGGCGTCGGGATGGGCGTCGAGGTAGCGTTCGACAGCCGGAAAGAGCGCGTTCTGGATGTTGTCCATGCGCCTGTAGCCGCGGATGGTCGGCAGGCCGAGATCGGCCAGGACCGAGGACAGGTTCATGTGCTTGAACTCGACCGAGCGGTGCGAACGGCCCGTGCGCGCCATCAGGTCGCGGGCGTGATGCGCCTTGACGTAAGGGCGCCCCGCAAGCTCGGCCGCCAGCATGGTGAAATAGGTCGCGACGATGGCGTCCAGTTCGTCCGCCTGCCAGTCGGTTCCTACCTTAGATTGGTCGATCATCGCCCCTCCGCCTACCGGAGGTTAGCTTTGCCGTGGAGTCTTGGCCAGGACGCATGGGACAGGCGGGGCCGAGGCGATCACCTCGCCCTCCCCACCCGGTCGCTGGCGCGACCACCCTCCCCATAAAGGGGAGGGAGAGGCGTTAAGGTCAGCGTAAGGGCGTGTGGGTTTTCAGAGGCTTGGGGGCGGATCGGCGCACCCAGCCCGCCTGGGTCGGCGCCGGTCCTATCCTTGCGCGCATGGAGGAGACCCTGGACGCCAAGCCCGCGCACTATCGCCTGTCGCGGGCGACGTGGGAGATCATTCTGGAGGCCTATCGCAACGGGGCGACCGTGCCTGAGCTAAGCGAGCGGTGGCGGGTGTCGCAGCACGCCCTGCGCAAGCGCATCACCGTCCACGGCGCGACCAAGCGCGACTGGGGCGATGCGCGGGCGCGCGAACAGGCCGAGGCGCGCGAACGGATGCAAGCCGAGCGGGCGGCGGCCGAGGCGGTTCGCGCCGAAGCCCTGTTCGCGCCGTCCGAAGGGGACGCGGACGAGACGGCGGAGGTTCTGGCCGAGACGGCGATGCGGGCCTCGGCGCGGGCCATGCGGGGACGGATGTGGGACGAGGCCAGGGCCCTGGCCCAACTGGCCGAGGCCTATGGCCGGATGGCGCAAAGGAGCGAGCGGGCGCGGGGACGCGGCGAGGTGACGCTGGACGACATTCCGCTGGAGCTGGTCAAGGCGCTGGCGCTGAACCAGGATCAGTGCGCCTCCAGCCGTCTGGCGATCTGGGACGAGGCCGACCCGCATCCGGCCAAGCAGGAGTATTGGGCGGTCAACGCCGCCCAGCGCGAGGCGGGCATGGAAGAATGGCTGGCCCTGATGCGAGAGCGCAAGACGCTGCGGGATCGGGTGCGCGAACTGGAGGCGGCGGCGGGCCTGGATCCTCGCTCCGATCAAGCGTAGGCCGGGCGCGCAAACATGAACAATCGTTCACATAGCGATGTGTCGCGTTGCGGCGGCCGCGCGCGCGGTTAAGGTCCGTCTCAACATGATCTGTTGGGGACTGAAAACACCATGCGTCTTGCCGCCTCTTCCGTTGCGCTCGCCGCCTTGCTGGCCGTGAGCACGCCCGTTCTCGCCGCGCCTGCGGCCGCCGCCTCCGCTGCGACCACGACCCAGGCCGAGCCTCTGCGCGGCGCGCCGGTATCGGAGTTGATCGCCCGCGTCGACATTCCGTGGAAGCGCTTCCAGCTCGACAACGGCCTGACCGTGCTGGTCCACGAGGACCGCAAGGCGCCGGTGGTGGCGGTGTCGGTCTGGTACAATGTAGGATCGAAGGACGAGCCCAAGGGCTCGACCGGCTTTGCGCACCTGTTCGAGCACCTGATGTTCGGCGGGTCGGAGAACTCGCCCTCCAGCCACATCCAGACGATGAACGCCGCCGGCGCGACCAGCCTGAACGGCACGACCTGGTTCGACCGCACCAACTATTTCCAGACGGTGCCGACCCCGGCGCTGGATTACACCCTGTATCTGGAATCCGACCGCATGGGCTATCTGCTGGGCCAGGTCAGCCAGGAGGTCTTGGACCTGCAGCGCGGCGTCGTCCAGAACGAGAAGCGCCAGGGCGACAACCAGCCCTACGGCATGACCTATTACGCCACGCTGGAAGCCCTATTCCCCGAGGGGCACCCCTATCGCCACTCCACCATCGGTTCGATGGCCGACCTGGACTCGGCCAGCATGGAGACGGTGCGCGACTGGTTCCGTGAGAACTACGGCCCGAACAACGCCGTCCTGGTCCTGTCGGGCGACATCGACGAGGCCAAGGCCCGCGAGCTGACTGAGAAGTATTTCGGCGCCATCGCGCGCGGCCCGGTCAACACCCCGGCGGCGGCGCCCGTGCCGACCCTGGCGACGCCGGTCGAACAGGTGCTGCACGACCGCGTGGCCCAGACCCGCATCAGCCGCACCTGGGCCGTGCCGGGCCTGGGCGATCCGGACTCCGTGCCGCTGAGCGTCGGCGCCTCGGTGCTGGGCGGCCTGGCCAGCTCGCGCCTGGACAATGTGCTGGTGCGCGACGAGCAGACGGCCTCCAGCGTCTCGGCCTCGAACCAGACCTTCCAGCGGCTCGGCATGTTCAGCTACTCCGCCATGGTCAAGCCGGGCGCCGATGCGGACGCCGTGGCCCAGCGCATGGACGCCGTCCTGGCCGACCTGATCGCCAACGGCCCGACCCAGGACGAGATCAACCGCGTGGTGACGCGCTACGCCTCGCAGCGCATCCAGGGGCTGGAGACCGCCAACGGCAAGGCCTCGGTCCTGGCCGAAGGGCAGCTGTATTCGAACGATCCGGACTTCTACAAGAAGGAGCTGGCGGCCTACGCCGCCGTGACCCCGGCCCAGGTCCAGGCGGCGATGCAGAAATGGCTGAGCCGCCCCGTCTACAGCCAGATCGTCATGCCGGGCGAGCGCGAGGCCTACGCCGAGGCCGCCGCCGCCCCGTCGGGCGCGACCCCGACGCCGGCCGGGCCGATCCAGCGCGTGGCTCGCGACCCCGCCCCGGCCATCGGCCAGGTGTCCAACGTCGACTTCCCGCCGGTGGAGCGCGCCGCCCTGTCGAACGGCATCGAGATCGTCTACGCCCGCTCGACCACCGTGCCGGTGA
Organism: Brevundimonas sp. ZS04; assembly: GCF_001956865.1. Lineage (NCBI taxonomy): Bacteria > Pseudomonadati > Pseudomonadota > Alphaproteobacteria > Caulobacterales > Caulobacteraceae > Brevundimonas > Brevundimonas sp. ZS04. The sequence goes on from NZ_MTHE01000013.1 coordinate 36,397, forward strand.
CGCGCGTGGCGCTGGAGTTCGACGCCGGGGTCGCGGCCGACCGCGCCGACCGGCTGGGCGCCCACACCCTGATGCTGAGCGTCATGCAGGAAGGCACGACGACGCGCGACTCCAAGGCCCTGGCCGAGGCGCAGGAGCGCCTGGGCGCCAACGTTTCAGTTGGCTCGTCTATGGACCGCACCATCGCCAGCCTGTCGGCGGTGACGACCAATCTGCAGCCGTCGCTGGCCCTGCTATCGGACGTGGTGCGCAACCCGGCCTTCGCTCCGGCCGAGATCGAGCGCCTGCGCGCCACGCGCCTGGCCGGCCTGGCCAATGAGAAGACCCAGCCCGCCGCCATCGCCGGCCGCGCCCTGCCGCCGCTGATCTATGGCGAGAGCCACCCCTACGGCCGTTCGTTCGGCGGCACGGGCGACGAAGCGGTGATCCGCGGCCTGTCGCGCGACGACCTGGCGGCCGACCACGCCCGCTGGATCCGTCCGGACAACGCCCAGTTGTTCGTCGTGTCGGACCTGCCGCTGGCCGAACTCAAGCCGCAGCTGGAAGCCGCCTTCGGCGACTGGCGCGCCCCGACGACGGCCAAGGGCGCCAAGGCCTTCGACGCCGCCCTGCCGCAGACCTCGGCGCGGGTGGTGCTGATCGACCGGCCGCAGTCGCCGCAGTCGCTGATCTACGGCGGCCAGGTGCTGCCGGTGTCGGGGACTGACGACATCCTGACCCTGACCACGGCCAATACGGTGCTGGGCACGGACTTCCTGTCGCGCATCAACGCCGATCTGCGCGAGACCAAGGGCTGGTCCTACGGCGTGCGCGGCACGATCAGCCAGTTGGAGAACCGCGCGCCCTATATCGTCAACGCCCCGGTCCAGGCCGACCGCACGGGCGAGTCGATCGCCGCCCTGGTCAGCCAGTACGACCGTTTCCTGGGGGCCGAGGGCGTAACGGCGCAGGAGCGCGAGCGCACCGTCCTGGGCCGCACCCGCGCCCTGTCGGGCAGCTATGAGACCTCGTATCAGGTGCTGGGCGCCCTGCAGTCCAACGCCCTCTACGGCCGCCCGGACGACTATCCCGAGACCCTGGCGGGCCGTATCAACGCCCTGACGGCGCAGGAGATGGACGCCGCCGCCCGCGCCGCCATTCAGCCCTCGCGCTTCGTCTGGGTGGTGGTCGGCGACGCCTCGGTCGTCAAGCCGCAGCTGGACGCCCTGGGCCTGCCGGTCGAGGTGCGCGCCGCCGAGGCGCCGAAGCCGGCCCAGTAAGCCGCTTCAATCCCGCCTGAAACGACGACGGCCGGCGGGGCGACCCGCCGGCCGTTTTCTTTGCAGTTGATTCCGGGCGCGGCCGGGGCGAGCCTCCCCGCCTCTCCTCCCCTCGCCGGAGCTTACATGCCGACCGACGCCTTCAACCCCGCCGCCCGCGCCCCTCGCCTGGCCGTGCTGATCGACGGCGAGAACGCCTCGGCCCGCATCGCCGAGGCGCTGTTCACCGAGATCGCGACCCTGGGCGAGGCCTCGGCGCGGCGCATCTACGGCGATGCGGCCAGTCCGGCCTTGCGGGGATGGATCGACGTCCTGCCGCGCTGGGCGATCCAGTGGCAGCAGAATTTCCAGAACACCAAGGGCAAGAATTCAGGCGACATCGCCCTGGTCATCGACGCCATGGACCTGTTGCATTCGGGTCGGTTCGACGGCTTCTGCCTGGTGTCGTCGGACAGCGATTTCACCCGGCTAGCGGCGCGCATCCGCGAACAGGGCGTCCCGGTCTACGGTTTCGGCGAGCGCAAGACGCCCGAAAGCTTCCGCCAGGCCTGCACCCGCTTCATCTACACCGAGAACCTGACTGGACGCGCCGCCGCCGAGGCGGGCGCGGACGCGTCGCCCCCGGCCGAGCGCAACCCCGCCGAGGCCGTGCCCCTGATCGCCGCCGCCATCGCCGACATGGACGAGGACGGCGACGGCTGGGTCAATATCGGCGGCGTCGCCAACCGCCTGCGCAACACCTATTCCGACTTCGACCAGCGCACCTACGGCCACGCCAAACTGTCCGAACTGGTCCGCGCCACCGGCCGCTTCGACGTCGAGGTCGGCCCCGGCGGCGTCATGCGGGTGCGGTTGAAACCCCGCTAGGCTCAAGCGAAGCCGTTGAGCGAACAACGTTGCAACATGAGCCGATTGCCCGCATGGTGAACGTCTGACGTCCCTATGGGAGTTCTCGCCATGCTGATCCCCGCCTTCGTTCTTCTCATGCTGAACGGCGCTGCGATGCAGGATGACAACGCCGCTGTCGCCGAGCCGCGCGCGCCCAGCGCCTCCAGTTCGCCTTCGCGCACCATCTCGGCGCGTCCGCCTACGGTGACGAACGGCCCGACGCGGACGGTGTGCGGATGGGAGCGCGCCATGGGCAGCACCATTCAGCAGCGCGTCTGTCGCAAGGTGCCGCTGAACAGCAGCCAACGCGAACGCATGTCGACCGAAATGATGCGGGACATGCAGGGTTCGCGCTGGGGCGAACGACCTGTCCCCCGCTCTCCCGGCGGACGGCCTGTGTTCTGACACGAAACCTTCGCCGAAAAGGAGACGCCGATGTTGACGCCCCTTCTGTTCAGTCTGGTCCTGTCGAGTTCAGCCGCCACGCCCGTTCATGCCCAATCAGCCGGCGCCATGCCCGTAGCTTACCCGGTGCGCGACCGATCGGCGCCGCGCCCTGGAGAAGAGGTGCGCGAGGAATGCCGTCGCGGCCAACCGACCGGCTCCAATATTCGCCAGGACATCTGTCGGCAGGCGTCGGTGAAGCGCTCGATCGAGCGCGCCGCGCGCCGCTAGGGGCCGTCGCGACCAAATCGCCGACCTAGGACGCCTCGTCCCCTTTCCCCCGCCGCAGTATGGTCTATGTGTGGCGGATGGCCGCCGCAGAGACCCCCGTAGAGACGTTCAAACGCGCCCTGTCGCACGCCGCGCGGGCGCTGGCCGAACAGGCCGAGCTGGAGGTGCGTTTCGGCTCGGACGGACCGCGTCTGTCGAACGGCGTCCTGTCCCTGCCCCACCCGCCGCGCGATCCGGCCGCGCCGGAAAGCGCCGCCCTGCGCGGCCAGGCCGACCGGCTGGCCCTGCGCCTGGCCAATCATGATCCGGCGCTGGACGCGCGGCTGCGCCCGGTCGACATGAACGCCGCCGAGGTGTTCGACGCCGTCGAACAGGCCCGCGTCGAGGCCGTCGGCGCGCGCGAGCTGAAGGGCGTGCGGCGCAACCTAGAGTCCGCCCTGATCACCCGGCTGGAGAAGTCGGGCGCCCTGCGCGCCGAGGCGGCCCAGGTGCCGGTGGCCGAGGCGGCCGCCCTTCTGCTGCGCGAGCGGATGACGGGCGAACCGGCGTCGGACGGCGCCAAGGCCATGCTGGACCGGGTCCGCGCCGACCTTGAGGCCAAGGCGGGCGCCGAGCTGGACGCCCTGGCGGCCCTGGGCGACGACCAGGCGGCCTTCGGCGCGCGGATGAAGGATCTGCTGCGCGCGCTGGATCTCGACCCCGGCGACGCCGACGGCGGCGACTCGCCCGAGGAGGACGGCGAGGACGACGCCGACAAGCCCGATCAGGACCAGGCGGATCAGGACGAGCAGGAAGAACAGGACGGCGGCGAGGGCGGCGACTCCCTGGACGGCACGGCCGACGACCAGTCCGCCGAGGACGAGCGCCAGGCCCGTCCCGACGGCACGCCGGGCGAGCCCGACGGCGAGGGCCAGGAAGACGCCCCCGAACTGAGCGAGGGCGACCGCCCCAACCATCAGCAGACCCAGGATGACGGCCGGGCGGTCGAGGTCTATCGCGCCTTCACCACCGCCTATGACGAGGTCATCGACGCCGCCGAGCTGTGCGACCCGATGGAGTTGGACCGGCTGCGCGCCCTGCTGGACGCGCAGCTGTCGACGCTGGGCAGCGTGGTCTCGCGCCTCGCCAACAAACTGCAACGGCGTCTGCTGGCTCAGCAGAACCGCAGCTGGATGTTCGACCTTGAGGAAGGGATGCTGGACACGGCGCGTCTGACCCGCGTCATCACCGACCCGACCAGCCCCCTGTCGTTCAAGATGGAGAGCGAAAGCCCGTTCCGCGACACGGTCGTGACCCTGCTGATCGACAACTCCGGCTCGATGCGCGGGCGGCCGATCATGGTGGCGGCGGTGTGCGCCGACATCCTGGCGCGGACGCTGGAGCGGTGCGGCGTCAAGGTCGAGATCCTGGGCTTCACCACCCGCGCCTGGAAGGGCGGGCAGTCGCGCGAGGCGTGGATCAGCGCCGGGAAGCCCGCCAACCCGGGCCGCCTGAACGACCTGCGCCACATCATCTACAAGGGCGCGGACGCGCCCTGGCGCCGGGCCAAGAAGAACCTGGGCCTGATGATGCGCGAGGGCCTGCTGAAGGAGAACATCGACGGCGAGGCGCTGGAATGGGCGCACGACCGCCTGCTGGCCCGGCCCGAGGCGCGGCAGATTCTGATGGTCATCTCGGACGGATCGCCGGTCGACGACTCCACCCAGTCGGCCAACGCGGCCCTGTATCTGGACAAGCACCTGCGCCAGGTGATCGAGAAGATCGAGACGCGCAGCCCGGTCGAGCTGCTAGCCATCGGCATCGGCCACGACGTGACCCGCTGGTATCGCCGCGCCCTGACCATCGTCGACGTCGAACAGTTGGCGGGCGCCATGACCGAAAAGCTGGCCGAACTGTTCGAGGCCGAACCGAAGGCCATCAGCAGCAAGGGCGGGCGGGCTCCGCACAAGCGCGCGGCGTGAATCGCCGCCTCTATGTCGCCGCCCTGATCTCCCTCGCCCTGGCCGCCTGCGCCGGGGCGGCGGTCACGTCACGCCCCTGGACGCCCGAGGCGACGGCCGACGGCTGGGCGCCCGCGGGCGGGTCGACGCGACAGGTCGGCCTGGGCTGGCCCGGCGGCGCACGACTGGCCAAGGGCGTGCGTTATGCGGGCGGGGTGCAACTGATCGCAGCGCCCGTCTCCAGCCTGCACGGACTGTCGGACCTGAAGCTGACGGGCGACGGCGGTTTCGTGGCTGTGTCGGATTCCGGCGATCTGGTGCGCGGGCGGCTTGAGCTGGATGCGGACGGCAAGCTGTCGGGGCTGCACGATCTGCGGGTGCGGCGGCTGACGACGGCCGAGGGCGAGCCGATCGCCGACAAGGCTGCGGGCGACGCCGAGGGGCTGGCTCTGGGCGAAGACGGCGAGGTTCTGGTCAGCTTCGAGCGCGAACATCGCATCTGGAGCTACGGCCCGCTGGACGCGCTCAGCGCCCGGCCGCAGGCGCGGCCGCATCCGGCGGTCGACTTCCCGCTGAACGAAGGCCTGGAGGCGCTGGCGACCGCGCCCGGCGGCTGGCGCGTCGGCGGCGAAGGCGGCGGGGTCTGGGACTGCTCGCTGGAGGGTTGCCGCCCCGTGGTCGAGCCGACGGCGCCCACTGACAGTTGGCGGCTGACCGGTCTGGAGCGCGATCCCCGCGGCGACGGCTGGTTCGCGGTGCAGCGGTCGTGGCGCCCGCCGTTCGACGTCCGCGCCCGCGTGCGCCGCATGGACGCCGACGGCGCGCTGGGGCCGGTGCTGGTCGAGCTGAAGCTGCCGGGCCTGACGGATAATTTCGAGGGGATCGCCGCCGAGCGCCGTGCGGAAGGAACGCGCCTCTACATCCTGTCCGACGACAACGCCAATCCGGCGCAGAAGACCCTGATGCTGGCGTTTGACGTCAAGTGACCCTTCTCCCTCAAGGGGAGAAGGGATTCAGATGCGTTCGCTGATCTTGATGGCGGCCTTGCAGCCGACCTTGATGACGCTGCTGAGCAGGCGGTAGGCGGGAGCCTCGCGGCTGCCGTGCTCGATGGCGTGGTCGTGGTGGGCCAGTTCCTCTTCGCGGAACTTGGTCAGTTCGGCGGCCAGTTCGGGATCGCGGTCGCGGATTTCCTCGATCTGGTCGGCGTAGTGTTTCTCGATGACGCTCTCGACCGCCTCGGTGCAGGCGTGGGCGGCCTTTTCCGAGATCAGGGCCGTCCCGGCGCCCAGGGCCGTCGCCGCCAGCTTCCACAGCGGGATCATGGCCGTGGGGCGCACCCGGTTCTCGTTCAGCAAAGCCTCGAACCGGGCCAGGTGGACGGCCTCGTGCCCCTCCATCTCGGTCAGGTCGGCTGCGATAGCGTCCTTGCCCTTGCGGCCCTCCAGCACGGCGCGCTGGGCGCGGTAGATGTGGACGGCGGCGAACTCGCCCGCGTGGTCGACGCGCAGCATCTCGGCCAGGCGCGCCTTGTCCTGCCCCACGCCGGGGCGGGCCAGGGGAATGCGACGGGCGGCGGAGACGGCTTCGGCTGATTGGGTCATGACGCCTCTATCCTAGCTCCTCGGCGCGCGGGCGTCCTTGGGACGTTTCGCCGCCAGCAGGCTGAAGACAGCCAGCGTCAGGGAGATCACAAAGTTCCAGCCCGCCATCGACAGACCCGCGAAGCTCCACGGAATGTCGCCGCAGGAAACGAAGCCCGCGCTTCCGCCCGTGCCGTCGATCAGGGCCGTCAGGGCCGACAGGTCGATGGTGGTGCTCGGCGCGGCCATGCAGGTGGCCGGCAGGGCCCACCACTTCAGCTCGCCCCCGGCGTGATAGCCCGCCGTGATCGCCCCGGTCAGGAAGATCGCCGCCAGCAGGAAGGAGGCGATGCGCGGCGTGCCCCGGCTGGCCCGGCTGAACAGAGCCCAGAAGGTGGCGGCCCCGGCGATGGCGACGGCGGCCCAATAGACCTCGCGCTGCTTCAGGCACAGGCTGCACGGCGGCATTCCGCCGAACCGCTCGAACGCATGGGCCGCGCCCAGCATGGCCAGCGACGCCCCAAGAGCGAAGGCCGTCCACCAGCGGGTCAGCAATTTGTAGATCGCGCTCATCTGCGCCTCACAGGAACCAGGCGCCTCTCATAAACTGAGCGGAGAGCGGCGTCGATCAGTGACCGACCAGCTTGACCATAAAGAAGGCGCCGACCAGCAGGACCAGGAACAGGACGGTGAACAGGGCCAGCCGCTTTTCGACGATCGCCAGCATGGGCGGACCCCAGCGCTTGAGCACGAAGGCCACCAGGAAGAAGCGGGCGCCGCGCGTCAGCACGCACAGGGCGATGAACAGCGCCAGATTGAACTGGAAGATGCCCGAGGCGATGGTGATCAGCTTGAAGGGGATGGGCGTCAGCCCCTTGATCAGGATCACCCAGGCGCCGTGCTGCTGGAACAGGGCCTTGGACGCCTCGAACGTGTCCGCCTTGCCCAGCAGGGCCAGCATCCACATGCCGACCGGCTCCAGCCAGTAGCCGATGGCGTAGCCCAGGATTCCGCCCAGCACCGAGGCGATGGTGCAGACCGTGGCGTAAAAATAGGCGCGTTCCGGCTTGGCCAACACCATGGGCGCCAGCATGACGTCCGGCGGAATCGGGAAGAAGGAGCTTTCGGCGAAGGAAACGACGGCCAACGAGCGCGTGGCGTGACGGTGGCGGGCCAGAGAGAAGACCCAGTCGTAGAGCTTGCGAAGCATTCAGGCGTCCCGATCGAGGCCCCCGCCTCTCGTCCCCCGCCCGATAGCAGGCCAGGCGGAGCGGCGCGAGAGGCGAACGATCGCCTGCGACACCGGAACGTGTGCCGTTTCAGGCCACAGCCGCCTTGCGCCCGATGCCGCCCCGCCAGTAGGTTCCGCCCCAATCAGCGGCCGCGCCATGTCGGCCTGAGCCGCGTCAAACCATAAGAGAGAGGAGACGCGTCATGCAGGACGCCGCCAAACTCGACCAGGAAAACCCCCTCGGCGTCGACGGCTTCGAGTTCGTCGAATTCACCGGCCCCGAGCCCGAAGCGATGATTTCGCGCCTGGAGCTGATGGGCTTCACCCCCACCCATGTGAACCCGGCCAACGGCGTGGTGCGCCTGAAGCAGGGCGACATCACCATGCTGGTCCACCGCACGCCCGCCGGGCAGGCGGCGGACTTCGCCAAGGACCACGGCCCATCGGCCAACGGCATGGCCTTCCGCGTCGCCGACGCCAAGGCCGCCTATGAGGGCGCGCTGGCGCGCGGCGCCCGCAAGGCCGAAGGCACGGGCGGCGGCGCCCTGGCCGGCGACTACCCCTATGTGCTGCAGGGCATCGGCGGCAGCCTGCTGTACGTCATCGACCAGTACGGCGAGAACGGCTCGCTGTATGACGCCTGGGACGAGATCGAGGGCTGGGAAGAGGCCGAGCGCAAGAACTCCATGGGTCTGGAGATCCTGGACCACCTGACCCACAACGTCCGTCGCGGCGAGATGCGCACCTGGTCGGGCTTCTACAGCTCGGTGTTCAACTTCGAAGAGCAGAAGTATTTCGACATCAAGGGCAAGGCGACGGGCCTGTTCTCCCAGGCCATGATCGCGCCCGACCGCGCCATCCGCATCCCGCTGAACGAAAGCCAGGACGAGAATTCCCAGATCGAGGAATTCATCCGCCGCTACAACGGCGAAGGCATCCAGCACATCGCCCTGACGACCGAAAACATCTTCGAGACAGTCGAGGCCATGCGCGAACGCGGCGTCGACTTCCAGGACACCATCGAGACCTATTTCGAACTGATCGACAAACGCCTGCCGGGCCACGGCGAGGACGTGGAGCGGATGCGCAAGAACCGCATCCTGATCGACGGTTCGGACGAGGAAGGCCTGCTGCTGCAGATCTTCACCCAGGACACCTTCGGGCCGATCTTCTTCGAGATCATCCAGCGCAAGGGCAATGAAGGCTTCGGCAACGGCAACTTCCAGGCCCTGTTCGACTCGATCGAGCTGGACCAGATCCGTCGCGGCGTCATCAAGGTCGACGCCTGAATGCGGTTTCGGCCTCCGCACTGGCTGCCCTGGCTCGGTCCGCTTCTAGCGGCTGGGGCTGGGGCCCTGGCGGGCGAGTACTGGCTGGGGGGCGGCTTCTGGATGGTCCTGGCCGCCGCCCTGGTCTGCGGCTTCGCCCCTATCTTGGCCCATCGCCTGTGGCGACGCCTGCATCATAAACGCTAGACTAAGGCGGAGGGGCCTGGGCGATTGACGCCGCCCCTCCGGCTCGTCTGCCATCGCGGCCGATCCGCCTCCCTCGCGAAGGGAGGAAAAGAATGAATGGGGAGCTTGAAATGAAATCCATCGCCTTGGCCGCCGCAGCGGCCGCCGCCTTGCTGGCCTGCCCGGCCGTCGCTCAGGATGCGCCGCAATGGTCGCTCGCCATCCACGGCGGCGCGGGCGTGATCGAGCGCGCCCAGCTGAGCCCCGAACGCGACGCCGCCTATCGCGCAGGCTTGCAAGCCGCGCTGGACGCCGGATCGGCCGTGCTGGCGCGCGGCGGCTCGTCGCTGGACGCCGTTCAGGCCGCCATCGAGGTGATGGAGGAGAACCCCCTGTTCAACGCCGGGCGCGGCGCCGTCTTCACCTCGGCCGGGAAGAACGAACTGGACGCCGCCGTCATGGACGGGACGGACCTGAACGCCGGGGCCGTCGCGGGCCTGACCCGCACCCGCCACCCGATCGCCGCCGCCCGCGCGGTGATGGAGAAGTCGCCCCACGTCATGCTGATCGGCGAAGGCGCCGAGACCTTCGCCCGCTCGGCCGGGCTGGAGGAGGTGGCGCCGTCCTTCTTCTTTACCGAAAGCCGCTGGCAGGCCCTGCTGAAGGCGCTGCGCGATCGGGGCGAGCCCCTGCCGCCGCGCCCGGAAGGCGCCCCCCCCGAACCGGCCCGCCTGGGCCCGGCCGCGCCGCTCGCCTTCAACCTGCATGAAGCCCCGCTGGACGAGCGCAAGTTCGGCACCGTCGGCGCCGTGGCTGTCGACAGCCAGGGCCGCCTGGCCGCCGGCACCTCGACCGGCGGCACCACGGCCAAACGCTGGGGCCGGGTCGGCGACGTGCCGATCATCGGCGCCGGCACCTACGCCTCCAACGCCGACGGCTGCGCCGTCTCGGCCACCGGCACGGGCGAGTATTTCATCCGCGCCACCGTCGCGCGCGACATCTGCCGCCGCACGGCCGAAGGCGCGACCGTCCAGGCCGCCGCCGACGCCGAGATCGCCGAGGTCGGGACCATCGGCGGGGACGGCGGCGTCATCGTCATGGGCAAGGACGGCGTCCACGCCTTCTCGATGAACACCTCGGGCATGTATCGTGGCGCCGTCTCATCGACCTCGCCCGCGCGCGTCGCCATCTACGGCGACGAAGCAGGCGCGCGTTGAGACCTAAAGGCGACCATTCCGGCGTCGTCGTGCCGCCGCCGGTGATCTATTTCGCCTTCCTGCTGGGCGGGTGGGGGCTGGGCCAATGGCTGGCCGAGCCCTCGCTGGGCCTGGCGACCGAGGTCCGGCGCGGCGTCGCCCTGGCCTTGATCCTGGGCGGCCTGCTGCTGGATGGAGCGGCGGCGGGCCATTTCCGCCGTCTGGGCACCCCGCCCGAGCCGTGGAAGCCGACGACGGTCCTGGCCACGGGCGGCCTCTACCGCTTCAGCCGCAACCCCATCTATCTGGGGTTCGCCATCACCTATCTGGGGCTGGCGATCGCCATGGACAGCCCGATCGCCCTGGGCCTGCTGATCCCCTGCCTGATCGTGATCGACCGCTTCGTCATCGCCCGCGAGGAACGCTATCTGTCTGCTCGTTTCGGCGCCGAATACGACGCCTATCGCCAGAAGGTCCGTCGATGGCTGTGAGCCCTGAACCTCCCGCGCCCCATGCCGACGAACTGTCGGAAATGGCCATTGAAGAGCTGGACGCCGCCTGCGGTCTGCGCTGGGTCGAGCTGAAGGCCGTCACGCCCTGGGGCGACACCTATGAGGGCATGGCCCCGTCCGGCCGCACGGTCGAGATCGAGCGCCGCTACCTGTGGGCGCACGAACCCGCGGGCGCCGTCATCGTCGAGGTCGAGGTCCGCGACCCGGCCAAACGCACCGGGGCCGAGGCTCGCGCCGTCATCAGTCCGCCGGGCGTCGAAACGCGCTGAACGGCGTCTTCATGCGCTGATCTTCGCTCAATCCGCTTTCCAAGCTTCGCTCTCAAGACTAGCTTCTTCTTATGAAACTCGCCTCGCTCAAGCACGGCCGTGATGGCCGCCTCGTCGTCGTCTCCAACGACCTGAACTGGTTTACGGACGCCTTCCTGATCGCCCCGACGCTGCAGGCGGCGCTGGACGACTGGGAGCGGTGCGAGCCGCTGCTGCGCGCCCTGGCCGAGAGCCTGGAGCACGAAGCCGTGCCGCGCGGCCGCTTCCACGAGCGCGACGCCGCCGCCCCCCTGCCCCGCGCCTATCAGTGGGCGGACGGCTCGGCCTATGTGAACCACGTCGAGCTGGTGCGTAAGGCGCGCGGCGCCGAGATGCCGCAGAGCTTCTGGACCGATCCGCTGATGTATCAGGGCGGCTCCGACGGCTTCCTGTCGCCGCGCGACGCCATCCCGCTGAAGGACGAGGCCTGGGGCTGCGACCTGGAGGCCGAGATCGTGGTCGTGACCGGCGACGTGCCCCTGGGGGCGACGCGCGAAGAGGCGCTGGCGGCGATCCGCCTGGTCGGCCTGGTCAACGACGTCAGCCTGCGCAACCTGATCCCGGCCGAACTGTCCAAGGGCTTCGGCTTCGTCCAGTCCAAGCCGGCCAGCGCCCTGTCGCCGGTCTTCGTCACGCCGGACGCCCTGGGCGACCGCTGGACGGACGGCAAGCTGTCGGGCGCCCTGCTGGTCCAGGTCAACGGCCAGGACTTCGGCCGCGCCGACGCGGGCGTCGACATGACCTTCGACTTCGGCACGCTGATCGCCCACCTGGCCAAGACCCGCGCCCTTGGCGCCGGGACGATCATCGGCTCGGGCACGGTGTCGAACAAGGACGCCGACGGCGGCCCCGGCAAGCCGGTGTCCGAAGGCGGCCTGGGCTATTCCTGCATCGCCGAGATCCGCACGGTGGAGACCATCCAGACCGGCGCGGCCAAGACCCCCTTCCTCAAGCACGGCGATACCGTTCGCATCGAGATGCTGGACGACAAGCATCACACCCTGTTCGGCGCCATCGAACAGACGGTGGCGGCGGCCTGAGGCGTCCGACGTAAAAACTGGCGGCGGCTGCGCTTCATCGATTGACGCGACCACAGCCGCCGCTAGATTGCGCCGCCTTGAGCCTAGCCGTGCCGGTGTGGTGGAATTGGTAGACGCGCCGGACTCAAAATCCGGTTCCGCAAGGAGTGTCGGTTCGAGTCCGACCACCGGCACCAGCTGACTTCAAGGCTCCGCTGAGGATTGGAGCGACGCTCTCCTCGGCGAATCATATCCCGCAAGACGACCCGTCGGCGGAATCGCGGACGCCTCAACGGACAAGGGCGCGGCGCCGACCAGGGCCCCGTCCTCGGCGCAGAACGGATTCATCTGCCGCTCCCAGCCGCCGTTGAGCGAGCAGGAATAGCAACCCGACAGCATTACGCAGACGCCGAGGACCGCTAGGGCTTTCCATGTGCGTGCGAGCATCATCGTCCTTCCTCGTCCCTCTGTAGCACAGTCCCCGCCCGCGACGCCGATCGCGGCGCAGCGTGCGCGCAACTTGTGCATTTCAAGAAAACAGCCCCCTTGAACAAGCGGACACAAGTGTCCACTTAGCGCCTCATGACCCGCCCCTTGCGACAAGACGCCGCGGAACGCCGCGAAAGGCTGCTGAAGGCGGCCGAGGAGGCCTTTGCGCGCGACGGGCTGGACGTGCCTCTGCATCTGATCGCCGAAAAGGCCGGGGTGGGGCGGGCGACGCTGTATCGAAACTTCGCCGATCGGTCGGAGCTGGTGTTGGCGATCTTCGTCGAGCAGATCGAGGATCTGGGCCGCCGCACGCGCGCGCGGTTGCATGATCCGGACGCCTTCCTGTGGTTTCTGGATCAGATGGCAGCCCTAATGATGGGCAGCGCCGGCCTGTCCACCGCCATTCGCGACCTGAAGGTCGAGGCGATGGAGCCGGTGCGGCGAAGCCTGCGCGAGGCCGGCGCCGAGGCCCTGGCCGTCTCGCAGGCGGCGGGGCGAGTGCGGGCCGATCTGACCGTCGAGGACATTCGCGTCCTGGCCCTGATGCTGGGCGCGCCGTCGCGGGCCGTCGTCTCGTCCGAGGATCGTATCGCTCTCAGCCGCCGCTCGTTGGAGCTGGCGCTCGAGATGGTGCGCGCCCAGGGCGGAGCGCGCGCATGAGCCGCCGTCACTGGAATCTGCCCTGGGAAGAATTCTTCGCCACGCTGAAACCGCACGAACGGCCGGTCATGCCCGGTTCGCCGTCGACGCCCGACCATACGATGCCCTGGCGCCTGGCCTATGGGCTGGTGGGCGCCCTGGTCACCATGACCGGCAGCCTGGGCAATGCGGCGGTGACGGCCAACCAGCCGCAGTTGGCGGGATCGCTGGGCGTGACCCTGGCCGAGGCGGCCGGGCTGCCGGTCATCTTCGTCATGACCAACGCCAGCATGAACCTGCTGCTGGTCAAATTCCGCATCCAGTACGGCCTGCGGCTGTTCGCCGAGATCGTCTTGATCGTCTTCCTGGCCGCCGCCCTGGCCCACCTGTTCCTGCAGGACTTCGTCTCGACCCTGGTGGTGCGGGCCGTCGCCGGGGTCGCGGCGGCGGGCATGACGACGCTGGGCATCCTCTACATCATTCAGGCCTTTCCGGCGCAGCACCGGCTGAAGGGCATCATCCTGGGCGTCGGCCTGTCCAGCCTGGCCATCCCAGCGGCGCGACTGGGCGTCACCACCCTGCTGGACCGCGATCTGTGGCGGGCCTTCTACATGTTCGAGGTGGGGCTGGTGCTGGTGGCCCTGCCCGCCGTCTTCGCCCTGAAGATGCCGCCCGCCCAGCGCATCAAGAGCTTCGAGCCGCAGGACTTCATAACCTTCGCCCTGTTCGCGCCAGGCATGGCGCTGCTCAGCGCCGTGCTGGGTTTGGGGCGGATCGTCTGGTGGTTGGAGGCGCCGTGGGTCGGCTGGGCCCTGGCCGCCGCCGTCCTGTTGCTGTCGGCCGCCGCCATCCATGAGTACAACCGCGCCAATCCCCTGATCGACCTGCGCTGGCTGGCAGGGCGTGACATCGTGCGCCTGATGCTGGCCATCCTGCTGATGCGGATCGTCCTGTCGGAACAGACGACCGGCGCGGTCGGCTTCCTGCAGCAGATGGGATTGGGGAACGACCAGATGCACAGCCTGTTCTGGGTCATGCTGGCGGCCACGGCGGCGGGGTCGCTGGTCAGCGCCTTCACCCTGAACCCGAACAAACTGTGGAAGCCGATCTCCATCGCGCTGGGCCTCATCGCCCTGGGCGCCTATCTGGACAGCCACGCCACCGTGTTGACGCGGCCGAGCGAGCTGTACGTCAGCCAGGCCCTGCTGGCCTTCGCCGCCGCCTTCTTCATCGGGCCGACGATGATCATCGGCTTCGGCAAGGTGCTGCAGGGCGGCGGCAAGAGCTTCATCAGCTTCATCATCTTCTTCTCCCTGTGCCAGAACGTCGGCGGCCTGATGGGCTCGGCCCTGATCGGCACCGTCCAGACCCTGCGCGAGAAGTTCCATTCCAATCAGTTGGCCGAGAGCATCGGCCTAGGCGATCCCGAGACGGTGCAGCGGCTGCAACAGCTGGGCGGCGCCTACGCCCACGTCATCGACGACCCGGCCCTGCGCCAGAGCGCGGCCCTGCGCCTGCTGCACCAGCAGGTCAGCCAGCAGGCCCAGGTGCTGGCCTACAACGACGTCTTCCTGATGATCTCCGTCGTCGCCGCCGTCGGCGCCGGCTGGGTCGCCGTCAACCATTACCGCCCCCGCATCGAGGCGCTGTGCGCCCGCCGTCGCGACGCCGCCCAGGCGAGCCAAGCGCCAGCGCCCTCCGCCGAGTGAACCGGACCCGACCATGACCGACGCCTCCCCCTCCGCCCCGCCGCCTCCCGCTCAAGCGCCTGCGCCTGCCGCGCCTCCGCCCCTGGTGTCCAGGACGCGGCGGATGATGTGGGGCGTGGTCCTGGGCGTGATCGCCCTGATCGGGGCCGGGCTGATCCTGCACGCCTGGGGCCTGCCGCCGTTCTCGGGCGGACCGCAGACGACGGACAACGCCTATGTGCGCGGCCAGGTGACGATCATCAGCCCCCAGGTCAGCGGCTATGTCACCTCGGTCGAGGTGCAGGACTTCCAGACGGTGAAGCAGGGCCAGCTGCTGGCCACCATCGACGACCGCATCTATCGCCAGCGTCTGGAGCAGGCGCAGGCCTCGCTGCATTCGGCCGAGGCGGCCCTGGCCAACTCGGCCCAGAGCCAGGCCTCGGCGCGCGGATCGGTGGCCCAGACGCGCGCCGCCATCGCCGCCGCCCAGTCGGCCGTGACCAAGGCCCGGGCCGATGCGGCCCGCGTGCGCACCCTGTTCGAGGGCGGCTGGGTCGCCCAGGCCCAGGTCGATGTGGCCCAGAACGCCCTGCGCGCCGCCGAGGCCCAGCTGGCCGAAACCCGCGCCGCCGAGGACGTGGCCCAGACCGGCGTGACCTCGGCCGTGGTCAGCCGCGGCTCGCTGGAGGCCGCCGTCGAGAACGCTCGCGCCCAGGTCCGGCTGGCCCAGATCGATCTGGACAACACCCGCATCGAGGCGCCGCGCGACGGCCGCCTGGGCGAAATCTCCATGCGTCAGGGCCAGCAGGTGGCGGTCGGCACGCAGATGACGGCCCTGGTCCCCGACGTGGTCTGGGTCACGGCCAATATGAAGGAGAACCAGATGCGCGACGTCCGCGTGGGCCAGCCTGTCAAGATCACCGTCGACGCCCTGGGCGGCCGCGTCCTGACCGGCAAGGTCGAGCGCATCTCGCCCGCCACCGGCTCGGAGTTCAGCGTCATCCGTCCCGACAACGCCACCGGCAACTTCACCAAGGTGGCCCAGCGCATCCCCGTCCGCATCGCCGTCGATCCGGGGCAGGAAGGCGTCGAGCGCCTGTCGCCCGGCATGTCGGTGACGGCGCGGATCACGGTGAAGGACTAGGCTCCGGCTCGGACCCTGCTCATCGCCTGTCTTGTTGTTGCAGCGCAAAAAACTTCACCTTTGCAGGGTTGCGTCAGCCTGTCGCAGGCGGCATCTGCTCTCCATGACCCGAGCCCCGACCCCGCCCGCCGAGATCGAGGCCAAGCCGTCGCTTCCCGCCAAGGGGCCGGGCTTCGCCGAATTCGTCTGCCTGATCGCGGTGATGATGGCGCTGAACGCCCTGGCGATCGACGCCATGCTGCCGGCCCTGCCCCACATCGGCCAAGACCTGGGCGTGACCAATGAGAACAGCCGTCAGTGGATCATCACCGCCTATCTGCTGGGCTTCGGCGGGGCGCAGCTGTTCTATGGCCCGCTGTCGGATCGTTACGGACGACGCCCCGTGCTGTTCGCGGGCATCGGCGTCTATGTCGCCTTCAGCGTGCTGGCCGCCTTCGCCCACAGCTTCGACCTGCTGATCCTGTCGCGCGTCGGCATGGGCGTGGGCGCAGCGGCGACGCGGGTGCTGGCCGTCTCCATCGTGCGCGACCGCTATGTCGGACGGACCATGGCGCGCGTCATGTCGCTGAGCTTCCTGGTCTTTCTGGGCGTGCCGATCATCGCGCCCGCCGTGGGGCAGATGATCATGCTGGTCGCGCCCTGGCCGTGGATCTTCGGCGTCTTCGCCCTGTCGGGCGGGGCCTTCCTGATCTGGGCCGGGTTGCGCCTGCCCGAGACCCTGCATCCCGAAGACCGGATGCCGATCAATCTCGGCCGCATCGCCGGCGCCTTCCGCTTCGCCCTGATCCACCGTCAGGGGATGGGCTACACCCTGGCCATGACGGTCATCAGCGGGGCGCTGTTCGGCTTCATCAACTCCTCGCAGCAGATCTTCTTCGACGTGTTCAAGGCGCCGGGCCTGTTCCCAGTCGTCTTCGCCCTGGTGGCGGCGGGCATCGCCGTGGCCTCGATCCTGAACGCCCGCCTGGTCGAGAAGCTGGGCTCGCGCCTGATCGCGCACACGGCCCTGATCGGCTTCATCGGCTTCAGCGCCCTGCACGCCGTCATCGCCTACCTGGGCCACGACAGCCTGTGGATGTTCGCCGCGCTGCAGGCCTGCAAGATGTTCTGCTTCGGCTTCATCGCCGGCAATTTCGGCGCCATGGCCATGGAGCCGATGGGCCATATCGCGGGCACGGCCTCCTCGGCCCAGGGCTTCATCTCCTCGATCGGCGGGGCCCTGCTGGGCTTCGCCATCGGCCAGCAGTTCGACGGTTCGACCGTGCCGATGACCGTGGGCTTCGTTCTGCTGGGCGTCGCGGCCCTGCTGCTGGTGCTGGCGGCCGAGAAGGGGCGTTTGTTCAAGGCGCATCACCTGCCGCCGCCCGCAGCAAAGGCTTGATCTTTCGGGCGCGAGGGGGCCTTTTCGGGCGCATCTGAATACGGAGCGTTCGATGACCCTGAAGCTGGTCGGGCGGGTTTCCGCCCTCGCCCTCGCCGCCGCCCTCGCCACGTCCCTGGGCGCCTGCGCCACGACCGGAGAGATCACCCCCATGACTCCGCTGGTCCCCGCCGCGCCGGCCCCGGCCCCCGCGACCGACTACGTCAACGACGCCCACTCCTACGCCCGCCCGGCCGAGGCGCGGGTGACGCACGTCGACCTGGACCTGGCCGCCGACTTCGCCGCCAAGACCTTGTCGGGCAAGGCCACGCTGGACGTGACCGGCCGTCCCGGCGCGACCGAGGTGGTGCTGGACGCCAAGATGCTGGACATCAAGGGCGTGACCGACGCCCAGGGCCGCGCCCTGCAATGGAGCCTGGGCGCGTCTGATCCGATCAAGGGCCAGCCCCTGACCGTGCGCATCCCGGCCTTCCAAGGCGGCGAGACGCAGAAGATCGTCATCGACTATTCCACTCGCCCCGACGCCTCGGCCCTGCAGTGGCTCAGCCCGCAACAGACGGCGGGCGGCCAGAAGCCCTATCTGTTCAGCCAGGGCCAGGCAATCCTGACCCGCACCTGGATCCCGACCCAGGACAGCCCGGGCGTCCGCCAGTCCTACACCGCCCGCATCACCGCCCCGGCTGATCTGACCGTCGTCATGTCGGCCGAGCAGTTGACGCCGAAGGGCGAGGCGGCCGGCGCCGGGACCAAGGCCTGGCGCTTCAAGCTGGACAACCCGATCCCGCCCTATCTGATCGCCGTCGCCGTCGGCGACCTGGCCTTCGCCCCGTTCGACGAGCGCACCGGCGTCTGGGCCGAGCCGAGCCAGCTTCAGGCCTCGGCGCACGAGCTTCAGCCGACCGCCGAGATGGTGGACGCGGCCGAGGCCCTGTACGGCCCCTATCGCTGGGGCCGCTACGACCTGCTGGTCCTGCCGCCCAGCTTCCCCTTCGGCGGCATGGAGAACCCCATGCTGACCTTCGCCACCCCGACCATCATCGCCGGGGACCGGTCGCTGGTCTCGCTGGTGGCGCACGAGCTGGCGCACTCCTGGTCGGGCAACCTGGTGACCAACGCCACCTGGGACGACTTCTGGCTGAACGAAGGCTTCACCTCCTATTTCGAGAACCGGATCATGGAGGCCGTCTACGGCCGCGACGCCGCCGTGCAGGAGCAGGTTCTGGCCTGGAGCGGGCTGCAGGACGAGTTGAAGGAGCTGGCCCCGGCCGACACCCGCCTGCACCTGGAGCTGACCGGGCGCGATCCCGACGACGGCATGAACACCATCGCCTATGACAAGGGCGCCGCCTTCCTGCGGACCATCGAACAGATCGCCGGGCGCGAGAAGTTCGACGCCTGGCTGCGCGGCTATTTCGAGCGCAACGCCTGGCGGCCGATGACGTCGGAACGCTTCCTTCAGGACATCCGCACGCACCTGATCAAGGGCGACGCGGCCCTGGAGCAACGGCTGCAGCTGAACGCCTGGGTCTATGAACCGGGTCTGCCGTCCAACGTCCAGGCGCCGGTGTCGCACGCTTTCGAGCCGGTCGATGCGGCCGCCCGCGCCTTCTACGTCGCCAAGGGCCCGGCCTCGGCCGTGCCGTGGAAGGACTGGAACACCCAGCAGCGCCTGCGCTTCCTATCGTGGCGGCCCGAGGGGCTGGCGGCGGGCGCCGACTGGCTGAGCCCGGCCCAGCTGGCCGATCTGGAAAGCACGCTGAAGCTGGACCGCGAAGGCAACGCCGAACTGGTCTTCGCCTGGCTGCAGGCCGCCCTGGCCAACCGCTACGAGCCCGCCGTGGCTGTGGCCGACCGCTTCCTGACCAGCCAGGGACGGCGCAAATTCGTCCTGCCGCTGTTCCAGACCCTGTGGGCCGAAGGCGACTGGGGCCGCCCGATCGCCACGCGCATCTACGCCAAGGCCCGGCCGCTGTACCACCCGGTCACCAGCAACTCGGTCGATCAGGTGGTGGGGCGTCCGTAAGGCCGTCTAGAGGTTCGTCACCTCCGCCCCGTCCTCGCGCGCCAGCCGGTCCGCGAGGATGGAGCGGTGGCAGCCGCAGGCGTCGGCCTCGAAGCACAGCAGGGCGACGCGCCGTTCGCCCGCCACATGGCGCAGTTGCTGGAAGGCGGCCTCGGCGTCCGGTTCCTGCATATGGGCGCTGAAGACGGCGCGCATGGTCGCGGCGTCGCCCTTGCGCGCCGCGTCGCGCCCGGCCTTGGGCGTACCCAGGGCGCGCAGTTGCAGATAGTCCAGCCCCTCGGCCTTCAGGCTTTCGCCCAGCACGGTCTTGGAAAAGCCCGCGATGCGCGACGAAGCGACCGCCCGCACGTCGGCGACCAGTTCGACCCCCGCCGCCTTCAGCCGGTCGATGACCTGGGCCTGCGTCGCGCCTTCATAGCCGATGGTGAACAGCTTCATGCGGCGATGATGCGCGCAGGATCGCTTGACGCCAAGCCCGGCTGCGGCTCCCCTGCGCCGCGACTGGAGGCGCTGATGATCCGAACCCTGAAGACCCTGTCCCTGGCCGCCGCCCTGATGCTGGCGGCCGCGCCCGCGGCCTACGCCCAGAACCTGCTGATCCGGGGCGGGCCGATCCATACCGGCGACGAAGCCCGGCCGACCGCCGAGGTGGTGGTCGTGCGCGACGGGCGCATCGCCTATGTCGGCGCGGCGAACGGCGCCCCGTCGGCCGAGGGGCTGGAGGTGGTGGACCTGAAGGGGGCGGCGCTGTTCCCTGGCTTCACCGACGGCCACGCCCACCTGGACGGCATCGGCTGGCGCGAAACGACGCTGAACCTGGAAGGCTCCGCTTCGGTCGTCGAAGCCATGCAGAGGCTCCGCGCCTGGGCCGAAGCCCATCCCGAGGGCGTCATCGTCGGCCGCGGCTGGATCGAGACCCATTGGCCCGAGAAGCGCTTCCTGACCGCCGTCGATCTGGACGCCGCCGCGCCGGGCCGGATCGTGATGCTGACCCGCGCCGACGGCCATGCGGTGGCCGTATCCAGCGCGGCGATAAAGGCGGCGGGGATCGACGCCTCGACGCCCTCGCCCTCGGGCGGGGACATCCTGAAGGGACCGGACGGCCGGCCGACGGGCCTGCTGGTCGACGCCTCGGGCGACCTGATCGCGGGCCTGGCGCCGCAGGCTGATGCGGCGGCCACGCGCGCGGCCTATCGCGCGGGCTTCGACGTCTACGCCCGCTACGGCTGGACCGGCATTCACTTCATGAGCGCGCCGTGGAAGGACGTGCCCCTGCTGGAGCAGATGGCGCGCGACGGCGAGGCCACGGCCCGCGTCTACAACAACATCGACATGGGCGACGCGCGCGCCCTGATGGCAGGCGGCCCGCGCGACGCGGGCGACGGCCTGGTCATCACGCGGGCGATCAAATTCTACGCCGACGGCGCCCTGGGCTCGCGCGGGGCCAAGCTGTTCGAGCCCTATTCGGATCGCCCGGACACCACCGGCCTGATGCGCACCTCGCGCGAAGAGGTCATGCCCCTGTATCAGGAGGCGTTGCGCACCGGCGTCCAGATCGCCACCCACGCCATCGGCGATCAGGGCAACCACGATGTCGCCGCCTGGTATGAAGAAGCCCTGCGTTCCGTGCCGAAGGCCGAGTGGAAGCTGGCCGATCCGCGCTGGCGCATCGAGCACGCCCAGATCATCCGGCCCAGCGACTATCACTACTTCGACGAGTTGCCGATCATCGCCTCCATGCAGCCCAGCCACGCCATCGGCGACCTGCATTTCGCCGCCGACCGCCTGGGCGACGCGCGGCTGGACGGGGCCTACGCCTGGCATACGCTGGTGGATCGCGGGGTGATCGTGGTCGGCGGCTCGGATGCGCCGGTCGAGCGGGGCGATCCGCTGATCGAGTTTTACGCCGCCGTGGCGCGGCGCGACCTGAACGGCTTCCAGGGGCCGGACTGGCGCCCGAACGAAGCGGTCGATCGGGCGACGGCGCTGAAGATGTTCACCCTGTGGCCCGCCTACGCCAGCTTCCGCGAGGACGAACTGGGCACCATCGCGGTGGGCAAGCGCGGCGACTTCACCGCCTTCGACATCGACCTGATGACCGTCCCCGCCGCCGACATCACCAAGGGCCGGGCCGTGCTGACGGTCGTGGGCGGGCGCATCGTCCACCGCGCGGACTGAGGGGGCCGGCTGAAGGGGCTGGCGGATCGGGCGGAATCCCGCCCCTTCTCGTTGCGGGGCGGGGCCGCTTCGGTTAAGCCCCGCCCATGAGATTTTCGCCTCCGGCTGCGTGTGCGGCCGGGGCTTGGCGTTGGAGCGTCTGAGATGGCTGATTTCGCCCCCGGTCTGGTCACCGTGTTCGGAGGCTCGGGCTTCATCGGAACCCAGGTGGTGCGCGCCCTGGCCCGTCGCGGCTGGCGCGTGCGCGTCGCCGCGCGCAACGCCAAGAGCGCGCCCGTGCTGCACATGGCCGGCGACGTCGGCCAGGTTCAGGTCGTCCGCTGCGACATTACCGACAAGGCCGCCGTAGCCGAGGCCGTGCGCGGCGCCGACGCCGTGATCAACCTGGTCGGCATCCTGTTCGAGACCGGCGGCCGCAAGTTCCAGACCCTGCACGTCGAGGGCGCGACCAATGTCGCCGAGGCGGCCAGGGCGGCGGGCGCCAAGCGCCTGACCCACATCTCCGCCCTGGGCGCCGACGCCAACGGCAAGGCCGACTACGCCCGCACCAAGGGCGAGGCCGAGGCCGCCGTGCGCGCCGCCTTCCCCGGCGCAGTGATCGTGCGCCCGTCGATCGTCTTCGGCTCGGGCGACCAGTTCCTGAACCGCTTCGCCGCCATGGCGACCTGGTCGCCGGTCCTGCCGCTGATCGGCGGCGGCCAGACCAGGTTCCAGCCCGTCTACGTCGCCGACGTCGCCGAGGCCGTCGCTCGCGCGACCGTCGCCGTCGAAGCGGCGGGCGAGACCTATGAACTGGGCGGCCCGTCGGTCTGGACCTTCGAGGACATCCTGAAGTTCATCCTGCGCGAGACCAACCGCAGGAACATCCTGCTGCCCCTGCCCTTCCCGGTCGCGCGTCTGATCGGCTCCCTGGCCCAGATCCCGGCCGTGATCGGCCTGGCTCCGGCCCTGACCAAGGATCAGGTCGTGCTGCTGGAAAGCGACAACGTCGTGGCGCCGGGCGCCAAGGGCCTGGCCGACCTGGGCGTCGAGCCTTCGGGCCTGGAAGCCATCGCGCCGAGCTATCTGTGGCGCTACCGCGACGGCGGCCAGTACGCCGAAAGCCCTGCCGCCTGATCTCAGATACGGCTCAAGAAAAACCCCTCGGGACCGACGTCCCGAGGGGTTTTTTAATCACGCGGCATGAGGGCGTCAGAGCGCGCCCGTCACGCCCAGGCCGATGATGCCGACGACGCCGACCACGATGCGCCACCAGGCGAAGGGGCCGAAGCCGCGCTTGGACACGAAGTCGAGCAGGAAGCGCACCACGGCCAGGGCCGAGACGAAGGCGGCGATGAAGCCGATGGCGATCAGGCCCAGGTCGCTGAAGTCCAGCACGTCGCGGTTCTTGAACAGGTCATAGAAGACCGCCGCGCCCATGGTCGGCAGGGCCAAGAAGAAGCTGAACTCGGCCGCCGACCGCTTGTCCGTGCCCAGCAGCAGGCCGCCGGCGATGGTGGCGCCCGAACGCGACACGCCGGGGATCATGGCCAGGCACTGGAACAGGCCGATCAGGAAATAGACCCGGAAGGGATAGCGGTCCGCATCGAGATAGGCCGGAACCTTGCGCATCCGGTCCAGCCACAGCAGCAGCACCCCGCCGATGATCAGGGCGACGCAGATCACCAGCGGCGTCTCGAACAGCACCGTCTTGATGAAGCCGTAGGCCAGGAAGCCGATCACCACCGCCGGCAGGAAGGCGACCAGCAGGCCGATCAGGAAGCGCCGCGCCTCCGGGTCGAAGGGCCAGCGCGTCGCCAGCGTCCACAGCCGTTTGAAATAGACGCTGATGATGGCCAGCAGGGCGCCCAGCTGGATGACGATCTCGAACGTCTTGCCGGTGCTTTCAAAGCCGAGGAAATGCCCCAGCAGCAGCAGGTGGCCGGTGGACGACACCGGAATGAACTCGGTCAACCCTTCGACCAGACCCAGAAGGATCGCCGTCAGCCAGTCCGCCATGAATGCTCCGTCTCGATCTTTACGTCGGGCGCGCTGCGCCCTGCGGCGTCCCGTCTCCTCTCCTTAGCGTCCCCGCCCCGCCGCCGCCATTGGCGCGGGCGCTGTTTTGGGCGACAAGGGCAGGGAAATGACCGCCTCTCCCCTCGACGCCGCCCATGAGACCACGCGCCGGATCACCACCTTGTCGGTGGGGACGGCGGTCCTGCTGATCGTCATGAAGGCCTTCGCCCTGGGGGCGTCCGGCTCGGTCTCCATCCTGGCCAGCCTGGCGGATTCGGCGTTGGACCTGGTGGCGTCGCTGGCGACCTTCTTCGCCGTGCGTTGGGCCGCCGCCCCGCCCGACGACGACCACCGCTATGGTCACGGCAAGGCCGAAGGTCTGGCTTCGCTGGTGCAGGCGGGCATGGTGCTGGCCTCGGGCGTCTTCATCGGCTGGGAGGCGGTGCAGCGCATCTTCGATCCCCGCCCTGTCACCTCGGGCGGCTGGGCCGTGGGCGTGGTCCTCCTATCCATCGCCGTCACGGCGGGTCTGGTGTGGATGCAGACCCAGGCGATGAAGAAGACCGGCTCCCTGGCCGTGGCGGGCGACCGCGCCCACTACGCCGCCGATCTGGCCGCCAATGTGGTGGTGCTGGTCGGAGTGATCTCGGGCGCCTTCCTCCAGGCGCCGGGACTGGACGCGGCGGCGGGCCTGGTGGTCGCGGTCTGGCTGGCCTGGGGCGCCGTCAGCCTGCTGAAGGACGCAGCCGGCCACCTGCTGGACCGGGCCGCCTCGGACGAGGAGCGCGCCGCCATCGTCGCCGCCGTGACCGAGGACGACCGCGTCGCCAACGTCCACCAGTTGCGCACCCGCATGGCGGGCCAGGCCCTGATGGTGCAGATGCACGTCGACCTGGACCCCGACCTCAGCCTGAAGGCCGCGCACGACATCATCCTGGACGCCGAGAAGCGGGTGCTGAAGGTCTTTCCCCACGCCGACATCCTGATCCACGCCGACCCGCGCGGCGCGGCCGAACCGCACGGCGGCGCCTTCGCGACGACGCGGCCGGAGACGTCGGACGCCGCCTCGCCCGAAGCGCCCTCGCCGCAAGCCGGACCCTGGTCCTGACCCCCTGCGACAATCGCGCGCGGTAAACGGAGCCTTAACGCGCGCGGGCGCATGAAGGCGGACGATGTCCACGCCCGCCGTCCTCTATCATTTCGCCTATCACCCGGCTTCGCGCACGGCGCGGCTGGCGCTGGGCGAGGCCAAGGTCGACTATAGCGAGGAGGCGGTTCGCCCGTGGGAGGACGACTGCCCCCTGTTCGAGATGAATCCCTCGGGCATGCCGCCGGTGCTGACGACGACGGAAAAGAACCGGCCTCTGACCCTGTGCGAGCTGGACGCCATCCTGGGCTGGCTGGAAGACCGTTCCAAGGGCGACTTCCTGCTGCCCGCCGATGCGGCCGAGCGGGCCGAGGCGCGCCGTCTGGCGACCTGGTTCAGCCGTCGCTTCTCCGACGAAGTGGACGCCGTCCTGCTGCATGAGCGGATGGAGAAGCCCCTGCTGCGGCTCGGCCCGCCCGACGCGCGGATGCTGCGTGAAGGCCGCGAAGCGCTGAAAAGCCATCTGACGGTGCTGGAGCCGCTGGCGGCGGGACGCGAGTGGCTGGCCGGACGCCGTCTCAGCCAGGCCGACCTGATCGCGGCGGGCCATCTGTCAGTGCTGGACTATTTCGGCGAGATCGCCTGGGCGTCCTGGCCGTCGCTGAAGCTGTGGTACTCCAAGCTGAAGTCGCGCCCCTGTTTCCGGCCGCTGCTGGGCGACCGCTTCCCCGGCGTGCACCCGGCGCCCTGGTACGCCGACCTCGACTTCTGAGGCCCCTCAGGGCTAAAGCGCCCTCATGGCGGCCGATCCCCGCATCTTCATCCGACAGCGCGCCGCCGAACTGGGCTTCGGCGTGTGCCGCTTCGCCTCGGCCAGCGATCCGTGGAGCGCGGGCGAGAAGCTGGCCCATTTCGTCGACGCGGGCCGTCACGGCGACATGGGCTGGATGGAGACGACGCTGGAGCGCCGCGCCCATCCCACCGCCATGTGGGACGGGGCGAAGACGGCCATCGTCCTGGGCATGAACTACGGCCCCGACGAAGACCCCCGGCCCGAGCTGGAGGAGGCGTCGGCGGGCTATATCTCCGTCTATGCGCGCGGCGACGACTATCATGAGGTCATCAAAGGTCGGCTGAAGATCCTGGCCGGCCAGATCGCCGCGCGGCTGGGCCAGGAGGTCAAGGTCTTCGTCGACACCGCCCCCCTGATGGAGAAGCCGCTGGCCCAGCGGGCGGGCCTGGGCTGGCAGGGCAAGCACACCAATCTGCTCAGCCGCACCCACGGCAACTGGCTGTTCCTGGGGACCGTACTGACCGCCGCCGAGATCGAGGCGGACGAGGCCGAGGTCGAGCATTGCGGCCGCTGCACCGCCTGTCTGGACGCCTGTCCGACGCAGGCCTTTCCGGCACCGTTCCAGATCGACGCCCGACGCTGCCTCTCCTATCTGACCATCGAATATGCCGGCGCCTGGCCGCGCGAGTTCCGCATCGCGACGGGCAACCGCATCTACGGCTGCGACGATTGCCTGGCCGCCTGCCCGTGGAACAAGTTCGCGCAGGAAGCGTCGGAGACGCGGCTGCAGGCCCGCGATGCGCTGAAGTCGCCGCCGCTGGCGGACCTGCTGGCGCTGGACGACCCCGCCTTCCGCGCCCTGTTCACCAAGAGCCCGGTCAAGCGGATCGGCCGCGACCGGTTCATTCGCAATGCGCTCTATGCGGCGGGGAACTCGAGCGAGGCGACGTTGATCGAGGCGGTCGAGCGGCTGCTGGACGATCCGGCCCCCGTGGTGCGCGGTGCGGCGGTGTGGGCGTTGTCGCAGCTATCGCCGGAGCGGTTCGCCGAGCTGCGCGAGACGCGGCGGGCAAGCGAGACAGATGAAGCTGTGAAGCAGGAATGGCGTCCTTCTCCCCTTGCGGGAGAAGGTGGCCCGCGCAGCGGGTCGGATGAGGGGTCTCGCCGCCCTCAGACCTAGCAAAAAGGGGCTTCCCCCGTGGAGAAACCCCTCATCCGTCAGGCTCCGCCTGACACCTTCTCCCGCAAGGGGAGAAGGAAGATCAGCCCATCGCCTGGCCCACGCCGCGCCCCCCGCCGGGCACGGGGGCCACGTCCAGCAGCTTGAGGCGGAACACCAGCACCGCATTGCCGGGGATCATCGGCGGGCCGCCCATCTCGCCGTAGCCCAGCTCGGGCGGCAGGAAGAGAATCCACTCGTCGCCGGGCTTCATCAGTTGCAGGGCCTCGGTCCAGCCGGGCACCACGCCCTCGGGCGAGAAGACCGCCGGGGCGCCGCGCTTGAACGAGCTGTCGAACACCGTGCCGTCCGTCAGCGTGCCTTCATAGTCGACCCTGACCAGGTCGTTGCGATCGGGGCTGACGCCGCCCGCCGGACCGGAGGCCACGACCTTGTACTGCAGGCCGGACGGCAGGGTCTGCACGCCCTCTTCCGAGGCGTTCTGTTTCATGAAGGCGGCGGATTCAGCCGCGTTCTTGGCCAGGTCTTCAGGCGCGCCGGACGGTCGGCTGCAAGCGGAGAGGGCCAGAAGAGCGGTCGCGGCCATGGCGGCGCCGAGAGGGCGCCTAACCCATGCGAAGTTCATAACCCTGGTCCTTCAAGGCGGCGCCGATTTCCTCGGCATGACGGGCGTCGCGGGTCTCGACCATGATGTCGAACTCGGCCCCTTTAGCGGGCACGTCCAGCGCCAGCCGGTTGTGCACCACGTCGATGATGTTGCCGCCCCGCCCGCCGATCACGGCGGCCATGGCCGACAGCATGCCGGGGCGGTCGTCGCCCAGGATGCGATAGACGATCAGCCGCTTCTCGCGGACCATTTCGCGGTTCAGCACCACGGCCAGCATGCGGGCGTCGATGTTGCCGCCGGTCAGCTCGACGCCGACCTTCATGCCTTTGAAGCGTTCCGGGTTGGCCAGGATGGCGGCCAGGCCGCCGGCCCCGGCGCCCTCGGCCACCGTCTTCTCCAGCGTCGCCAGCAGGGCCACGCCCTTTTCGAAGTCGGCCTCTTCGCAGACGAAGACCTCGTCGATCAGGCTGTCGGCCAGGGCGAAGGGGATTTCGCCCACAGCCTTAATGGCGATGCCCTCGGCGATAGTCTGGCCGCTGCACTTGGCCGGTTCGCCGCGACGGCGCGCCGTAAAGGACGGATAGCGGGCGGCCTCGACGCCGAAGATCTTGATGCCCGGCTTCATCGCCTTGGCGGCGATGGCGCTGCCCGCGATCAGGCCGCCGCCGCCGATGGGGATGATGAGGGCGTCCAGGTCCGGCGCGTCCTCCAGAAACTCCAGGCCGCAGACGCCTTGCCCCGCGACGATGCCCTCGTCGTCGAAGGCCGAGACGAAGACATAGCCGTGCTCGGCCTGAAGCCGCTTGGCCTCCTCGGTCGAACCGGAGAAGTCGAGGCCGTGGATGACCACATTGGCGCCATGGGCGCGGGTGCCGTCCACCTTCACGAAGGGGGTGCCCTCGGGCATGACGATGGTCACGGGCACGCCCAGACGGCCGCCGTGATAGGCCAGGGCCTGGGCGTGGTTGCCCGCCGAGGCGGCGACGACGCCGCGCTTTTTCTCGTCCGGCGTCAGCTGCAGCAGCCGGTTCAGGGCGCCGCGCTCCTTGAAGCTGCCGGTGAAGTGCAGATTGTCGAACTTGATCCAGATCTCGGCGCCGGTCAGTTGCGACAGGCGGCGCGAATAGCGGACGGGCGTGCGGTCGACCTGACCGGCGATGCGTTTTTGCGCCTCGCGGATGTCGTCGATGGTGACGGTCATGAATTCCCTGATTTTGTTTACGGCCGGCCTCTTTCGTCCGGTCTACGGCCCCCTTTTGGAACAGGGCGCGACGGCGAGCAACCTTGACTCGCCCTGCCCTGCAAGGTCATGCCGGGCCGACGCCTGAACTGAAACCGGGAGCCGCCACCATGACCACCTTCTCGCGCTCGCCCGCCCGCCTCAAGGGGCTGGCCGCCCTCGTGATCGGCGGTCTGGCCCTTTCCGCCTGCGCCACGACCCCGATGGGGGGCAGCGCCGTCGGCCCCGCCGTCTTCAACGCCGATGATTTCGCCTGGTCGACCCGCGCGGGGCAGGCCTCGATCGAGGGCCGCGTGGCCTTCGCTCAGGACGGTCGCGTCTTTCAGTGCGCCGGCAACGTCGGCCTGATCCCCGACACCCGCTACACCCGCGCCCGCATCGACCGCCTGTACGGCGCCGCCGATCGCGCCGCCGTCCCGGCCGCCGTGGTGCGCGCCCGATCGGCCGGCGAGCAGGGCGCCGACTATCGCTCCTATGAACGGGCCGAGCCCTGCGCCGACGGCGGCTTCCGCTTCTCCGGCCTGCCGGACGGAAGCTGGTTCCTGATCGCCCCGGTCAAGGCCGGCAACAGCGTCATGGTGCTGATGCGCCGGGTGCAGACGCGCGGCGGCCGCGCCGTCAACGTCACCCTGGGGGGCTGAGCCCCCTTAGCTGAGCCGTTAGCTGGGCCGTAAACTAGGCCGTTAGCTGAGCATTTTTTCGACGGCCGCGCCTCTGCGCGGCCGTCGTCGTTTGACCGGCGTTCGCCATCCTTTGGCCCCAAGAAGCCGCTCTCTGAGGCGTTCCGTTCAAGGAAAAGTCGGGAGCGTCTTCTTTGTCCCAGCACAACATCATCGGCTCCGAAGCCTTCACCAACCGCCCCTATGTGCTGGTGCGAAACGTGCGGCCGGGCGGGTTTCGCCGTCGCCGGTCGCGCTCGCTGATCGCCTATGGGGTGGTGGCCGTGCTGGCCCTGTCGGCCGGCGCCGCCGTGGCCGCCTTCGCCATGGGGCCTCTGTTGATCGACAAGGCCGTCGAAGCCCCGGCGGCGACGGCCGCGCCGCTGACCACGCCGAGCGCGCCCTAAACGCCTTCGCTCAAGGGACCACGAAAGCCAGGGCCTGGGCGAACAGTTCGCCGCGGCTGCGCACGCCCATCTTCTGATAGGCGCGCTTGAGGTGGGACCGGACCGTCTCCAGCGAGACGTCCATGATCTGGGCGATGCGGCCGGTCTCGTTCCCCGCCAGCAACATCTCCACGATCCGCCCTTCGGACGGCGACAAGAGGTGGGTCTCGATCAGGGCCTGGAAGCGCGTTTCGCCGCCGACGCGCTGCAGGGTCAGGCCGATCAGGCAGGTCGGGGCCGACGCCACCTCGCGCGCCCAAATCACCCAGGTCCGTCCGTCAGACCCCGGCGTCGCCAGACACCGCGTTTCATCTGATCGCGCCTGCGCCATCAGACGCGGCAGGGCGCGCGACCGCAGGGACAGCCGCCCCCCTTCGACCTCGAACAGGTCGCCGTCTTCCTGGAGCGCGCGCGCGGCCTCATTCAGCCACACCACCTCCAGCATCCGCGTGACCAGCAGGCGCGCGCGCATCTCGTGATCGATCCAGGCGGCCAGGGCGCGATTGCACTGCCCTTCGACATCGTCGGCGGCCGCCGTCAATGGCCGACGACGGCGATCCGGGTTCGATCGTCTGTCCGGGGCGAACCACGCCCCCTCTGCGGCCCGGCGTCCTGCCCGACCGGCCTCCCACACAGCTTGTTCCAACGCCAACGCTCCAGGACTGGCGCACGGCCTCGCTCGAAACCGGCGGCATCTTCAACGTAAGCAACGCCTGAGCACTAACGATACCTTAACGCATATCCACAGAAGACGCACGCTTATTGCTTTTTGAGTCTTGAATTTCACATTTCAAGGCAAAGCGTCGCTGCAATTGACAGATTCGCGACCCATCTGACCGCTCACTGAAGGCGACCGCAGCGCGTCGCCCGAAAGGCAATTGAAAACGGCGACCCTTCGCAGGGCCGCCGCTCTCGCTTGATCGTCTGAATGACCGTCAGGCTGTCGCCGGGCGCTCCGCCCCGTCAGCCCCGTCCACAGGCCCGTCGCCCACAGGCATGTCGTCCAGTTCGCCTTCCCACTTGGCGACCACCGCGGCGGCGACCGAGTTGCCGACGACGTTGGTGGCCGAGCGGCCCATGTCGAGCAGGTGGTCGACGCCCAGGACGATGGCGATCCACGCCTCGGGCAGGCCGAAGTAGGTCAGGGTCGCCATGATCACCACCAGCGACGCGCGCGGAATGCCGGCGATGCCCTTGGACGTCACCATCAGCAGCAGCAGCATGAAGATCTGTTGCGACACGCTCAGCTGCACGCCATGGGCCTGCATGATGAACATGGTGCCGAAGGTGCAGTAGAGCATCGACCCGTCCAGGTTGAACGAATAGCCCAGCGGCAGGACGAAGCTGACGATGCGACGGCGCACGCCGACCTTGGGCAGGGCCTCCAGGATGCGCGGATAGGCCGCTTCCGAGCTAGCCGTCGAGAAGGCCAGCAGGGTCGGGGTGCGGATCTCGCGGAACAGCGGGATCACCCGCTTGCCCAGCACCACGGCGCCGGCCAGGAACAGCAGACCCCACAGCACGCCCATGGAGCCGTAGAAGCCCAGCACGAACTTGGCGTAGGTGCCCAGCATCTCGAGACCCTGGGTGGCGATGGTCGAGGCCAGAGCGGCGAAGATGGCGAAGGGCGCCAGCTTCATCACGAACTCGGTCACCTTCAGCATGATGGAGGCGGCCTGTTCGACCAGGTGCAGCACCGCCGGAGCCTTGTCGTCCAGGGCGGCGACCGCCGTGCCGACGAAGACCGAGAAGACGACGATCTGCAGGATCTCGTTCTTGGCCATGGCGTCGAAGATCGAGGTCGGCACCAGATGGGTGATGAAGCCATGCAGCGAGAAGGCGTCCGTCGAAGCCGCCGGCGCGCTGGCCGCCACGGCTTCAGGCAGATGCATGTTCGCGCCCGGCTGCAGCAGCTGAACCATCACCAGACCCAGCACCAGCGACACGATCGAGGCGCCGATGAACCAGGTCATGGTCTTGACGCCGATCCGCCCCACCGAAGCGGCGTCCTCCATGTGCGCGATGCCCGCCACCAGAGTCGTGAACACCAGCGGCGCGATGATCATCTTGATCAGACGCAGGAAGACGTCGGTGATCAGATTCAGGTTCGACGCTGCGGCCGAGGCCTGATCCGCCGTCAGGAAATGATTGAGGCCCCACCCTGTGAGAACCCCCAATATCATGGCTCCGACGATGAAATAGGCGAACAAGCGTTTCATACAAAAAGTCGTCCAGCTTTGCAGGCCCGACGTCGCCGGACCGCAGTTACAAACCGATGGAGGATCCCCACCCGCCCAGAAGGAAGAGGC
Source organism: Brevundimonas sp. ZS04 (assembly GCF_001956865.1). NCBI lineage: Bacteria > Pseudomonadati > Pseudomonadota > Alphaproteobacteria > Caulobacterales > Caulobacteraceae > Brevundimonas > Brevundimonas sp. ZS04. The sequence goes on from NZ_MTHE01000013.1 coordinate 68,323, forward strand.
AGCGAATAAACGAAAATCCTCTGAGCTCCAACGAACTCCTCGAGGCCCAGGCGGGGGAGACATGGATCGGCCGCCGAATTTCGGCCTAGAAACGAATATTTTCCGGCCTGAAGTCCGAAATTTCGTTCATGTCTGAAACATATTCCGGAAAGGGGCGATCTCTCCCGAATTGTCCGAGACAGCGCAGGAAAATTACTCTCTTGAGACAGCGACGACCAGATCGATGCAAATTGCGTTCACGCCTGGAAGACGCCAAGCTGCGCTCAAGCCTCGCAGAAGGCTGATCGAGTGAACGCATCAGGAGTCCGCATGTCCCGCCCCATCCTTGGTTCTGCACGCCGGTTGGCCGCCGGACTGGCTGTCCTGGCCCTCTCGTCGACCAGCGCCCTGGCGCTGGAGGCGGCGGCCTCCATCTCTCCCGCCCCTGCCGCGGCGGCCGCTGCGCCCGCCCGCGCCCTGACCACGCCGATGGAAGCGTTCGGCCATGAGGTCGGCGCGGATTATCGCCTGATCACCTACACCCAGTTCGAGCGTTATCTGCACACCCTAGCCGGGCAGTCGGACCGGATGAAGCTGCTGGAGATCGGCCGGTCGTCGGAAGGGCGGACGCAATACCTCTCGGTCGTCTCCTCGCCGCAGAACCTGGCCAATATCGACCGCTATCAGGAGATCGCGCGCCGCCTGGCCAAGGCCGAGGGCGTCAGCGAGGAGGAGGCCCGCGCCCTGGCCGCCGAGGGCAAGGCCGTGGTCTGGATCGACGGCGGCCTGCACTCCACCGAGACGGTGCCGCCCCAGGCCCTGATCGCCGCCCTCTATGAATGGCTGACGGCCGAGGACGCCGAGGCCAAGCGCATTCTGGACGACGTGGTCATCCTGTTCGCGCCGCTGAACCCCGACGGGTGGGAGCTGGTCTCCACCTGGTATATGCGCAACGAAGACCCGCTGAAGCGCGAGTACGACAGCATCCCGGTGCTGTACCAGAAGTACGTCGGCCACGATAACAACCGCGACTATTACCTGTCGGCCATGGCCGAGACGACCAACGTCAACCGGCAGTTCTTCCGCGAGTGGTTCCCGCAGATCATCTACAACCACCACCAGACGGCGCCGGCGGGGACCGTGGTCTTCATGCCGCCGTTCCGCGACCCCTTCAACTACAACTACGACCCGCTGGTCATGAGCACCCTGTCCGAGGTCGGGGCCGCCATGCACAGCCGTTTGATCGAAGAGGGCAAGCCCGGCTCGACCATGCGCAGCGGGGCCAACTACTCGACATGGAACAACGGGATGGAGCGCTCCGTCACCTATTTCCACAACGCCGTCGGTCTGCTGACCGAGATCACCGGCCACCCGACGCCCAGCCGGATCAGCCTGATCCCGCAGAACCAGCTGCCGCGCAACGACCTGCCCATGCCGGTCGCGCCGCAGACCTGGCGTTTCGCCCAGTCGATCGACTATTCGCAGTCGATCAACCGCGCCGTGCTGAACTACGCCTCGCGCAACAAGGACCGGACGCTGTTCAACATCTGGCGCATGGGCCAGAACGCCATCGACAAGGGCAATACCGACACCTGGCGCCTCACCCCCTCGGCGGTGGATGCGCTGAACGCCGCGGCCGGAACGCAGGCCGACGCCCGACGCGGCGTCGATCCGGCCCTGTATGAGCGCATCATGCGCGACCCGGCCCGTCGCGACCCGCGCGGCTATGTCATCCCGGCGGATCAGGCCGACCTGCCGACCGCCGTCGCCTTCCTGAACAGCCTGATCAAGACCGGCGTCGACGTCGAGCGCGCTGTCCGCGCTTTCACCGTGGGCGGCAAGACCTATCCGGCGGGCTCCTATGTCGTGAAGACGGCCCAGGCCTATCGCCCGCACGTGCTGGACATGTTCGAGCCGCAGGACCACCCCCACGACCTGCAGTATCCGGGC